>NZ_AQPH01000012.1 GCF_000442515.1 Magnetospirillum fulvum MGU-K5 | reverse complement strand
CCAGCGACTCGATCCACCGCCGCGCCGTGGCGGCTTCGTACAGGGCCGCATTGACGTACCAATGCAGGACCAGACTTCCGTCGGGCTGGGCCTCGTGAACCAGCACCATGTCCTGGGCGGGGGCATTGCGGCGCAGTTCGTAGCGCGGCTCCGGGCCGCTCGGCAGGGTGACGGCGGCAAAGCGGACCGGACCGGGTGCGACCACTTCGCCCGCGCCGGGATTTTCGGTTACCGCGAAATCAAACAAGGGGAACCGGCCCGGATGGGGGGGATGGGACGGATCGCGCCGCGCCTCCTGAGACATCCGGGCGAAGGGATAACGGGCGTGGGGTAACGCCTCGGCCAAGGTCTGTTGCATCGCCCGCACCGCAGGTGCAAGCGGCGCATCCGCCTCGATCCGGCAGGGCAGCGGGATCATGTTGATGCCATAGCCGACCGTCTCCGCCTCGGCCACACTCTCGCGGGTCGAGGCCGCCATTCCCAGCAGGAAGGCCGACCGTCCGGTCCGTCGCCGCACCTCGCGGGCCAGCAGGGTCAGCATCAGCGCGTGGAGGCTGGCCCCATTGGCGCGGGCAAGCTCACGCAAACCGGCGGTGGTGGAGGGAGACAGGCGCAGGCTGTAGCAATGCGCGCCCTGCCCGGTCCGGGTCAGCGGACGGGGGAAATCGAGCGGCCAATCGTCGAACGGATGCGCCCCGTCCGGGGTACCATCGCCGAGCGTTTCCAGCGCACGCCGCCAATAGGCCGCATCCTCTCGGCTGGCGGGCGATTCGAGGTAACCCTCTTCCCGGCCGACCGAAACGGCAACCATGTCGGCCAACGGAGCCAGATCCTCCCCCCGCAGCAGAGCGGATAAATCCTCGACCAACACCCCCAGCGAAACGCCGTCCCCGACCGCATGGTGCAGCGCCAACCAGAACAGCGGCGGCTCCGATCCGGCCAGGGTGACCAGACCGGCCCGCCACAACGGCGGGCAATCCATCGCCAACGGCTCGCCTTGGCGGGCGCGGATCGCGGCCAGGGCAGCGGCAAGATCAGGGGCTTCGGTGGCCTCGAACGATCCGTCGACGTCCTCGGCAATGATCCGGCGCAGCACGCCCGCTTCATCCTCGGCAAAGCGGGTCCGCAGCGCCGGATGACGGGCGACCAGCGCCGCCCAAGCCTGCTGCCAGAGACGCGGCGGTGGCACCTCGCCCTCAACCCGCAGGATCAGGGGCAGGATGAAGCCGCGCGTGTCGAACCCGGCCTGCGCGGCAACCCAGAAATCGCGCTGGCCCAGGCTGGCACGGTCGGAGCGGCGCAGTTCCTCGGGCGGCTGGGTGGCTTGGGCCGCGACCCGGCGGGCGAACCCGGCCAGGGTTGGATCGGCGAACAGATCGCGGGCCGACACCGGATAGCCCAACCTCGTCTCGAGCCGGTGCGCCAGCGCGATTGCCAGCAGGCTGTGCCCGCCCAGCGCGAAGAAATTATCGTCACGAGAAACCGGACCGTGTCCAAGCACTTCGCCCCACAGAACGGCGATCTCGCGCTCCAACCCGTCTTGCGGCGGCTCGCGCCCAGGCCTCCCCCCCGTCCGGGCGGCAAGCAGACGCCCCAGCGCCGCCTTATCGACTTTGCCCGAGGCAGAGAGCGGGATCGCGGCAATCTCGATCAGCGCCGCCGGGATCATGTAAGCGGGCAAGGATTCGGCCAGAAAAGCCCGCCATTCCGCGTCGGTGGGCAGGGCGTGGCCGGGAGCAAGCCGGACGAACCCCCACAGACTTTGGCTCTGCCCCGCCGCGCCGTCCAGAACCACCGCCGCCTGGGCGATGGCGGGATGGCGGCCAAGCGCATGTTCGATCTCGCCCGGTTCGATCCGGATGCCGTTCAGCTTTACCTGATCGTCGGCGCGGCCAAGAATCTCCAGCTCTCCCGACGCGCTCCACCGCCCCAGATCGCCCGAGCGATAGCGCCGCCCCTCGGGCGTGTCGATGAAGGCGGCGGCACTCGCCTCGGGCCGTGCGAGATAGCC
This sequence comes from Magnetospirillum fulvum MGU-K5, assembly GCF_000442515.1. Classification (GTDB taxonomy): domain Bacteria; phylum Pseudomonadota; class Alphaproteobacteria; order Rhodospirillales; family Magnetospirillaceae; genus Phaeospirillum; species Phaeospirillum fulvum_B. Next base: position 66,905 of record NZ_AQPH01000012.1, on the reverse strand, counting down.
CTTGGCCAGCCCAGCCCCGCCCAGCCAAATTTCGCCAATCGCACCGGGCGGCACCCTGTGCCCCGTTGGGTCGCACAGATGCACGCTGGTATTGGGCAGCGGCCGCCCCGCAATCAGCGGGACCGCGGGATCGGGCGACAAAATCCCCATCGTGCTGGTGATCGCGTTCTCGGTCGGGCCATAGGCGTTGAAATAGCAAAGCCGCCCGGCATAGGCCCGGACATCGGCGGCGAACGGAGCCTCGCCCCCGGTCACCAGCGCCCGCAGAGAGGGCAGATCGGCCCCGTCGAACAGCCGCAGATAGGTCGGCGTGATGTCGGCGACGCTGATCTTCATCTCGGTCAGGAAGGTGCGGAAACGGCTGGGCGCACTTAAAACCGGATAGGGCACCGAGCACAAAGCCGCGCCAAAGGCCAGCGGCAGGCCAAGATCGGACAGCGAGACATCGAACGACGGCGAGGCCATCGCCAGGGTCCTATCGTCGGGGCCAAGGCCCAGCGCCTCGCCCGCGCCCAGGATTGTATTGAGATAGGCATCGTGGCCGATCAGCGTTCCCTTGGGCCGCCCGGTCGAGCCGGACGTATAGAGGATATAGGCGATCGCGTCGGCCTCACCCGCCCGCGCCAGCCGATGGGTATGATTGGCGCGAAACGCCGGATCGATCGCCTCGGGCCGCAGCAGTGGGGGCAGGATCGCGGCTAGGTCGAGAGGCACCGCAAGCCCGTCCAGTGCGATCAGATCAATCGCTCCGGCATCGGCGGCGATCAGCCTCAGCCGCTCGGGCGGCAAATCGGCGGCCAGCGGCAGATAGATCGCGCCCGCCTTCCATAAACCGAGCAGGGCAGCGGGCAAAGCAGCCGAGCGTTCGGTCAGCACCCCGACCACCGCCCCCGGCACCACCCCCCGCTGCGCCAAGGCATGGGCGATGACGTTGGCATCCTGCTCCAGTGCGCCATAGCTGACATCACCGTCCGGGGTCAGGATCGCCGGGCGCCGCCCCTGCTCCGCCCCGCCCTGGTCCAGCATGTGTTCGAAAAACTGGTCAAAGCGAAGCGGCGGACGGGCCACCGCACCTCCCTGCTCGCAGTCTCTCAGCCACGCCGCCTCGGCGGGCAGCAACGGCGGCAGCGGCGCTTCGGCCCGGTCGATCGCCTCGCCCAGCCAGCGCGCCCAGCCGGTCAGGGAATTAAACCAGGCCGCCGCGCTGTCGGCACGAAACAATGCGGCATTAACATGCCATTGCAGCACCAGACCGCCATCGTCCGCCGCTTCGTGGGTCAGCACCATATCCTGGCCGGGCGAGGCATCGGTCCGCTCATAAGGCGCAGATTCCAGCCGGACCAGACGGCACCGGTCAGGCACCGCTGAGACAGGCGGGAGCGGGTTTTCCGTCACCACCAGATCGAACAGGGGGAAGCGGGCGGGATGGCGAACGCCGGTCCTGGTGCCGTGCCATTCCTGGTAGATCCGGGCAAAAGGATAGCGGCCATGCTGCAAGCCCTCGGCCAGCACCGCCTGCACCGCCCGCAACGCTGCCCCGAACGAGATCGGTCGGGGCAGATGGCACGGCACCGGCAGCATGTTGACATAGCAGCCGACAATCCCGCCCTCGGCCTCGGTTTCCCGAAGCGAGGCAGGCGAGCCGAGCACGATATCGGTCCGACCATCGCGCCGCCCCGCCTCCAGCGCCAACAGAGTCATCATCACCGCGTGCAAAGACGTGGCATGGGCACGGGCCAGCGCTTTCAGCCCGGCGACGATTGCGGGTTCCAGCCGCGTCTCGAAGCGATGATTGCCGGGCGGTACCGCCAGCGAACGGGGATGGTCCAGCCGCCCGTCCTCGAACGCGGAATCGGGCACGGCGGCCAGACGGGCCCGCCAGAAGGCGGCATCGGCGGCCGCCTCGGGACCGGCCAGATAGGCCAGTTCGGCCCCGGCTGATTGGGCGAAAAGGCCAGCAGGCGGCGCCAGCCGCTCGCCCCGCAGCCGGGCGGCAAACTCGGCCAGCAGCAGCCCGACCGAGTGGCCGTCCCCAATCGCGTGATGAAGACCGAGCCAAAGCAGAATTTCGCCGCTGCTCTCGACCCTGACCCGCCCTAGCCGCCACAAAGGCGGGTTCCTCATCGCGAACGGGACGCTCTGGCGCTGGCGGATATGGGCGCGGGCGGAAACAAGATCGGGACAAGCCGCGTCCTCGATTGTGATCCCCCCTCCAGCCGGGGGGCAATCACAATCCGCAGATCGCCCGCTTCGTCGGGGTGGAACGAGGCCCGCAGCAAAGGATGACGCTCGACCAGATCGGCCCAGGCCTGAGCCCACGCCTCCAGTTCAGGCGGCACCCCCACCATTTGGCGCAGTACCGGAATGGTAAAGGTCCTGGTGTCGAGCCCGGCCTGTTCGGCGGTCCAGAACTCGATTTGGCCCAGGGTAGCGCGGTCGCTGGTATCCTCCCCTGCCCCGCTGTCGGCAGCATCGGCCGCCGCCGCGACCCGTTGCGCGAAATCGGCCAGCACCGGCGCGGCGAACAGATCGCGCGCCGTCACCTTACGGCCCAGTTCAGCCGACAGACGGTGGGCGATGGTGACAGCCAGCAGCGAATTGCCGCCAAGGGCGAAGAAATTATCCTCGCGCCAGATGTCGGTCCCCAGCAACGAGCCCCACAGAGCGGCAATCGCCGCTTCGATTTCCCCTTGCGGCGGGGTGCGGTGGCTGTCGTCTGGCCGCGACCGGGGCAGAGCCAGCAGCGCAGCCCCGTCGATCTTGCCCGCCAGGGTCAGTGGAATCGTCTCGATTGCCAGGATCGCGGCGGGAATCATGTGATAGGGCAGACTGTGCCCCAACGCGGCCCGCCATTCCTCTTGCGACGGCATCGCCGCGCCGGGGCACAGCCGGACAAAGCCCCACAGCGCCTTGGTCCCGTTCGCCGCCGCCTCGACCAGCACGACGGCCTCTTCGATCGCAGGGACCGCGCGTAGCGCCTGCTCGATCTCGCCCAGTTCGACCCGCTGACCGTGCAACTTGATCTGGAAGTCGATCCGACCGACGATTTCCAACCTGCCATCGTCGCTCCACCGCCCCAGATCGCCGGTGCGATAAAACCGTCCGTCCGGGCCGGTGATGAAGCGCAGGGCATTCAGGTCGGGGGCGTTGGCATAGCCCCGCGCCAGCCCGGCCCCGCCCAGCCAGACCTCGCCCACCACCCCCGGCGGTACCGGGGTTCCGTCCTCGCGCCGGATCGAAATCCGGGTATTGGCGAGCGGCTGACCCACGCTCAGCGGTCGGGACCGATCAAAATCGGCGGGGATCAGATCGGCGCTGACAAAGATGCAGGTCTCGGTCGGGCCATAGGCGTTCCAGAACGCGGCCTGATCGGCATGGCAGGCGACATCGTCGAGCGTCGGGGCCTCACCGCCGGTCAGCAGGACCCGCATCCCGCGAAACGGGGTCTGCCGACTGATCCGCAGATAAGAGGGGGCATGGAACGCCGCCGTGACGCCATGGCGGGCGTAATAGGCCTTCAGCGCCCACGGATCGTCACGCAAGCTCCGCGAGATCGGCACCAAGGCCAGACCGAGCAACAGCCCGATTCCCAATTCCCACAAGGACGCATCAAAGCCCGGCGTCGCGACCAGGGCGAAGCGGTCGTTTGGGGTCAGGCCAAAGGTCTCCCCGCTCATCAGGATCGCGTTGATCAGGCTGTCATGCTGAAGCAGCACCCCCTTGGGCGTGCCCGTCGTGCCCGAGGTATAGATGATATAGGCGATGTCCTGCGGCGATCCCGCGACCGCCGGGCGGGGCGGAGCGACCTCATCCCCCGCTGCGTCGGATTGGGGGCGCAGGATCGTTCCAACCGCGTCCTCCAGCGCCGGTGGCACCGCCAAACCTTCCGGCGCGATCAGAATCCGCGCCCCGGCATCGCGGGCCATCAACGCCAGCCGCTCGGGCGGCTGTTCGGCGGCCAGCGGCAGATAGGCCGCCCCCGCCTTCCAGATGCCCAAAACTGCGGCGGGCAGGTCGGGACCGGTTTCGGCCAGCACCGCCACCGGCTCCTCGCGGACGACGCCCAGCCCGATCAGGCTGGCGGCAATCCGGTTGGCGCGGCGTTCCAGTTCACCAAAGCGGACAAGGCCGCCCTCGCCCGCCACCGCGATCCGCTCCGGCTCGCGGTCGGCCCAAGCCTCGAACACTTGATGCGCCCGCAGTGGCGGCCGAGGCCGGATCGGACCGGCTTCCCAGCCCGCCAATAACGCCGCCTCGGGCGGCAGCAGCGGCGGCAATGGTGCTTCGGCCCGGCTGATATCCTCGGCCAGCCAGCGCGCCCACCCGGCAAACCCGGCCAGCCAGTTTTGCGCCGTCGCCAGAGTGAACAGATCGGGAGTCCACACCAGCATCAGATCGATGCCCCCATCCGGGGCGGGTTCGTGGCTGAAGACCAGATCGAGCCCACCGGCCGGATGCGCCCGCCAGCCCGGAGGGGTTTGCGGCACCAGCGCGAACGATGCCGCTGGATCGGCACTCAGCCGCGACGGATTGGCGGTGAGGGTGACGTCGAACAATTCGGTGCGCGATTGCGGCCGCGCCTCGGGATGCTGGTGGCGGAACTCGCGGTAAATCTCGCCTGACGGGCTGGCGGCATGGTCGGCTGCCTCGCTCAACACCGCCTGGGCCTGCTCAATCCGCGCCATCAACGATTCGGTGCCCCCGACCGGCAGGATCAGCGGCAGCAGATTGACGAAATAGCCGACCGAGCGCTCCGCCCCCGGCGGGCGGGTCTCGATCGCGGTGCCGAGCAGCAGAGAGGCGCGCCCGGTGCGCCGTCCCGCTTCCGCTGCCAGCAGGGCCAGCAGCAGCGCGTGCAGACCAGCCCCGTGCGCCTGGGCCAGCCGGGTCAGCGCGGCGGCAATTTCGGGACCAAGGTGCTCGACCAGCGGGGCCGCCCCGTCTCCGCTGGGGACAGGAGGACGGCGGTGATCGGTGGGGAGTTCGGCGAACAGATCGCCCTCCTCGTGGACTGCCGCGCCCAGCCGGTCGCGCCAGTAGGCGGCATCGCGCCCGGACTGGCCCGAAGCGATGGCCCGGCGTTCGGCGCGGGCGGCCTGCACCGCCCCGTCAGCGGCGGGCGGCAGAGGGAGCCCTTGCGCCAGGGCATACAGATCGTCTTGGATGATTCGGGCGGACAGACCGTCGGCAACGACATGATGGAGGGTGAACCAGACGATGGTGCCGTCCCCGCCCACCTCGACCAGACCGGCCCGGGCCAAGGGCGGGCGGGACAAATCGAACGGCGGATCGGCCCGCGCCGCGATCCGGGCGGCGACATCCTCGGCCCGCTCGCAGCAATCATGGCTGAACCCGGCTTCGGGCGGCAAGTCTGCAACGGCGATGGTCCGGCACTGCACCGTCCCTGCGGCGGTTGAGGCAAAGGACGAGCGCAAGGCGGGGTGACGGGCCAGAACCTCGGCCCAGGCCGCCTGCCAGCGTTCTAGCGGCGGCGCACTGCCCTGCACCGCCAAAATCCGGGTGATCTGCGCCCCAATCGTCGCCAGCCCAAGCTGACGGGCGAGCCAGAAATCCTGCTGCCCGGCAACCGCCAGATCGTCGGGATCGAACGACTCCTCCGCCGCCTCGTCCTCGGCCAAGCTCTCGATCCGGTCGGCCAGACCGGCCAGGGTTCCCGCCGCCAGCACGATCCGCGCCGTCACCGGATATCCCGCCGCCTGCAAAGACTGGCTGACCGCGACCGCCAGCAGGCTGGTGCCGCCCAGGGCAAAAAAGCTGTCCTCGCGCCAGACCGGGCCGCAGCCCAGGCACGCATCCCAAATCGCGGCGATCCGCTGCTCCAGCGACCCGTGCGGCGGCGTCCCGCTCCGCGCCGATGCCGCCTCGTCGGCTAGCGCCTGCAACGCCTTGCGGTCGGCCTTGCCCGAGGGATTGAGAGGCATCCGGGCGATCGTCCGCACCTCGGACGGCATCATATAGGCGGGCAAGGTCTGCCCCAGAACCGCATGCCATGCCTCCAGCGGACGCGCCATCGCCGGATCGCTTTCGACGAAAGCGATCAGCCGCCCCCGGTACTGGATCAAAGCGGCATGGCCGATTCCGTCCTGGCGCAACAACGCGGTCTCGATCTCGCCCAGCGCCACCGCCTGCCCCGAGACCTTGACGACGTCATCGGCCCGCCCGAGCGAGATCAGATCGCCGCCCGGAGTCCAGCGGCCAAGATCATTGCTGCGATAGGCCCGGCCGAACCGGGTCTCGACAAAGCGTTCGGCGGTCATCTCCGGCCGGTCGAGATAGCCGCGGGCGAGCCCTACTCCCACCACATGGATTTCGCCGATCCCTCCCGCCGGGACCTCGTTGCCGTCTTCGTCCAGCAGCACGATTGCCATATTGGCCATCGGCCGTCCGCTCGGCAGCGGATCGGGATCGTCGGGCGAGACCTTGCGCAGGCAGATCGTGCCGCAGACCTCGGTGGCGCCGTGGATGTTCCAATAATCGAGCCGGGCAGCATAGGCCCGCGCGTCCTGGGCGTTGGGACGCTCCCCCGCCGTTATCACGCAGCGCAGACCGTCCGGCACCGCCCCCTGGAACAGCCGCAGATAAGAGGGCGTGAACATCGCGACGCTGACACGGTGGCGGGACATCAGCGCCAGCATCGCGGCGGGATCGTCGAGCAAAGCCCGCGAGGCCGGGACATAGGCAGCACCGGCCAGCATTGGCAGGCACAATTCGCGCAGACCCAGGATGAAGCCGGGCGTCGCGGACAGCAAGAAACGGTCGGCGGCGGTGATGCCCAGAGTCTCGATATGGCCCAGGCTCATATTGATGCAGGCGTCATGCTGAAGCAGCACGCCCTTCGGCTCGCCGGTCGAGCCAGAGGTGAACAGGATCACCGCCAGATCGGAGGGAGAGCCGGGCCGGTCGGGCCGGTGTCCGTCGCGGGCCAAGTGCTCTCGCGTCAGATCCTCGGGCCGCAGGATCGTTGGGGCCATCATCGCGTCGAGCAGGGCTGCGGGCGGCTCCAACCCGTCGAGCACGATCAAATGCCGTATCTTCGCCTGGGCGGCGATATTGGCCAGCCGCAGCGGCGGCAAATCCGCCCCCATCGGCACATAGACCCCGCCCGCCTTCAAGATCGCCAGAAAGGCCAGCGGCAAATCGCCCGAGCGATTGGTCAGCACCCCCACCGCCTCTTCGCGGGTCACCCCCTGGGCGATCAGGGCATGAGCCAGGGCGTTGGCCCGGCGCTCCAGATCGCGATAGGTCAGCAGGCCATGGTCGGACACGATTGCCGCCGCTTCGGGCTGACGTTCGACGATCTGTTCAAAGACGTGATGAAAACGCCGAATCGGCCAAGACCGCACCGGCCCGGCATGGTGGGGCCGGAGGGACGCGGCATGAGGGGAAGATAAACCTGCGGCCTTCAGATCGAGAGACAGATTATCCATTCAGGAACATCCAGATGCCCCACCGGAAATAAGCCGGAACAGGACGCGACCGGGGCTATACAAGTTCAGGAAACAAGCACTTCACCTTAAAAACATATTTTTATATCAGAAAATAACCGAATCAACCAAAGATTGCTGAATATCCAGGATTAAATATTAACAAAATATCATATTTACTTCATTCGAGAGGCGAGACTCGAATTATTTTACAGGATACACTTGAGATCGAAGTTTGTCGATATCAACCCACGTTTGCGTAGAACCGGGTCGATCGTGTAATTTCGTCACATTCGGTGTTTTCAACGATTTCCGCCCCGGACCTCCGACATAGGCGTAGGGGATAGAATCCTTCACCTTCGTTCGGCCCGTCGATCCACCATAGAGGCAGACAAATGCCAGAATTCATCAACCTTGAAGATCACGGCAGCGCCCACGATCTGGCCGATTTCTCGCCGATCATGATTGATGACGCCCTGATCGACTCGCTTGGCCTGCCCTATCCGGTTACGGCGGAGGTGCGCCAGGCCTTGCTGGCGGGGTCACAACGCTACCTGAGCCTGTTCGACAATCGCAGCCTGCAACCGGTAACGACCTATCTGGAGGCCGAGACCGATTCCACCGCCGATCTTGAAATCCACAATTACACCAACATCTGCCCGACCAACGTTCTCGAGGTCACGCCCTCGGTTGGCTCCTGCTCGATCGCTTGCCAATATTGCCTTGTCACCGACGGCAACCAATGCACCCAGATCACGGTGTTTACCAATTACACCGACAAGCTCCGCCGTTCGCTTAAGGCGAACCGGGACAAAAACACGTTCTATTATTTCTCGCCCAAGACCGACGCGTTCAGCGAGCCGCATCTGGTGTCGGGGCTGGCCCACGATATCCTGCGGACCTTCATCGACCATTTCGAAGCCTATCCCGACTCGCGTGTCCGGGTGTTCATCTGCTCGAAGGCGGGACTGAAACAGGTCGAATTCACCCATCGCGGCGATTCGATCCTGTCGCTGGCCGGGCAATTGGCGGGGAAGGCGCAGTGGAATGGCAGCATCGGTATCATGCCGCGCTATCTTCGCAACATCCTGGAACCGCATGCCGGCACGATCGAAGACCGGCTGGAGGTGATGATGCGCGCCCGCGATCTTGGGCTGGTGTCGGATTCGGTGCTGTGCCAGCCGCTGATCCTGCCGTTCCTGACCCCGGAAAATGTCGAGGATTACATGGCCTCGCTGGCCAAGGCCGGGGTGATTAACATCAAGCCGGAATTCCTCACCGCCGATCTGGCAAACCTGGCTCTGATCGCCCAATATATCAATTATTTCGACCCGTCCCGCCTGCGCGAGTTCTTTGCCTCCTACCTGATGGAGGAGAATCAGACCCACCTGAAGCAGCGGTCCCGCCTCGCCCCGGAAAAAGCGGTCTGCGTCGAAAAGCTTGAGCTGATCCGCGCCGCGACAGAGCGCCACGGCATCTCGATCAGTATCTGCAACTGGGTCAAACGGGAACTGACGCCCCAGGCGAGTTGGGTCGGCAGCATCGCCCAAGATACCGGATCGGTCGCCAACGGCTATGCCTGCCTGGGCTATTACACCCGGCTGTTCGGCGAGCGGACGGCGGCGCAGTAACCGGATCGCCGGAAACGGGGTCGGCTTCAGACGAGAACGGATCGACCGCAAGATCGGGCCGGATGCAGGGAACGGGGCTTCAGCAACCACGCGAAACCGGCTCCCCGCATCCGCCGACACTCATACCGCAATAGAAAAGCTCTTTCTGGCTTCCAACTCGTCCCGCCACGAATCGTCCGTGATTCCGAGTTCGGCTTTCAGGCTGGTCATTTGGGCGTCGATTTCGCTGTATTGCTTGGCGCGCTCGGCATCAAGAATGACGTTTTGTGCCCGCGCAGTCTTCAGTGTTGCCATGGTCGAGGCATATTGTTCAGGTGTTGAAACCCCTTCTTTTTGCCGGGTGATCGTTCCATCGCCGCGAATATTGTATTGGAACCCCTCCGCGATCAAAATGTAGGTTGAGTCTTTTGGCGGAGGAAACCCGAAATGTCCCCCTTCGCGGGCATTCTGGCGGCCCATCTCCCACACCCGCTTTGCCTCATCCCCGGTAACCGACTGAGCCGGTTCAGGCGATACAGCAATAAACTTCTCAAAAAATTCCACGTAACGCCGCCGACCATCTGCATCGCCATCAAGCCTATTCTTATCTGATTCCAGTTTCATCAGATCAAAGAGCTTGATCCTTCGCTCCATATTTTTCCTCTCCACTTCCAGGTCTTCTTTGGAAGAGATGACATCCACGATGGAGGAAGGGGATGCGACAGGTTTCAGCGTAATATCCGACGGATCTTTGTCCGAAGCGGTGCTGCCGTCGCTGGCCGCCTCCTTGCGTTTGGCCGCGATCTGCGCGGCGAAATCGATGAGGGAGTTGGCACTGTTGGGGATTTGGTCGAGCATGGCATTCTCCATTGATAGCGCCGCGTTCTGCGTCACCATCAAAGCGTGCCACAATCCCCAGAAAAAATCCACCAATGGCCGTCGCCACCCCTGCTTCGAGGCAGGCCGTCACGCCCGGATCACGGCCTCGATCTCGTCGGCGGCAAGAAAACGCCAGCGCCCTTCTTCCAGCCCGTCCAGGGTCAGCCCACCGATCCGGGTCCGCCGCAAAGTCTCGACATGGTTGCCGACCGCAGCGAACATCCGGCGGACCTGATGATAGCGGCCCTCGGTGATGGTGACGCGGGCGGCCTGCTCGCCTGTGGCCTCGAACCCAGCGGGCAGCAGCGGATCGGTCTCCGAGCGCAGCATCAGGGTTCCGCTGGCGAACATTTCGGCCTCGTCGCCGCGTAGCGGGCGGGCCAGCGTCACCTCGTACGTCTTGGCGATGGCGCGGCGGGGCGAAATGACGTGATGGAGGAACTGGCCGTCATCGGTCAGCAGTAACAGCCCCGAACTGTCGCTATCGAGCCGTCCCACCGACGACACCACCGGCTTGCGCAGCAGGAAGCGGTGCGGCAGCAACGAATAAACCGTCAGCCCCGGATCGCTGGTCGAACAGGTATAGCCGCACGGCTTATTCAGCATCAGCACCAGTCCTTGGGGCGGGTCGAGCGGCTCGCCGTCGAGCAGAACATCGCCGTGAGCAACGCGGGCCTCCAGCCCCAGCGGGACACCATCCCGCGTCGTCAGCCTTTCGTCGCGAATCATGGCGCGAACGTCCTTCTGGCTGCCATAGCCAAGATTGGACACCAACTTAATCAGCCGCATTGATCCTCGAATGATGATGGTGCGGTGGCCAAACACGCCACCCGCTGCGGCAAAAGCATAGGTCGTTGCTGCCGCAGCGTCGAGAGGCGACGGCGGGGGTGGACAGACGCGCCGCCGATCCGCTATGCCGGGCCGATGTCCGATGCTCTGAACGCCCTGTTCCACCCTTTCGCCAAGGGTCTCCTGCCCCGCCCCCAACCGGGGCGCGGCGTCTTTCTTCGTGCCGAGGGTCCGCTCGACCCCGACTGGCGCAACGCGCTGCTGTGCGAGCAGAGCTTCAAACCAGCCCACGAGGCGCTGCGGCGCGATGGCTGTACCGTCGTTCCCACCTTCGAAGGCGACGGCTACGATCTTGGCCTCTGTCTGCTGACCAAGCACAAGACCGAGACGCTGGCCAATCTGGGGCGCGCCTGGGCGGCGTTGCGACCGGGCGGCGTTCTCGTCTGTGCCGGTGGCAACGATGTCGGCGCGGGCTCGATCGAACGCGCGCTCAAAACGGCGATCGACGGGGTGTCCTCGCTGTCGAAATCGCATTGCAAGGTGTTCTGGGCCGAACGGGGCGACACGATCCCCCCTGCCCTTGCCGCCTGGGCCGAGGCGGGACAGATGCAACAGGGGACCGAGACCGGCTGTTGGTCGCGCCCCGGCCTCTATAACTGGAACAAGGTCGATGCCGGATCGGCGCTGCTGGTCGAGCATCTTCCCGCCGACCTAACGGGCCGCGTCGCTGATCTGGGGGCTGGATGGGGCTATCTGTCGCTGGCCCTGCTGGCACGGGCACCCAAGATCGCGTCGCTCGATCTGTTCGAGGCAGAGTGGCATGCGGTTGAAGCCGCAAGAGCCAATCTCGCCCATTCGTCCGCCTCGGCCCGGCTCGGCTTTCACTGGCACGACGTCGCCGCCGGGCTGCCGACCGCCGCGTTTGACTGGGTGGTGATGAACCCGCCGTTCCATCAGGGCAAGGCGACCGACATCGATCTCGGCCGCGCCTTCATCACCAACGCCGCCGCCGCCCTGGCCCCCGGCGGGCGGTTGCTGTTCGTCGCCAACCGCCAGCTTCCCTACGAGCCGGTCGTCGCCGCCCATTTCCGCCGCCAGACCACACTGGCCGAAACCGGCCTTTATAAGGTGATCGAGGCTCGGATCTGAGGGGCTTACCCGCCCTTGCGTGAGGTCGACCAGATCCCGACCAGGATCGCGGTAATCCCAACCAGATGGTAGGGCTGGACCGTCTCGCCCAGAAAGGCCACCGCCAGCCCGACGCCGAACACCGGCATCAGATGGATGAACATCCCGGCGCGGACGGCCCCGACCCGGGCCACCCCGATCGTATAAAGCAGATAGGCGATCACCGAGGGGAATACCCCGATATAGCCCAACGCGGCATAAGCCTCGGGCGACCAGTGCGGGACGTGGCCCAGCAGCCGCTCGCCCAGATACAGGACGAACAGGATGGGAATCGCGACGGCGATCTGAATCCCCATCAGGCCGATGCGGTCAAGCTGGGGCGGCACCTTGCGCTGCCACAGGGTATAGAACGCCCACGACACCATCGCGCTGAACACGACAAGATCGCCGATCGAAAAATCCAGCCGGGCCAGACGGGTCCAATCGCCATGCAAGATGATGGTGAGGACTCCGGCAAAGGACAGGATCAGCCCGATTACCTGCCAGCGATGCAGGCTTTGCCCGTAAAACATCGCCCCGAACAGCAGGATCAGAATCGGGATGAAGGAGTTCAGCAGCAAACCGTTCTCGGCAGCGGTCCATTGCAGGCCGAGATAGACGATGGAATTGAAGGCGACGACACCGACCACCGCAAGCCGCAGCACCAGCCAGCGATAGGCCCAATAGACCGGCCAGTCGCGGCGCATCGGTCGCCAAGCCAGCGGCAGAAGGCACAAAAAGGCGATAACCCAGCGCCACAGCGACAGCGTCATCGGCGGCACTTCGCCCCGCATCGCCCGCCCGATGATGAAATTTCCCGCCCAGAACAGCGGCGGCGGAATCAGCAACAACAGGCCGGTGATCTGGGTCTTGGACAGCCCGCGTTCCATATCGTTCCTCTCCGTGCTTGGGGGGACGCCTCTGCCCGCTGCGCTATCGTGGCAAAAGACACGGTCTAGGCAAAAAGAAAGCCGCCCGAAGGCGGCTGTCTTTTTTAGGAAAATTGGTCGGAGCGACAGGATTCGAACCTGCGACCCCCAGTCCCCCAGACTGATGCGCTACCGGGCTGCGCTACGCTCCGACCGTGGCGGGTAAACTCCGCCGAATATTTCGACCAAAGTCGCCAGGGACTTTGGAAGTCTTCCTCGGTGATGGGTCACCGTGGAGAGGGGCGAACTATAGTCAGGCCCCGGGCAGGATGCAAGGGCGTTCTTCACCCTTTTTGACAGAAACTTTGATACGCCTCAGCGGCGATGCAGCAGACCACGAAGGACCTCGAGTTCGGCGAGGATATCAAGCAGGGCAACGCGGGTATCGGCCCCCAGGCCGCGCGCAGGCGGCACAGAGGGGGCAACCGGAGCCGAAGGACGTACCGGGATCGGCGCCGCGACCATCACGCTGGACACCGGAGCCGGGCCGGAGACGGTTCCGGTCGCCGGGGCGCGCGGAGCAACGGTCGAGATGACCGGAGTCGGACGACGTTCCGGAACGACGACAACCGGCAGATCCTCGGCAGGGTCGTCCGCATCCTCGGTCTCGTCATCACGATCGTCATCGGCGGTAAAGGCGAGCGGACGAACACTGGAGGCAGGCGAATCCGACCCGCTGGGGCCGACGCCGCTTTCCTTCAGCAATTTCTGCACACCTTTGATGGTGTAGCCTTCGCGGTAAAGAAGGTCGCGGATGCGCCGCAACAAGGCGACATCCTCGGGCCGGTAATACCGCCGACCGCCGCCCCGCTTTAACGGGCGAACCTGGGGGAACCGCCCCTCCCAGAAGCGCAGGACGTGTTGCGGCACTTCCAGTTCATCAGCCACCTCGCTGATGGTACGGAACGCCGTTTCCGACTTGCCGGAGCGCCGGCCCTGAGACAGATCGCCCTCGTCCTCAGCCATCACTTCGAGCCAGATCCGCCAGCACGGCCGTCATTGATCTGCTTTTTCAAAAGCTGCGACGGCCGGAAGACCAGAACCCTGCGGGGCAGGATCGGCACTTCCTCACCGGTCTTGGGGTTACGTCCGATGCGCTGTCCCTTGGACCGCACAGAGAAGCTGCCAAACGACGAAATCTTGACGGTTTCGCCCCGACCGAGCGCTTCCGCGATTTCATCCAGTACTGCTTCAAGAAGGTCTGCGGACTCGTTGCGAGACAGGCCGACTTCCTGATAGACGGCCTCGCCCAGCTGCGCCCGCGTGATGGTCTTTTCCGTCATGCCGCCCCACGCCCATCCCAGAGCCAAAGATGCGTCAGACCCTAGACCCTTCAGATAAATCCGTCAATATCAGAGGGATGCGTCGCTTGCTTACCGTCGAGGAACAAGGAGAGGACGCCGAGGCTACATCCGCACCAGGGCGGAGCCCCAGGTGAAGCCGCCGCCCATCGCTTCCAGCAGAACCAGCTGGCCGGGACGGATGCGCCCATCGCCGACCGCCTGGGCCAGCGCCAGCGGCACCGACGCCGCCGAGGTGTTGGCGTGCTCGGCCACCGTCATCACCATCCGCTCCATCGGGAAACCGAGCTTGCGCGCGGTGCCTTCGATGATGCGGCGATTGGCCTGATGCGGCACCACCCAATCGATGTCGGCCGCCGTCAGATTATTGGCGGCCAGCGCTTCCTGAACCACCGAGGCCAGATTGACGACGGCGTGACGGAACACCTCGCGGCCTTCCATCCGGACGTGGCCAACCAGGGTCGAGCTAGAGGCACCGCCGTCGACGTAGAGCAGGTCGCTATGACGGCCATCGGAATGAAGATGGGTCGAGAGAATGCCGCGATCGTCCGGGGTTCCCTCCCCTTCACCGGCGCGCAGCACAACGGCACCGGCACCGTCGCCGAACAGAACGCAGGTGGTGCGATCATTCCAGTCGAGGATGCGCGAGAAGGTCTCGGCCCCGATCACCAGGGCGGTCTTGACCTGCCCGGCGCGAATGAAATTATCGGCGACCGTCAGGGCATAGAGAAAGCCGGAGCACACCGCCTGAACGTCGAAGGCGAATCCTCGGGTCAGACCCAGCGCGGCCTGAACCCGGGTGGCGGTGGCGGGAAAGGTGCGGTCGGGCGTCGCGGTGGCGAGAACGATCAAATCGACCTCGTCCGCGTCGATTCCGGCATGGGCCAGCGCGGCCCGTGACGCGGCAATCGCCAGATCGGATGTCAGCTCACCTTCGGCGGCGACGTGACGTTGGCGAATGCCGCTCCGTTCGACGATCCACTCGTCGGACGTCTCGACTCGGGTCGCCAATTCGGCGTTGGTAACGACCCGCGCGGGCAGATACGCCCCGCAGCCGATGATCTGGGAGCGGCGCAGCATCAGTTTAGCGGGTTCCGGCGGCAAGTTGGGGGGACGTAATGTTGGCCGGCTTCAAACGATCGAATTCCTTGCGAATCCGCTCATTATATCCATGGGTCACCAGTTCGACCGCAACACCGATCGCATTGGCGAAGCCAAAGGCGTCGGTGCCGCCATGGCTTTTGACCGCGATGCCGTTCAGGCCCAGGAACATCGCCCCGTTATAGCGGCGGGGATCGGTGCGGACCTTGACCCGGTTCAGGGCGCGACGGGCAAACAGGAAGCCGATTTTGGACATCAGCGAGCTTTTGAACGCTTCCTTCAGGAAGGTCGAATAAAGCTTCACTGTTCCTTCAGCGGTCTTCAGCGAGATATTGCCGCTAAATCCGTCGGTCACCACGACATCGACGGTTCCGGCACAGATATCGTTGCCTTCGACGAAGCCGTAGAAATTGATCGGCAGATGACTCTCGCGCAGGGTCGCCGCCGCCGTCTTGACGACGTCGCTGCCCTTCATGTCCTCGGAGCCGACATTCAACAACCCGATCGCGGGCGTTTCCAGCCCCAGCACGGCGCGGGCATAGACTTCGCCCATCACCGCGAACTCGACCAGATTGTTGGCGTTACAATCGATGTTCGCGCCCAGATCGAGCATCAGGGTTTCACCCCGGATGGTCGGGAACAAGGCGGCGATTGCCGGGCGGTCGATTCCCGGCAATGTCCGCAACACGAACTTCGACACCGCCATCAGCGCGCCGGTGTTGCCAGCGGAAACGACTCCGGCGGCTTCACCTTTTTTGACAGCATCGATGGCCAGCCACATGCTCGACCGCCGCCCCGTCCGCAACACCTGTCCCGGCTTGGCGTCGTTGCTGACGGCCTCGTCGGTATGACGAACCGAACAGACCCCCGCGATCCCGGGATACGGGGCCAAAAGGGGGGCCAGACGGGCTTCGTCGCCAAACAACAGGTAGCGGACGTGGGGCAAACGCTCGTGAGCCATTCGCACCCCTTCCACGACGATTTCAGGGGCAGAGTCGCCCCCCATGGCATCAATGGAAATGGTGACGGGGACGCTCACTGGCCGATGCTCCGCTGCTTAGAGGCTATAGTCGGATCAGGCTTCGGCCTGGACGACCACCTCGCGGCCATCATAATGACCGCAGGCGCTGCAGACATGGTGCGGAAGCTTGGGCTCGCCGCAATTCGGGCACTCAGCACCAACCACGTTGGTCAGGGCGTGATGGGACCGACGCATGTCGCGGCGGGACTTGGAGGTCTTCTTCTTCGGAACAGCCATTTCAATTGCTCACTTCGACCCACGATGGGAAAGGGAGGTTTCTTATCCAAAAACCTCGGCCAGGGCAAGGATTGCTTTCCATTCAGCCTTTTTTTGCTGCAAGGCAGCCAACGCCGAGAATGGGCTTGCCTTTGGTGCTGGTGCGTCATCAGCCCCCGAAGGGGCTTCGAAGGTCGCGCCGGGGGCACGCGGAAACGGGTCGAGCGCCAGCGCCAGATGCTCGGCGACGACTTCGCCCAGATCGATTTTGCCGTCCTCGATCGGGTCGGGCGGATCCTCGCCGTCCCAGATCAGGTCGATTTCGTCTTCCTCGTCCTCGGGAGCCGGACCGAAGGTCAGGCTGAACGGCGCCTCTACGACGGCCGCCAGCGGCACCAACGTCACCACGCAGGTCTGTACCACCTGGGCATGAAGACGCCCCTGGAGCCGCACCAGACCGCGACGGGTGGGGGGATTGATCTCGATCTCGGCGGTCAGGCTGTCGATTGCGACCAGATCGAAGCGCAGGGCCAGGGCGGCCCGCTCGGCCGGGTCGGCTTCCAGCCGGTGGCGGCTGAGCTTTGACGGCAACTGGTCGATCCGGATCGGACGGGAAAATTCGGGAGCGGCTGCGACCGGGATCATTGCGCGGCCTCCGCAAGCGGGGCGAAGCTGACCTGCCCCTCGACCAGTCCGGCACCGGCACCGGCCAGCCACGTGTCCTGCTGACGCAAATAGGCGGCCATCTCCGCGACCACCCCTTCGGCGGGCGCGGGGTCGGCCGCGCCGTAGAGATTACGCTGCAACGCGGAGATCAGTGATTCGTCGCCCTCGCTCAGGCCCTTGTCATAGGCGGCGACGCGGCCATAAAACGCCTGGGCCATCTGTTTGACCCGCTTGCCCACCGCCATGTCACTGACCCCCAGTTCGCGCAGGTTCTGTTCCATATCGGCGAACATCATGTCGAACAGCGCCTGGGAGACCTCCCGCGCCGCCTCGCGCCCGTTGCCCTCGACCCGACCCAAACCGCGCATTACCAGAAAGGCATGCAGCACGATCAGGTCAAAGCGGCCGTCCAGGCTGTCTGGCACCTGCTGGCGAAGATAGAAATCCGGCTGCCGCGCCTGCATGATAATCGCGGTATACAGGCTATGAGCGGCGCGACGGCGACGGCGGCCGTCGAGGAAACGACGAAGCGGCATGGTTGGAGTTCCTGGCATTTAGGACATCACCCCGCCGGCGCGACGTTGGCGACGTCGTTGACAAGGCCAGGAGACGGAGTGCACTCTTCCCCCCCACATTGGCCTCGGAGGCCGTTTCCGTCAATGCTCCGCCGACCTCTGCGCATGAAAAAGCCCCGCCCCGCCCGGTTTGCCCTGGCCACCCTTGCCGTCGTCCTGGCGTCGGGTGCGTGCACCCCGATTGTCGAATTGCGCGGCAACCTGCCGCCGCCCGAACAATTGTCTCAGGTCGTCGTCGGCAAAAGCTCGCGCGATGACGTCCAGTCGCTGCTGGGTACGCCGTCCAACGTCAGCCCGTTCGACGAGGATGCGTGGTACTACGTCTCGACCGTCACCGAACGGGTCTCGTTCTTCGAACCGGACATCAAGGAACGCAAGGTCATCGCCGTGCTGTTCGACCGCAGCGGAACCGTCCGCGCTGTCGACACCAAAGGATTGAGCGACGGCCACGACGTGATTCCGGTCGGACGCGAGACTCCCACCGCGGGACAGGAAATGACGATCCTGAAGCAATTGCTGGGCAATCTCGGCCGCTTCTCGAAGCCGGCGCAGGGGCAGTAGCCGAACCCCGCCTCATCCCGGCAGGTTTCAGACAAACAAAACCCCCGGCCGCGTTGGCGACCGGGGGTCTTTTTCGTTCAATCGAGATCAGCTCGCAACGATCGCCAACAGCAGGATGGCAACGATGTTGATGATCTTGATCATCGGGTTGACCGCCGGACCGGCGGTGTCCTTGTAGGGATCGCCGACAGTGTCGCCGGTGACCGCCGCCTTGTGGGCGTCGGACCCCTTGCCACCATGATGGCCGTCCTCGATGTACTTCTTGGCGTTATCCCAGGCCCCACCGCCCGAGGTCATCGAAATGGCCACGAACAGGCCGGTAACGATGGTACCAAGCAACATCGCGCCCAGCGCGGTGAACGCCGCCTTCTGATTGGCGGCAAACAGGATCACGAAATACAGCACCACCGGCGACAGCACCGGCAGCATGCTGGGAACGATCATTTCCTTGATCGCAGCCTTGGTCAGCAGATCGACAGCGCGGCCGTAATCCGGCTTGCCGGTGCCTTCCATGATCCCGGCGATTTCCTTGAACTGACGACGGACCTCGATCACCACCGAACCGGCGGCGCGACCAACCGCCTGCATGCCGAGCGCCCCGAACAGATAGGGCAGCATGCCGCCAAGGAACAACCCGATCACCACATAGGGGTCTTCAAGGCTGAACTGGACGTTGAGGTTGGGGAAGTAGTGCTTCAGATCCTCGGTATAGGCCGAGAACAGAACCAGCGAGGCCAGACCGGCGGAACCGATCGCATAGCCCTTGGTGACCGCCTTGGTGGTGTTGCCGACGGCGTCGAGCGCGTCGGTGATCTTGCGGACGTCCTTGGGCAGGTTGGCCATTTCGGCGATGCCACCGGCATTGTCGGTGACCGGGCCATAGGCGTCGAGCGCGACAACCATACCGGCCAGGGCCAGCATCGTGGTAGCGGCGATCGAGATGCCGAACAGACCAGCGACCGAGTAAGCGGCGATGATGGCGACCGAAATCACCAGCACCGGAAGCGCGGTGGCTTCCATCGACACGGCCAGACCCTGGATCACGTTGGTACCGTGACCGGTAACCGAGGCCTTGGCGACCGACTGAACCGGACGGAAATCGGTGCCGGTATAATACTCGGTGATCCACACCAGCAGGCCGGTGACGACCAGACCGATGATGGCGCACAGATAGAGCTTGGTGCCGGTGATGATGCCGCCGGTCGAGCTGTAGGTGGCGTCGAAGCCGCCAAAGCCATAGACCAGAACCGCGGCAATCAGCGCCGCCGACAGAATGCCGGTGACGATCAGACCCTTATACAGGGCCTTCATGATTTTGCCCGAGGCGTCGAGCTTCACGAAGAAGGTTCCGACCACCGAGGCGAAGATGCACACGCCACAGATCACCAGCGGAAGCTGCATCATCAGCAGCTTTTCAGCCGGATCGGCAAAGAAGATCGAGCCTAGCAGCATCGTGCCCACCACGGTGACGGCATAGGTCTCGAACAGATCGGCGGCCATACCCGCGCAATCGCCGACATTGTCACCGACATTGTCGGCGATGACGGCGGGGTTGCGGGGATCGTCTTCGGGAATACCGGCCTCGACCTTACCCACCAGGTCGGCACCGACGTCGGCACCCTTGGTGAAAATGCCGCCGCCCAGACGGGCGAAGATCGAAATCAGCGACGCACCGAACGACAGCGCCACCAGCGCCTCGAGCAGCTTGCGCGATTCGATCCCGGCATTTTGCAGGATGGTGTAATACCCGGCGACGCCGATCAGGCCCAGACCGACCACCAGCAGGCCGGTGATCGCACCGGACTTGAAGGCGACGTCAAGAGCCTGCTGCATGCCCCCCGAGCGGGCGGCTTCGGCGGTCCGCACGTTGGCGCGCACCGAAACGTTCATGCCAACATAGCCAGCGGCACCCGACAGCACGGCACCGATGACGAAACCAACCGCCTGATAGGTGCCCAGGTAGTAACCGAGAACGACGGCAACGACCAGACCGACCATGGCGATGGTAGTGTATTGGCGGTTGAGATAAGCGGCGGCACCCTCCTGCACCGCTGCGGCGATCTGCTGCATGCGGTCGGTCCCGGCCGACGCTGCCAGCACGGAGCGTACAGCGTACCCCCCGTACAGCAGCGCCAGGACGCCACATGCGATCACAAATAGGTTGATGTTCATTTGGCTTGAATCCCCCTGATGAAGCCGACGGCGCCGGATATCCCAGTCACGGGCGATCGGGGGCCAGTGCGTCAGGAGCCGCGCCGCAAGCCTGTAAGACCCTGCCAGAAGAGCCAGAGTGATGCAATAAGTTGCTGAAATCGGCTGATCAAAGACAGACTATTTCAGGCTGGGATTCTCGATGACAACCCGGCGCAAATATCCCGGACCCAAGGTACGGTCGGCGACGATCATCAACCTGCGGCTGATGGCCTGGGTATCGAGCGGCTGGTCGGGCTGCACGTTGGTACCAAGGAAGTTGATCATATCTTCTAGAAACGCGTTCTGAAGCCGGGGCAGATTACGGGCGACGATATCCTTGTTGCGCGCCTCGACCTCCAGCCGGACGATCATCTCGGCCTGCTTGCGCACTTCGTGATTCTGGATCACCGGCACCATCAGCAGCCCGAAATCGACATAAGAGGGCGGCGTGGGCGGCGGTGGTGGCGGCGGGGCTTCGTCGTGATGCGACAGCGGATTATCGATCCCCAGCTTGGCCAGTGGATCGATCCCCCAGAAATACAGACCGCCGACGACACCTGCGAGAATCAGCAGCAGAGAGATCACGATGAAAATCACTCGGATCACTCGAGGTATCCTCCACGGTCCGAATTGGCGCGGCCCATTTTGTTACGAACCGGCGCGAAAATGCCGCCAGCCGCCCTGGGCGGCATCAAGCGGTTCACCATCGGGACCGATCGTTACCACGCCCGTTCCGGCGACGATCGCGCCGATCCGGGTCAGTGGCAGGCCAAGCGCGGCGGCCAGCGCCTGAACGTCCGTCACTGCCCCAGGCGGAGCGGTGAACAGCACTTCGTAATCATCCCCCCCACTCAGCAGACTAGCAAGCGTTACGAGACCGGAATCGACAGCCCGTCCCGCCGCCTCCGACAGCGGCACCCGACCGGCCTCGATCCTGGCCCCGACGCCGGAGGCGCGGCAAAGATGGCCGAGATCCTGAATCAGTCCGTCCGACACATCCATCGAGGCCCCGGCCAGTCCGATCAGGCGCGGCCCCAAGGTGACGCGGGGACGCGGCAAACGATAACGGTCGGCAAGAAACGCGATGTCGTCGGGAGCCAGCCGTCCGTCCAGATCGCCTTGTGCCGCGCGCAGGCCCAGCGCTCCATCGCCGATCGTCCCCGAGACCCAGAGATCGTCGCCGACCGAGGCCCCCGAGCGGGCCAGCCCCTGCCCCGCCGCCACCCGCCCGATCGCGGTCAGCGACAGAGTCAGCGGCCCCGGGGTGGCGACGGTATCGCCCCCGATCAGGACGGTGCCAAAGCTCGTCAGATCCTCGCCCAGGCCCGCCGCGAAAGCGCGCAGCCATGCGGCGGTAACGTCGCGGGGAAAGGCGGCGGCCAGCAGCAAGGCCACCGGCTCCGCTCCCTTGGCGGCGAGATCGGACAGATTGACCCGCACCAGCTTGCGGGCGATCAGATCGGGCGGGTCGTCGGGAAGGAAATGCACCCCGGCGACCATCGCATCGACAGTCAAAACGGTGTCGGTCCCCGGCAGGGCGGCGAGGAACGCGGCATCGTCACGCAAGCCCCGCGCCGCCGGATGTCCTCCGGTCAGCGGCACGAACAAGTCGGCGATCAGGGCGAATTCGTCAACTGGCGCGTCGGCCACCGTCGCCTCAGCCCCCCCGGCCCATCTCTCCGGGGCGGATCGCCTGACCCATCCGGTCGAGCACCGCATTCACCAAACCCGGTTCGGGGCCGGAATAAAATGCGTGGGCGACATCGACCCATTCCGAGATGCACACCCGCGCCGGGGTCTGCGGACGGGCTTCCAGTTCCCAGGCTCCGGCCCGCAGGATCGCCCGCAGCACCGCTTCCAGCCGTTCGACCGTCCAATCGCCGGACAGAGCCGCGCCGATGCGCTGATCCAGGGGGGCGGTGTCGGCGGAAACGCCACGGACGATCCGGCCCAGCAGCGACGAATCCGGTTCGGCGATCGGACCGCGCTTGGCCTCGGCGCGGCGCTCGCGATCATCGACCAGCGCCTGTTCGGCCGTGGTCGCCGTCATCTCCATCTGATACAGCACCTGCACCGCGACAAGGCGGGCGGCACTGCGGCGAGCGACCGAGGGATTGACTGTCATTATGCCAACCCCAGCTCGCGCTTGATCGCCAACATACGCAGGCAGGCCCGACCGGCCTGACCGCCCAGATTCTTGCGCTTGGGATCGGCGCGGTTCAGCGCCTGCGCCTCGTCGTGACAGGTCAGGACGCCATTGCCGAACGCCAGCCGGTGGGCAACCGACAGATCGGCCAACCCGCGCATGCATTCGGTTCCGACATGATGGTAATGGTCGGTTTCGCCGCGGATGGCGCAGCCCAAGGCGACAAAGCCGTCATAGCGGGCGGCATCGGTGCCGTTGGCGGCGGCGGCCAGAACCAGATTCAACGCGCCGGGCAGTTCGAAGATGCCAGGAACGGTCAACAGATCGTGGCTGGCACCGGCGGCGTCCAGCGCCTCGCGCGCACCGGCCAACAGGCCGTCGGCGATATGGTCGTAGAAACGGGCCTCGATAATCAGAATGCGGGCCATGCGGTCCTCCTTGTCGTTAGCCTCGGTCGGCTATCCTCAGCCGATCGAGATCGGCCGCTGTTCGACCACCTTCAGGCCGTATCCGTCCAGCCCGACGATGCAGCGGCGGGTGTTGGACAGCAGAATCATTTCGTGGACGCCAAGGTCGAGCAGGATCTGAGCGCCAACGCCGTAATCGCGCAATTCCGGCGCGGGCTGGCGGCCTTCAAGCTGAGCGCGAATCCGCTCGGACAGGCTGTTCGGGCGCGGCTCGCGCACCAGAACCACCGCGCCGCTGCCGTGCGCCGCAATCATTTCCATTGCGGAATGAAGCTCGCCTGCCTTGCCCGACCCCTGGTCTCCCAGCACGTCGTCCAGCACGTTGACGGCATGGACCCGCACCATCACCGGACGGTCGGGAACGATGTCGCCTTTGACCAGGGCGATATGTTCGGCGTAATCGACGGTGTTGACGTAAACCAGCATCCGCCAGTCGCCGCCCCAGGTCGAGTGGAACGGGGATTCGAGCGACCGCTCGACGGTGCGTTCATTCCGGCGGCGATAGGAAATCAGGTCGGCGATGGTGCCGATCCGCACGCCGTGGAACTGAGCGAACTGCACCAGATCGGGCAGACGCGCCATCGTGCCGTCGTCGTTCATGATCTCGCAGATCACCCCGGCGGGGTTCAGCCCGGCCAGACGCGAGATATCGACCGCCGCCTCGGTATGCCCGGCGCGGACCAGAACGCCACCCTCGCGCGCCACCAGCGGGAAGATGTGGCCGGGGGAAACGATGTCGCCCGCCCCCAGCGCCGGATCGATCGCCACCTCGATGGTGCGGGCGCGGTCGGCGGCGGAAATGCCGGTGGTGACCCCGTCGCGCGCCTCGATCGAGACGGTGAAGGCGGTCTGAAGCCGCGAGCGGTTGTCCGAATTCATCAGCTTGAGGCCGAGATGGTCGATCCGCTCGCGCGTCATCGCCAGACAGACCAGCCCACGGCAATGCTTCACCATGAAATTGATCGAATCGGCGGTGGCGAATTGCGCCGGAATGATCAGATCGCCTTCGTTCTCGCGATCCTCATCATCGATCAGAATGAACATCCGGCCTTGCCGAGCATCCTCGACAATGTCCTCGATGCTCGACAGATAATCTCTATATGCCGAAACCACGGAGCTATTCCCTTTGCAGCAGGCGCGCAACATAGCGCGCAAGCATGTCGATTTCCAGATTGACCGTATCCCCGGGCCGGTACAGGCCAAAGGTGGTCACGGATTGGGTATGCGGGATGATATTGACCCCGAAGCGGTCGCCTTCAACCTCGTTGACGGTCAGCGAGACGCCATCGAGCGCCACCGACCCCTTGGGCGCGACGAAATGCGACAGCGCCGCCGGGGTCTCGAACACAAAGCGCATCGACTGGCCGTCCGGGCGCATCTCGGCGACACGGGCAACGCCGTCGACATGGCCCGACACGATGTGGCCGCCCATTTCGTCGCCCATCCGCAGCGAACGTTCGAGATTGACCCGGCTGCCGGTGACCCAGCCGCCCAGGGTGGTCTTCGACAGAGTTTCCCCCGAAACCTCGACGGCATGCCAGCCCGGTCCGGTTTCGACCACGGTCAGACAGACGCCGTTATGAGCGATCGAAGCGCCGATGGCGATGCCTGCGGGATCAAAGCCGCTGGAAATCTCGAAACGGGTCTCGCGGCCCTCGCCGCGAACCACCCGCTTCACCTCGCCAAGCGCGGTGACGATGCCGGTGAACATGGGTCCGTCCTCTGTTAGATGCGGGAATAGGTTTCCATCACGTCGTCGCCGACCGTGCTGATATCAACCCGGCCAAAACGCGGCGTTTGCGACAGGCGGTCAATGCCAAAGCCGACCAGGGCGGCCAGACCGTCGCCACCGATCATCCGGGCGGCTCGGAACCAGATCAAGCGGTCAACCAGATCGGCCCGGAGCAGCGCGGCGGCCAGGTGAGCGCCACCCTCCACCAGGATCCGGGTCAACCCGGCCGAGCCCAGCGCCGTCAGCGCCGCGACCGGATCGACCGCGCCATCGGGGCCGGGCGGGCATTCGAACAACTCGATCCCGGCGGCGGCAAAAGCCCGAGCGCGGTTGCGGTCGCCTCCGGCCAGGGTCACCACCCAGGTGGGGATATCTTCGGCGGTGGCGGCAAGACGATGAGTCAGCGGCATCCGCAGGCGGCCATCGAACACGATCCGCACCGGAGAGCGCGCGCCCAAGCCGGGCAGACGGCAGGTCAGTTCGGGATCGTCGGCAAGCGCGGTCCCGCTGCCGATCATCACCGCGTCGTTCTCGGCCCGCAGAAGATGGGCATGGGCGCGGGCGGCGGGGCCGGTGATCCAGCGGCTTTCGCCGGTATGGGTGGCGATGCGGCCGTCCAATGTGCTGGCCAGCTTAAGCGTCACCAGCGGCCGCCCCTGCTCGATCCGGGACAGGAACCCGGCATTGAGATCGCGAGCCTCGGCCTCCAGCACGCCTTCGACCACACTCACTCCGGCGCGGCGCAGGATCTCGACGCCACGACCCGACACGCGGGGATCGGGATCGCGCAGGGCCGACACCACCCGGACGATCCCGGCCGCGATCAGCGCCTCGGCACAGGGCGGGGTCTTGCCATGATGAGCACAGGGTTCCAGGGTGACATAAGCGGTGGCGCCGCGCGCCGCGTCGCCCGCCATTGCCAGCGCCTCGGTTTCGGCATGGGGGCGTCCCCCGGCGGCGGTACAGCCGCGTCCGACGACACGCCCGGCAGCGACAATGACGCAGCCGACGGCAGGGTTGGGCCATACTTCGCCGAGACCGCGCCGGGCCAGGGCCAGCGCGGCACGCATATGGGCACGATCGGTCTCGGCCCGATTGGGCTCAGTCGGCGGGTGGGCCAATCATCTTCCCCAGGAATTCCTCGAAGTCCTTGGCTTCGCGGAAATTGCGGTACACCGAGGCGTAACGGACATAGGCGACCTTGTCGAGGTCCATCAGCACCTCCATCACCAGTTCGCCGATGAATTTGGAGGGGACTTCGTTCTCGCCGATGCTTTCCAGGCGGCGGTGGATGCCGTTGACGATCCGCTCGATCTGATCTTCTTCGACCGGACGCTTGCGCAACGCGATTCCGATCGAGCGCAGCAGCTTGTCGCGATCGAAAGGAACCCGGTCGCCATCCTTTTTCACCACCACCAGATCGCGGATCTGCACCCGCTCGAAGGTGGTGAAGCGCGACCCGCAGGCCGGACAGGACCGGCGGCGGCGAATCGCCGAATTATCCTCGGTTGGGCGGGAATCCTTTACCTGAGTATCGTCGTGTCCACAAAACGGGCAACGCATGGGATTCTCCGCGCAAGGCGGGGCGGGGACCGGACGGCCCCCGCCCGAAGTCAGGACAGATTAGCTGTAGATCGGGAAACGGCGGCACAGCGCGGTCACTTCGGCACGGGCACGGGCCTCGGCTTCCGCGTTGTTGTCGGGGTTCTGCACCAGACCGTCGAGCACGTCGCCGATCAATTCGCCGACCTGACGGAATTCCTCGACGCCGAACCCACGGGTGGTCGCCGCCGGGGTACCGAGCCGCACACCGGAGGTGATCGTCGGCTTTTCCGGGTCGAAGGGAATGCCGTTCTTGTTGCAGGTCATCCCCGCCCGCTCCAGGCTGGCCTCGGCCGCCTTGCCGGTCAGCTTCTTCGGACGCAGATCGACCAGCATCAGGTGCGAATCGGTGCCGCCAGAAACGATATCGAGGCCACGACGAACCAGGGTGTCGGCCAGCACGCGGGCATTGTCGACAACCTGACGGGCGTACAGCTTGAACTCGGGGGTCAGCGCCTCGCCGAACGCAACCGCCTTACCGGCGATCACATGCATCAACGGGCCGCCCTGGATGCCCGGGAAGATCGCCGAATTGATCTTCTTGCCCAGATCGGCATCGTTGGACAGGATCATGCCGCCACGCGGACCGCGCAGGGTCTTGTGGGTGGTGGTGGTGACGACGTGGGCGTGGGGCAGCGGGTTCGGATAGACGCCACCGGCAACCAGACCGGCGAAGTGAGCCATATCGACCATGAAATAGGCCCCGACCTCGTCGGCGATGGCGCGGAAGCGGGCGAAGTCGATCTCACGCGGATAGGCCGAACCACCGGCGATGATCAGCTTGGGGCGATGGGTGCGGGCCAGCGCCTCGACCTCGGAATAATCGATCTGGGCGTCCTGCTGGCGCACGCCGTACTGCACCGCCTTGAACCACTTGCCCGACTGGTTGGGACCGGCGCCGTGGGTGAGGTGACCGCCGGCATCCAGCGACATTCCCATGATGGTATCGCCCGGCTGGGTCAGAGCCATGAACACGCCCTGATTGGCCTGCGAGCCGGAATTGGGCTGGACGTTGGCATAGGTGCAGCCGAACAGAGCACAGGCGCGTTCGATCGCCAGACGCTCGACGACATCGACGAACTCACAGCCGCCGTAATACCGCTTGCCGGGATAGCCTTCGGCGTACTTGTTGGTCAGGACGGTGCCCTGAGCCTCAAGCACGGCCCGGGAAACGATGTTTTCCGAGGCGATCAGTTCGATCTGGCCCTGCTGACGCTCAAGCTCGTGAGCGACGGCGGCGGCGATATCGGGATCGCGGCTGGCCAGAGAAGCGGAAAAGAAAGCGGAGGGGGAAAGGCTGGACATCGGATCTCTTTCGAGCAGAAGGAGGTTTGAACACGGGAACGAACGGAATCGCGGAGACTATTTTTCGCCGTATTCGGACAGTTTCGCCACCCGGCGGGCATGACGGCCGCCTTCGAACGGTGTCTCCAGGAAAATCTTCAGACAGTCGCGGGCGACTTCGGGGCCGATCGTGCGTCCACCCAGCACCAGAACGTTGGCGTCATTGTGCTGACGGCACATCTTCGCGCCGTACCCGTCATGGACCAAGGCGGCGCGGATATGGGCGTGGCGGTTGGCGGCAATCGAGATCCCGATGCCCGAGCCACAGATCAAGAGACCGAGATCGGCCTCGCCCGTTTTCAGGGCCAGAGCCAGTTTCAACGCGAAATCGGGATAATCGACCGAGGCGGAACCGTCGGTGCCGAGGTCGAGACCGCGCCAGCCAAGACTGGGCAGATCGGCCGCAAGCAGCGTCTTCAACTCAACACCGCCATGGTCCGAAGCGAGAGCGAGGGTGCGCTGGGTCATCGACTCGATCCTGACAATCCTATGGATTGGGGTAGATACCATATGTCGCAACGTTTTGCCAATGCGCCACCAGCCGCTGGGGAATGCGTGGGAATGGGGGCTGGCGCTCCGGGAATTGCCACGAAGGAAATCCGCCTTACTTCCGCCTTAATAGTTAAGTCCGAACCGGACAGTGTGTCTGACCAATTCGCAGTCAGGGGCGATCGCGATTACTGATTGAGACGAATGTCACAAGAATTCGTTACTCGCGTCAAACAGTTTCGAATTGACAAGGATGGTCCAACATGCATTCATTGATTCCAACGTACCAACGATATCTGGTCGGATAAAAAGATGAGTGACACAAGCCAGGAAAAGACCAATCGCGACGATCTGCTCCGTATGGCAGTCGACGTGGTCGCTGCCTATGTCGGCAAGAACCCGGTGCCTGCTGGACAATTGCCTGACCTCATCAATACCGTTTATGGCTCGCTATCCTCTCTTGATGGCGGCCAGCCCGAGATAAAGCCTGAGACGCCCAAGCCCGCCATCGCGATCAAGCGGTCGGTGACGCCCGATTACATCATCTGCCTTGAAGACGGTAAGAAGCTGAAGATGCTGAAGCGGCATCTTCGCACCACCTACAACATCACGCCGGACGAATATCGGGCCAAATGGGGTCTTCCCCCCGATTACCCGATGGTTGCCCCCAATTACGCCGCCCAGCGGTCCGATTTCGCCAAGAAGATCGGTCTGGGCCGCAAGGCCGCCGATCCGGTCGACGAGACTCCGCCGCCCCGCCGTGGACGTCGTTAGAGCGATTTTTCCCCCACCACGAAAAACCCGGAGCCGCGCAAGCCTCCGGGTTTTTTTATGATTTCTCCGCCGCTTTTTTCGCCAGAACGTATTCCAGCCGTCGCAGCGCCTGAGTCCGCAACATCGCCTCACCGGCACTGGCCGGACCCGAGATCGAGATTTCGGTCAAGGAGGGAACGTGAAAGGCGGTGACCTTCACCAGCGCACCGACCCGGCGGAATTCGAACAGCACCTCACCGGACATCGTCATTGATCGCGCTCCTTTCCGCGCCATCCTAGAACCGTTTCCATCCAAAGGATACCCGCGGAACCAGACCGCCTCGCCCGCGTCTTCCGGCACGCAATCGGGACTCCCCCCCCTCACCCACCACCGACGCGGCCAGATTGGGCAAACGCTTCGCGCTCAGATTTACATCTGAAAACTGTTGTTAATTATGATCAAACATTTTTGTTGAGTTAAATTTCTCCATCCCCGTATGCTGGCCCCCGACCTCATGGAGAAATTGCGATGAAGACACGGACGCTCGCCGCCGCCCTGATTCTCACCCTGTCGCTGGGAACAGGAGCGGCGCAGGCCGAAGACAAGGTCCCGGCAGATATCCTGAACGTCTCTTACGATATCTCGCGCGAGCTGTTCGCCCAGATCAACCCGGCGTTCCAGGCCAAGTGGCGCAAGGACACCGGACAATCAATTGAGGTGAAGCAGTCGCATGGCGGCTCGTCGAAACAGGCCCGATCGATCCTCGAAGGACTCCCGGCCGACGTGGTGACCTTCAATCAGGTCACCGACGTTCAGGTCCTCGCCGACAAGGGCTTTGTCCGCGCCGATTGGCAGCAGGCCTACCCCAATTCCGCATCGCCGTTTTATTCCCTGCCCGCCTTCCTGGTGCGCAAGGGCAACCCCAAGAACATCAAGAGCTGGGACGATCTGGTCCGCTCCGATGTCAAGGTCGTGTTCCCCAATCCCAAGACCTCGGGCAATGCGCGTTATACCTATCTGGCCGCTTATGCCTTCGCGCTGGAAAAATTCGGCGGCGATCAGGTTCAGGCCAAGGATTTCATCCGCCGCCTGCTCGCCAACGTGCCGGTGTTCGACACCGGGGGACGCGGAGCCACCACCACCTTTGTTGAACGCGAGACCGGCGACGTGCTGATCAGCTTCGAAGCCGAGGTCAAGGGAATACAGAAAGAATACGGCACCGACAAGGTCGAGGTGGTGATTCCGCCGGTCAGTCTGTTGGCCGAATTCCCGGTGGCGGTGGTCGACAAGGTCGCCGAAAAGCGCGGATCGCGCAAAATCGCCTCGGCCTATCTCGGCTACCTCTATTCCGACGAGGCCCAGGACATCCTGGCCAAGAACTATAACCGGGTGAGCAACCCCAAGATCGCCGAGAAGTACAAGGCGCAATTCCCGAATGTCCGTCTCTACACCGTCGAGCTGTTCGGCGGCTGGGATAACATCCGCAAAATTCACTTTGCCGAGGGCGGCATTCTCGATCAGGTGTTCGAGAAGAAATGAGCTCTGGACGGGGAATTCTTCCCGGCTTCTCGCTGTCGCTGGGGCTGGCGGTCACCTATCTCGGCCTGATCGTCCTGCTGCCGATCGGAGCCCTGTTGTTGCACGCCGGGGGGATGTCGGCCCACGATTTCATCGCCGCCACCACCGGGCCGCGCGCCCTGGCCAGCTATCGGGTGACCCTGCTGTCGGCGGTCGAGGCGGTGATCTTCAATGCCCTGGCGGGCCTGCTGCTCGCCTGGGTGCTGGCTCGGTACGACTCCCCGGCCGCCGCCTGCTCGACGCTCTGATCGACCTGCCCTTCGCCCTGCCCACCGCCGTCGCCGGTGTCGCACTGACCGCGATCTTCGCCTCCAACGGCTGGTTCGGGCAGGTGCTGGTGCCCTATGGGATCAAGATTGCCCATGCCCAACTGGGCATCGCCGTCGCGATGGCGTTCACCAGCCTACCGTTCGTGGTCCGCACGGTGCAGCCGGTGATCGAGGAATTGGAAACCGACATCGAGGAAGCGGCGCGGATTCTGGGGGCCAGCGAGCGACAGGTGTTTGGCCGGATCATCCTGCCGGTGATCCTGCCCGCTTTGATCGCCGGATCGACCCTGGCCTTCGCCCGCTGTCTGGGTGAATTCGGCGCGGTGATCTTCATTGCCGGAAACCGTCCGTTCGAAACCGAGATCGCCGCTTTGCTGATCTATATCCGTCTCGAAGAATACGATTACGCCGCCGCCGCCGCGATCGCCACGGTGATCCTGGCGGCCTCGTTCCTGGTGATGGTCGCCGCCAATGCGCTTCAGGCGTGGCAACAACGCTATCTGGAACGGGGCTGACGACGATGATTCCCTCGATGGCCGTTTCGCATCACCGCCATGTCCAGTCCAAAGGCTGGGGACGTCTGGTTCTGATCGGACTGGCGGTGGGATTGGGCGTTTTGCTGCTGGCGGTGCCGCTGGCGGTGATCTTTGCCCACGCCTTCGCCAGGGGGTGGGAAGCGTGGTGGCACACCGTCTCTTCGCCCGACACGGTTCAGGCCTTGTGGCTGTCACTGTTCACCGTCGCGGTGGTGGTGCCGATCAACGCGATCTATGGATTGTCGGTGGCCTGGGCCGTCACCAAGTTCCGCTGGCAGGGCAAGAAGTGGCTGGTCAGTCTGGTCGAACTTCCCTTCTCGATGTCGCCGATTGTCGCCGGTGTCGCCTGCCTGATGGTCTATGGCAGTTCAGGATTACTGGGCGGAGTGCTGGAAACGCTCGACCTCAAGGTGATGTTCGCCGTGCCCGGCATCGTCATCGCCACTCTGTTCGTCACCAGCCCGTTCATCGCCCGCGAACTGATCCCGCTGATGCGGCTTCAGGGCACCGAGGAAGAGGAAGCGGCCCAGGTTCTCGGTGCGGGAGGCTGGTGGACCTTTCTGGCGGTAACCCTGCCCAATATCAAATGGGCGTTGTTCTATGGCCTGATCCTGTGTGCCGCCCGGGCGCTGGGTGAGTTCGGCGCAGTCTCGGTGGTGTCAGGCCATATTCGCGGTGAAACCAATACCTTACCGCTGCATATTGATCTGCTGTATCACGATTATGACGGCTCGGGTGCCTTTGCCGCCGCCTCGGTTCTGACCTTGCTGGCCCTGGTCACCGTGGTTTTGAAGATTCTGGTCGAAGGGAAAGGCAAGCCACAGGAGTAATCTCGATCTTGCGTCACACCAATGTCTTCGCCTGATGACTTGCCAGAATGGCTGAGGGTGGTAGGCTTCGCCCCCGCATCTCGTCCAGTCTGTCCCGGATTCGCCCCATGAACTTCATTGCCGCCATTGAGGCCCTGAATTCCATCGCCCAGGCCCTTGACCGGCTGTCGCCCAAGCCGCTGGCGAAGGCGGATCTGTCGGTCGCCGACGCCTTCGTGTGGTATGCCGATCCCGACAGGTTCGACCCGATCACCACCGTCAACCGGGTCGAGATCGAGCTGTTGCGCGGGATCGAATCCCAGCGCGAGCAATTGCTCGACAATACCCGCCGCTTCGCCCGCGGGCTTCCGGCCAACAATGCCCTGTTGTGGGGGGCGCGCGGCACCGGCAAATCCTCGCTGGTCAAGGCGGTTCATGCGACAATCAATGCCGAAAGCCCCAAGGCGCTGGCCCTGGTCGAAATCCACCGCGAAGACATTCCCACCCTGCCCCGCTGCCTGCGCCTGCTGAAGGAAAGCGACCGGCGCTTCATCCTGTTCTGCGACGATTTGTCATTCGACCAGCAGGACGACGCCTATAAGTCGCTGAAGGCGGTGCTGGAAGGCGGCATCGAGGGACGCCCGGCCAATGTCGTGTTTTATGCCACATCGAACCGCCGCCACCTGATGGCGCGCGACATGATCGACAATGAACGCGCCACCGCGATCAATCCGGGCGAGGCGATCGAGGAAAAGGTCTCGCTGTCCGACCGCTTCGGCCTGTGGCTGGGCTTCCACCACCTCGATCAGGATACCTATCTGTCGATCATCGAGGGCTATGTCGCCCGCTATCGCTTGCCGATTGAGACCGTCGAATTGCACCGCGCCGCCAACGAATGGACGGTGACGCGCGGCGCCCGCTCAGGCCGGGTGGCATGGCAGTTTATTCAGGACCTCGCCGGGCGTTTGGGGCGACCGTTGTAAAGTTCGCGATTTCTCCTGATATCCCCCTTCACGCGCCCCCTTAAACAGAGTTAAGTGATTCCCTGGGCGATGATCCTTTGCGGATCGGGGGATCGGGAAAGAACCGATGGACACGGACGGGACCAGTGACGGCAAGGCCGAGGGAACTGAGACAGTATCGGTACCTCTGCGCACATTCTTCAGCCGGTTTCTCCAACTGGCCGGTCCGTACTGGCGATCCGAGGAAAAGTGGAAGATCCGCTGGCGGCTGACGCTGTTTGCGGTCCTGACGGTCTGTCAGGTGATCATTCCGATCCAGATCAATCTGTGGAATGCCCGCTTGTTCGATGCGCTGGAACAGCGCTCGATCCACCAGTTCTATGCCCTGATCGCCCAGATCGTCGTGATCCTGATTGCCAGCATGACCGTGACCGGTCTGCATCTGCGCTTGAAACGCCAACTGCAACTGGGCTGGCGGCGCTGGCTGACCCGGCGGTTGCAGGATAATTGGATGGCGATGGGCCACCATTATCAACTGATCCATCTGCCCGGCAATCACGACAATCCCGATGGCCGTATCGCCGAAGACATCCGCACCTGTACCGAATCCGCCGTCGATCTGGCCCATTCGCTGGTCTATTGCGGCCTGCTGCTGTTCAGCTTCATCAACATCCTATGGACGCTGTCCGAGGGGATCAGCATCACCCTGGGCGAGACCACGATCCCCATTCCCGGCTTTATGGTCTGGGTTGCCCTGGCCTATGCTTCGGTAGCGTCGTCACTGGCATTGTGGATGGGACAGCCTTTGATCCGTGCCACCGACCGCCGCCAGACCGCCGAAGCCAATTTTCGCTTCGGACTGGTCCGCGCCCGGGAAAATTCCGAAGCGATCGCCCTGGTCCATGGCGAAGTGGGCGAGCGCCGCCGGTTTTCGGAACTGTTTCGCGGCATCGAGGGAGCCTGGCGGCGCCAGACCGCCGGCCTGACCCGTCTATTCCTGTTCACCTCGGGCTATGCGGTGTTTTCGACCGCCTTTCCGATTTTGATCGCGGCACCGCGCTATATCGCCGGAACGATCTCGCTGGGCCAGACGATGCAATCGGCCCTGGCGTTCCAGCAACTGACCTCGGCCTTGTCCTGGCCGGTCGATAACATGCAGAAGGTGGCGGAGTGGCGCGCCTCGGTCGAGCGGGTGCTGTCGCTGAACGACGCCCTCCAGGCCCTGCGCGACGATTCCACCCGGCCCGACGCCCATGCGGTGATCGTTGAACGGTCGAACATCCCGACGCTGTGCTTCCACGATCTGACCATCGCCGACGCCGACGGGCGGATTGTAATCGAAGGCTTCTCGGCCGAGATCGCGCCGGGCGAACGGGTGCTGATCGGCGGCGATCCCGGCGCGGCGGTCAAGCTGTTCAAAGTCGTCGCCGGGTTGTGGCCATGGGGCAAGGGCACGGTCAGCCTGCCCTGCGACGCGACCTTGTTCTTCCTGCCGCAACGCCCCTACATGCCGATCGGCTCGCTGCGCGGCGTGCTGGCCTATCCCTCGACGTCGGACAGCTTTGCCGAAGGAGCGATGCGCGACGCCCTGGTCCGGGTCGGACTGGCCCATCTGACCGAGCGTCTGCGCCAGCACAACAGTTGGGATCAGGCCCTGACCGCCGGAGAGCAGCAGCGTCTGGGCTTCGCCCGCCTGTTGCTGCACCGGCCGCGCTGGATCGTGATGCAGGAAGCGACCGATGCGCTGGACCCCGAAGGCGAACGCCGCCTGATGCAATTGCTGATCGACGAGTTCCGCGAAGCGACGATCGTCACCGTCGGCTTCCATGCCGATCTCGAAGCCTATCACCAGCGCACCCTGACCCTTTCCGCCAACCATGACGGCAAGATGCTGATCAAGGAAACGCGTAAGGACTGGCAGACCCAGTCCAAGTCGCATTCCTCAAGCTGGAGCGGCCGCCTTCTCAGTCCGCTGCGCCGCCGCAGCGAACGCCGGTCTCTGACCAACGGACTGGGGGGAAAACATGGCGACTGGCGGAATTAAGGAGAGCGACAGCAACGACGCGACCCTGCGCACCTACCGCGACCATGTTCAGGATTATATCGATGGCACGGCGCAGAGTGTTTCCGGGGCGACGCAGGACTGGATCGATGCCGCCCTTGCCGGGCTGCCCGATACGGCCCGGCTCCTGGAACTGGGCAGCGCGTTCGGCCGCGATGCCGCCTATATCGAATCTCACGGCTTCGCCCTCGAATGTACCGACGCGGTGCCGGAGTTCGTCGCCTGCCTTCAGGCCGCGGGGCACAACGCGCGGCTGTTCAACGCGCTGACCGACGATTTAAATTCGTCCTACGATTTGATCTTTGCCAATGCGGTGTTGCTGCACTTCACCCGGGACGAGTTCGCCTCTGTCCTGGGCAAGATGCTGCGGGCGCTGGCTCCGGGCGGGCGCTTTGCCTTCAGCCTGAAGCGTGGCGAGGGCGAATCCTGGTCCAGCGCCAAAGTCGGCGCCCCCCGCTTCTTTTGCTATTGGGAGCCGGAACCGCTGGATTCAGCGCTGCGCAGGGCGGGATTTTTCACCTGGACCATCGACGAAGCCCGGACCGGGCGGGCTCACCCCGACTGGCTGTATGTGATCGCCCGCGCCCCCGGCTGAGTGCGCCAGAACCGACATAAGCCGCAGACGTTCGACTCGGATCATCGCCCAGGGGAACGCCAGCATCTCGCGTCCCCAACCCAGCCACCACTCCAACCCAGACTGTTCCGGCCGCCGCGCCGCCACCCCGGAAACGGGCAGACCGAGGCGGCGAAAGGTATAGAGCGCGCGCGGCAGATGATGCGGGTCGGTCACCAGCAAAAGCCGCCGCCAGCCCTGGGCCGCGACGATCGGATGGCACCCGACGGCATTGCCGATGGTGTTGCGCGATGCTGCCTCGACGAAAATCCGCTCGGGTGCCAGCCCGGCCGCCAACGCCAGATCGCGCATCACCTCCGCCTCGGGGCGGGGATGGCGAACCGGCCCCCCGCTCATCAGCACGGCCGCGACGTGTCCCGAAACCGCCAGATCGATAGCACAGGCAACCCGACGCGCCAAAGCCGGGCTGGGACCGCCATCGAGAGCGACGCTGGCCCCCAAAACGATGGCGGCATCGAACGGCGGGACAGACGAGGGCATGGGGGGCGGAACCTCCGGCGCAGCAGGGGAACAAAAATTACAATTACGCAGCATAAACGGGTGGAAAAATCTTGAAACGCCGTTTCCTCCGCCCGGGTTCCGACGTATCCTGCGCCCGCGTCACGCCGGCCGGGGGGCTGGTGCCGCGCAATCCTCCCCTGAGTTATGGGAAAAGGCCAAGATGAGCGAGACCGTCAAATATCTGTTGTCCGAAGACCGAATCCCCAAGGCCTGGTACAATCTGGCCGCCGACCTGCCCGTGCCGTTGCCGCCGCCGCTGCATCCCGGCACCGGCCAGCCGATCGGTCCGGACGATCTTGCTCCTATTTTCCCGAAGGCGGTCATCGAGCAGGAAGTCAGCACTGAGCGTTGGATCGACATTCCCGAGCCGGTGCGTGAGGTCTATCGCCTGTGGCGTCCGGCGCCGCTGATCCGCGCCCGTGGGTTGGAAAAGGCACTCGACACCCCGGCCAAGATTTACTTCAAGTACGAGGGCGTCAGCCCGGCGGGCAGCCACAAGCCCAATTCGGCGGTGCCGCAGGCGTTCTTTAACAAGCAGGAAGGCATCACCCGTCTGGCCACCGAGACCGGTGCCGGTCAGTGGGGCAGCTCGCTCGCCTTTGCCGGATCGCTGTTCGGCATCGAAGTCGAAATCTATATGGTCAAGGTGTCCTATCAGCAGAAGCCGTACCGCCGCGCGCTGATGGAAACCTATGGCGCCACCTGCATCGCCAGCCCGTCGAACCTGACCCAGGCCGGGCGCGACGCCCTGGCCAAGGACCCCAATTCGAACGGGTCGCTCGGCATCGCGATTTCCGAGGCGGTCGAAGTCGCCGCGTCGCGCGCCGACACCAATTACGCCCTGGGCAGCGTGCTGAACCATGTCTGTCTGCATCAGACCATCATCGGCGAAGAGGCGATGTTGCAGATGGAGATGGCGGGCGATCAGCCCGATATCGTCATCGCTTGTACCGGCGGCGGCTCGAACTTTGCCGGTCTTGCCTTCCCCTATATCCGCGAGAAGATCAAGGGCTCGAAGGTGCGGGTGATCGGCGTCGAACCGGCTTCGTGCCCGACCTTGACCCGGGGCCGCTATGCCTACGATTACGGCGATACCGGCAAGCTGACCCCGATGGTCAAGATGCACACCCTGGGCTCGACCTTCATGCCGCCGGGATCGCATTCTGGCGGGCTGCGCTATCACGGCATGGCCCCGATGGTCAGCCATGTGAAGGAATTGGGCCTGATGGAGGCGCGCTCCTATCACCAGAACGAATGCTTCGCCGCCGCCGTCCGCTTCGCCCGCGCCGAAGGCATCGTGCCTGCGCCGGAATCCTCGCACGCGATCAAGGGCGCGATCGAGGAGGCGTTACGTTGCAAGCTGGAAGGCCGCTCCGAGACGATTCTGTTCAACCTGTCGGGCCACGGCCATTTCGACATGCAGGCCTATACCGATCATTTCGGCGGCAA
Source organism: Magnetospirillum fulvum MGU-K5 (assembly GCF_000442515.1). Taxonomy (GTDB): domain Bacteria; phylum Pseudomonadota; class Alphaproteobacteria; order Rhodospirillales; family Magnetospirillaceae; genus Phaeospirillum; species Phaeospirillum fulvum_B. The sequence goes on along the minus strand of NZ_AQPH01000012.1, from coordinate 29,118 downwards.
GCTGATCGACCCGGCCTTTAACCAGAGCGCGCTCGACACCGCTTTGTCGGAACTGCCGAACATCGGCTGACCGCACGCCCCGCTCCCGCCTCACGGTGGGAGCGGACACTCTCTTTGCCCCAAAAACGACAACGCCGCCGTTCCCAACGGAACGGCGGCGCTGCCATTACAGCCTGAAGGCGTGATTACTTCACGGTCTTCAGATAGGCGATGACGGCGGCCACGTCGGCGGGGTTCTTCAGACCACCGAAAGCAGCGCCCATCTTGTTGCCCGGAATGGTTTCCTTCGGATTGGCGAGATACTTGGTCAGCATCGCCTCATCGATGGTCATGCCCGAGGCGAGGTGAGCCGGGGAGTATTTGTAGTTCGGGGCCAGACCGACCTTGCGGCCATACGCGCCCGACAGGCTGGGGCCAACGCCGTTCTTGCCGGCTTCGATGCTATGACAGGCCTTGCACTGGTTGAAGGCGGGCGGGGCATCGGCGGCGGTGGCGGCGAAGGGGGCGGCGAACAGGGCGACGGCAGCGGCCAAGCCCAGCTTTCTGAAGGTAAACATGAGGTTATCTCCCGTTGCGCAGAATGTTGGTGGCGCGAGGTCCCGGTTATCCCTTATGACTGTGACAATTTCAAGTGGGGAGTAGAGGTCGGTGTGGGGCGCGGACAAAACTTTCGAGTAGGCCCCCCCCTGCCCAGGTCCCCCCTCGCACACCAGAAGCCCAGGCCAAACACACGGAAAATCAACCTGAGGCTGACACCGCATCTCCAGCCACCGGGGGGAAGTGGCCGGAGAGAATCCGTGTGGATTCGGTTATTTCAGGGTCTTCAGATACTCGATCACCGCTTTGACATCGTCGGGATTCTTCAGGCCGGCGAAGACCATCTTGTTTCCGGGAATGACCGTCTTCGGATCAGCCAGATATTTGGTCAGGGTCGGCTCGTCCCAGGTCAGACCGGACTTCATATGCGGGTCGGAGAATTTGAACCCGCTGAGAGTTCCCGCCTTGCGCCCGTACACGCCCGCCAGACTGGGGCCAACGCCGTTCTTCCCCGCTTCGACGCTATGACAGGCCTTGCACAGGGTAAAGCCTGCCGGGGCATCGGCAGCGGACGCCAGAGCGGGGACTGACAACAGCGCGGCGCCAAACAGGAAACCAGCAATCCTATAGACCTTCATTACGCCCTCCTCGAACGACCCACAAAGCCCACACGGGGCATGTGGTAACTGTTTCCTAAGATTGTGCCGAATTCAAGCACGACTCGGACAGAAAGCGTTTAATTCAGCCCGGTACAGGAAATGTCTGATATGCAGCCGACTCCCTTGCCCATTGACGGTGTTTTGTGCGACCTGCGCGCCGCCCTGGAATCGTCGCCCGGTCTGGTGCTGCTGGCCCCACCCGGCGCGGGCAAGACCACCCGGGTTCCGCTGGCCCTGCTGGACCAGCCATGGCTGGCCGGACAGAAGATCGTGATGCTGGAGCCGCGGCGGCTGGCGGCCAGGGCCGCTGCCCGGCGGATGGCGGCCGAATTGGGTGAAGCGGCGGGCCAGACCGTCGGCTGGCGGGTCCGTTTCGACTCGAAGGTCGGCCCCACCACCCGGATCGAAGTGGTCACCGAAGGCATCCTGACCCGGATGCTCCAGGACGATCCGTCGCTGCCGGGAATCGGGCTGGTGATCTTCGACGAATTCCACGAACGCTCGCTCCATGCCGATCTTGGCTTTGCCCTCGCGCTGGAGGCGCAGCAGGGCCTGCGCGACGACCTGAAATTGATGGTGATGTCGGCAACGCTGGACGGCGGGCCGGTGGCGCGGCTGATGGGCGGTGTCCCGGTGATCGAAAGTCCCGGCCGGGCCTTTCCGGTCGAAACCCGCTTTCTTGCCCGCCCCGACCCGCGCCGCTTCGTTGACGAGGCAGTCCGCGCCGTGGTCCGCGCCCTCGACGAGACCACAGGCGACGTTCTGGTGTTCCTTCCCGGCTCGGGCGAAATCAGGCGGGTCGAAGCGCGACTGGCCGAACATCCGGCCACGGCGGGGGTGAGTCTGGCTCCGCTCTACGGCGATTTGACCGCAGAGCGCCAGGATCTGGCGATCTCGCCCTCCCCCACCGGACAGCGCAAAGTGGTGCTGGCCACCTCGATCGCCGAAACCTCGCTGACGATCGAAGGAGTGCGCGTCGTCGTCGATTGCGGCCAGTCGCGGGTGCCGCGCTTTGACCCCGGCAGCGGCATGACCCGGCTGATGACGCAGCCGGTCTCGCGTTCGGGGGCCGATCAGCGTCGCGGCCGCGCCGGGCGGTTGGGGCCGGGCGTGTGCTACCGGCTGTGGTCCGAGGCCGAAGACCGCGCCCTTGCCCCCCAGCCGGTCCCGGAAATCTTGGTGGCCGATCTGGCCCCGCTGGCGCTCGACCTCGCCCGCTGGGGCGTTGCCGATCTGACCACCCTGGCCTGGATCGATCCCCCGCCCGAGGCGCATCTGGCGGCGGCGCGCGAGGTGCTGACCCGACTGGGCGCGCTCGATGGCTCGGGCCGGATCACCCAGCATGGCAAAGCGATGGCCCGGTTGCCGATGCATCCCCGCCTCGCCCACATGATGTTGAAGGCACGCGAGATCGGTCTGGCCGGGCTGGCCTGCGATCTCGCCGCGCTGCTGGAGGAACGCGACCTGTTGCGCGCCGGTCGAAGCGGGCGGGATGCCGATCTTCGCCTCCGTCTCCAGGTGCTGCGCGGCGGCGAGTCTCCCGATCCCCGCCACGGCCTGACCGTCGACCGGGGCGTGCTCAGCCGGGTCCGTCAGGCCGCCCGCGATGCCCGCCGCCGTCTCGGTCTGCGCGGCGACGAACAAGCGGGCAGCGACAGCGATGCCGGGCTGCTGCTGGCCTTTGCCTATCCCGACCGTATCGCCCGGCGGCGTCCCGGCGGCGAGCCGCGCTATACTCTGGCCAACGGTCAGGGCGCAGCATTCGCCGATCCCGAGCCGCTGGCGGCGGAACCTTGGCTGACTTTGGCCGAATTAGACGGTGATCGCCGCGAGGCGCGGATCTTTCTCGCCGCCCCGATCGCCCTGGCCGAGATCGAAACCCACTTCGCCGACGACATCGAAACCGTCGCCCTGTGCGCCTGGGACAGCCGCGAGCAGATGGTCCAGGCCCGGCGGCAACGGCGGTTGGGACGGCTGGTACTGGACGACAAACCGTGGAGCGGGGCCGATCCCGACGCGCTGGCCGCCGCGATGACCGAGGGCGTGCGCGAGATGGGACTGTCCTGCCTGCCCTGGACGCCGGATTTAGAGGGAATGCGCCGCCGGGTCGGCTTTCTTGCCGCACTCGATCCCGAGGCGGGCTGGCCCGATCTGTCCGATGCCGCCCTGCTGGATGGGCTGGAAAGCTGGCTGACCCCGTTTCTGCCCGGATTGGTGCGCCGAGCCCACCTGACCCGGCTCGATCTGGGGGCCGCGCTCTCGACCCTGCTGCCCTATGACCGACGCCGCCAGCTCGACAGCTTTGCCCCGACCCACGTCACCGTGCCGTCGGGATCGCGTCTGCCGATCGATTACAGTGGCGAAATCCCGGTGCTGGCGGTGCGGTTGCAAGAGATGTTCGGCTGTGCCGAGACCCCCCGGATCGCCGAGGGGCGGGTGGCGCTGCTACTGCACCTGCTGTCGCCAGCGCGGCGGCCGGTCCAGGTAACCCGCGATCTCGCCAGCTTCTGGGCCGGGGCTTATCGCGAGGTCCGCGCCGACCTGAAAGGACAATATCCCAAACATTGGTGGCCGGACGATCCGATGCAGGCCGAACCGACCGCCCGGGCCAAGCCGCGCCGGGCGTAACCGCCCGGCCCCGGCATTACTTCGCGGGATCGACGAACTCGACGCGGCCATGTTCGGGCACCGTCTTCTGCTCACCCGATCCGGTTCCGTGCGGCTGCGGCGCCGACGCGGCAGCGGGGGCAGCCGGGGCCGGGGCGGCGGCTGCCGGGACATGGCTGGCAGGCTGACCCTGGCGGGAGGCCAGGATCGCCGCTTCGCGATTCTGGCGATACAGGCTGCGAATCGCGGCATATTCGTCGAGCGAACTGCGGCGCAGATCCTTCAGCGGATCAAGCAGGCTGGTGCGGGTATCGAGCACATCCGCGCCGGTGCCGATATTGTTGATGACGTCCAGGCCATTGGCCGACATCACCGCACCGGTCGGGCTGGCCCAGAACTCGGCAACCTTGCCGGTGCCGTCGCGCAGGTTCGAGGGGCCAAAGAACGGCAGCATCAGATAGGGGCCTTCATCCATTCCCCACACCGCCAGGGTAACACCGATGTCGGTCTTGTGCGACTTGGCCCCACCGCTGTCGGCGACGGCGTCGCGAGCCCCCAGCAGGCCGAAGGTGGAATTGATAACGAAGCGACCGAGCGAATCCGCTGCCGCACGGGGATTCCCCTGCAACAAATCGTTGCCGGCGACGTACGGCTCCTGAAGGTTGGTCAGGATGTTATGGACGGCATCGCGGAACCAGTCGGGCAGATTGGAGCGATAGGATTCGGCGACCGGAACCATAATCGCATCGTCGAGCGCCATATTGACGTCGTAGATCGCCCGATTGGTTGGTTCCAACGGATCGTTCAGGGCCTGAATTTCGGCACGTTCGTCGGGATCGTCGGGAAGAGTGGTGCAACCAGAGAGCGCGGCCAGCGACACGGCGACACATGCGCAACAGAAACGAAACCCTCGACTCATGAGACCCCCCAGCCGCGACATCTGACGCAGGAACACCAAACCGTGCGGTTCCGTTCGCATGTCGTGGCCCAGGAGTCAACCTTTTCACGCAGACGAAACGGTGCCGATCCTCGGCCGGGTGGGGAGCCATCCCTCCCTTCGCTGCCGACCGGCAGCGAAGGGAGGGGGTCGACGACTCTAGTACATATGCTGACCGCCATTGACGGAAATGGTCGATCCGGTGATGAAATCGGCATCGTCGGCGATCAGGAACAGCACGGCGCGAGCGATGTCATGAGCGCGACCCAGACGCCCCGCCGGAATCTTCGCGACGATCTTTTCCAGCACCGGGGCGGGAACGGACCTGACCATGTCGGTATCGACGTAACCGGGCGCGATCGCGTTGACGGTAACACCGCGGGCGGCTCCTTCCTGGGCCAGAGCCTTGGTGAAACCGTGAATGCCCGATTTGGCGGCGGCATAATTGGACTGGCCGTATTGTCCCGCCTGACCGTTGATCGAGCCGATATTGACGATCCGGCCAAAGCCGCGTTCGCGCATGCCGTCAATCACCAGACGCGAGGTGTTGAAGCAAGAGGTGAGGTTGGTGCGGATCACGTCGTTCCACATCTCGGGGCTCATCTTATGCAGGGTCGCGTCGCGAGTGATCCCGGCATTATTGATGACGATGTCGATCGGACCGTGTTCGGCGGTGATGGTCTTGATCGCCGCATCGGTCGCGGCGAAATCGCCGATATCCCACTTGATGGCGGGAATGCCGGTCTCGGCGGTAAACGCGCTGGCTGCCTCGTCATTCCCGCCGTAATTGGCGACGACATGATATCCGGCTGCCTTCAGGGAGGTGGAGATGGCGCGCCCGATGCCTCGGGTGCCGCCAGTGACCAGTGCCAAGCGACCCATGGTGTTTCCTCCTTGTAATGATCGATTTAGGCTGGCTCTTGATGGCCATAACCGCCCGAAACAAAAAAGCGGTGCCGGGGGACGGGACCCGGCACCCCCCGACGATCAGCGCTCGACGCAGAGCGCGATACCCATCCCGCCTCCGATGCACAGGGTGGCGAGACCCTTGTGGGCGTTGCGACGGCGAAGTTCGTGCAGCAGCGAAACCAGCACGCGGGCACCCGAGGCACCGATCGGGTGTCCAAGCGCAATCGCGCCGCCATTGACGTTGACCTTGTCGGTATCCCATCCGATCGCGCGGTTGACCGCAATCGCCTGGGCGGCAAAGGCCTCGTTGGCCTCGATCAGATCGAGATCGTCATGACGCCACCCGGCCTTTTCCAGCGCCTTCAGCGAGGCGGGAATCGGGCCGGTCCCCATCACCTTGGGATCAACCCCGGCGGTGGCCCAACTGGCGATGCGGGCCAGCGGGGTCAGGCCGCGACGCGACGCCTCTGCGGCACTCATCACCACCAGGGTGGCGGAACCGTCATTGATCCCCGACGCATTACCGGCGGTAACGGTGCCGTCCTTGGCGAACGCGGGACGCAGCCGCGACAACACTTCCAGCGACGCGCCGAACCGGGGGAACTCGTCGGTATCGAACTGTTTTTCTTCTTTTTTGACCACAATCGGTACCGGAACGATTTCGTCCTTGAACCGCCCCGCCTTGATCGCCGCCTCGGCCTTGGTCTGGCTGGCCAGCGCGAACGCGTCCTGGTCCTCGCGGGTGATGCCGAACTCGCGGGCGACGTTCTCGGCGGTGACCCCCATATGGTAGTTGTTGAAGATGTCGGTCAGCCCGTCATGGATCATCGTATCGACGAAACTGACATTGCCCATCTTGGTTCCGCCGCGCAGAAACGCGGAATGCTGGGCGTTGGACATGCTTTCCTGGCCACCGGCAACGACGATCGAGGAATCGCCCGCCTTGATCGCCTGGGCGGCCAGAGCGACGGCGCGCAAGCCCGAGCCACAGACCTGATTGATGGTGATCGCGGTGCTTTCGACCGGCAAACCAGCGGCAAGAGCCGCCTGACGGGCACCGTTCATGCCCTGCCCCGCCGTCAGAATCTGACCCAGGATCGCTTCGGACACATCGGCCGCCGCAACACCGGCCTGGTCCAAGGCGGCGCGAATGGTGATCGCGCCCAATTGAGCTGCGGAATGGGAAGACAACGACCCGGAAAAGGCCCCGATCGCGGTACGAACGGCAGCGACGATAACAATATCAGTCATGAGCCTTGAGTCTCCCTTATCGAGCACGGTTCGTCCGTGCCACCACTGATAGACAGAACTGCTATTATCGTAATACTGCCTTGCTCACATGTCATGCAACACCGTATCGTTACGGGTATCGACGGCGGATCCAGCGCACCAGTGGAGCTAGCACATCGGTTCGCGCCCGTGGCCCGGTCAACAGGCCGACATGGCCGCCTGCGACTACCTTGACCCGCGCCCCGGCGATCCGCTCGGCCAGTACCAGGGCGGATTCGGCCGGAACGATCCGGTCGTGTCCGGGAATGACGGCCAGCGTCGGCCCCCTCACCTCTTCGGGCAGCACCGGGCGGCTGTCGATCTGCCATGCCCCCCGCGCCGGAGCATTGGTGCCGTACCAGTCAAACAGGCATTCGCGCGCCACCGCCGCTGCCAGCGGCACCCCGTCATTGGCCCAATCCTCAAGCGCGACGAAATCGCGGGCGCGGGCACTGCTGGGCTTCAGATGGGCAAAGGCGGTGAATTTCCGCGCCGCCAGTCCCGGATCGAGAGCGGCGAACAGCGCCTGGAGCATATCGACCGGCAGACAGCCAAATCTGTCGATTGCCGCCCCCAGCACCGGCTCCAGCGCCAACAGCAGCGGCGCCACGGCAGCCCGACCGGCGGCAAAATCGAACGGCGTCGCCAGCAGGGCCAGCCCGGCAACGCTGTCGGGACGACGTTGCGCCAACGGCAAAGCCAGCAAGCCCCCCATGCAATAGCCGACCAGAACCGGGGGACGACCGCACAGCGCGGCGACCCGCTCCAGCATTGGCTCCAGCCGGTCGAGCACATAATCGGTCAGGGTGAAATCGCGTTCGTCGGGGCCGGGAACGTCCCAATCAACCAGGAACGGGGCCAGTCCCCGTGCGGCGAAATAGCGCATCAGACTGCGCCGCTCGGTCAGATCGAGGATATAGGCGCGATTGACCAGCGATGGGATCACCAGCACCGGAACCGCCGGGTCCGCCCCGGCATCGGTGCGATAATCGAGCAACCGGGTACTGCCCCGTCGCCATGCCTCGGGCGGTGGCGGCAGGGCACGGCGATAGGGATGGTGCCGATAGGACTCGATCCCGTTGAGGAAAGCTGCGTGACGACGCCCCGCCTCGGCGGTCAGGGCGTGTTCGAACCGGGCGAACGCGTCAGGACCGGCGGCGTCGAGGCTTGCCTTCAGCCGGCTCGCCGGCTCGGCCAAGTGCGGCTTCCAGGACAGCGACCCTTTCTTCCAGAGCGGCAAGACGGAGAGCGAGCCCCACAGAGTCGCCAGATGGGTCAGCAGATGCAGCGGCAGCGGGCGCGGCCCGATCCGGGGCGCGGGTGGTGGGGGAAGAAGGAGGCGGGGGCGACTCTGTCGGTTCATCCGCTCGCGCCTTATTGTTCGGGCTGGTGGCGGAAACCGCTAATCCGGCGGCCTCGGCCATCGCCGCGGCACATCCGGTCATCATCGTCACCCCTTTGGCCACCGCCTCGGCCATCGCCGGATCGGTGGACAAAGCGGCGACTTGCTGCTGCCACAAATCGAGGTAGCGGCGCGCCAAGTCGGCGACTTCCGGTGGCTGATCCGTCATGGCCTGAGTATAGCAACGCCCCTCTGCTTTGACCACGCCCCTGATACGATCAGAGCGGGATGCGAATCGACGCGGACAGGATTGATCTGTTAAGATGAATCAATGTCAGGGCAATGAGGCCCTGCCGTCGCAGTCGAGATGAAGAGCCAGATGTCGGAGACCCAGACCGCCGCCAAGGCGCCCATCACGATCAAGAAGTATGCGAATCGTCGGCTTTATAACACCGCGACCAGCAGCTACGTGACCCTCGATCACCTTTGTCAGATGGTGAAGGATAATCAGGACTTCGTTGTCTATGACGCCAAGTCGGGCGAGGACATCACCCGGTCCGTCCTGACCCAGATCATTGTCGAGGAAGAGGGCAAGAACGGCCAAAATCTGCTGCCGATCAGCTTCCTGCGCCAATTGATCGGTTTTTATGGCGATTCCCTGGGCGGGTTGGTGCCGCGCTATCTCGAATACAGCATGCAGGCATTTTCCAAAAACGAGGAACAGATGCGCGATTATATGCGTACCACCTTGAGCGGTGGGCTGTTCCCCTTTAATCCGTTCGAGGAAATCACCAAGCAGAACAAGGCGTTCGTCGAACAGGCGGTCAAGATGTTCTCGTCCTTCTATCCGGTCCCGACCGCAAGCCAGACTGCGGCCGAGCCCGAGAGTGACAAGACCAAGACCGATCCGCCCCGCCGTTAGACCGGGCTCTCAATCGCAGGCCCCCCCGACCCAAAGGCCGTCGATGCGCCGTCTTTTCGCCGCCCTGATTCTAGTGCTGTCTTTGGCCGCTCCGGCGACGGCCCCGGCGCGCGAGTCGTTGACGATCGGCATCTCGCAATATCCGGTCACGCTCAATCCCCTGATCGAATCGATGTTGGCCAAGACCTATGTCCTGGCCTTCGTCACCCGGCCGATTACCGCCTATGATGCCTCGTGGTCGCTGGTCTGCCTGCTGTGCGAAACGGTGCCGACGCTGGAAAACGGGCAGGCCAAAATCGAACCCCTGCCCGGCGGCAAAAAGGGGATCGCCGTCACCTATACCCTGAAATCGAACGCGAAATGGGGCGACGGCACCCCGGTCAGCAGCGCCGATGTCGCCTTTACCTGGACAGTGGGCCGCCACCCCCGCTCGGGCGTGTCGAACAGCGAGATTTTCCGCCGCATCACCCGGGTCGAGGTGGTGGATGCGCGCCGCTTCACCCTGCATTTCGACCGGGTAACCTTTAATTACAACGCGATCAACGATCTGCGCCTGCTCCCCGCCCATATCGAGCGGCGGCGCTTCGAAGCCGCGCCGGATGCCTATCGCACCCGCACCGCCTACGACCAGGACAGCGCCAATCCCGGTCTTTACAACGGTCCCTACCGGATCGCCGGACTGTCACAGGGCTCGCACATTCTGCTGGCCCGCAACGAATTTTGGACCGGACCGCAACCGACGTTCGACCGCATCCAGATTCGCACGATCGAGAACAGCGCGGCGATGGAAGCCAACCTGCTGTCGGGCGGAATCGACATGATCGCGGGCGAACTCGGTCTGCCGCTCGAACAATCCCTGGCTCTGGAAAAGCGCCTGGGCAACCGCTTTTCCTTCATCACCCGCCCCGGTCTGGTTTACGAACATATCGACGTCAACCTGTCCTCGCCGATCCTCGCCGATCGGCGGGTGCGCCGCGCTCTGCTGGCCGCGCTCGACCGCGATGGACTGACCCGGCAATTGTTCGATGGCCGCCAGCCGGTCGCCGCCTCGATGGTTCCCCCGCTCGATTGGGTCTTCGCCGAGGATATCCCGGCGGCCAAATACGATCCGGCCACCGCCGCCGCCTTGCTCGACGAGGCCGGATGGCGTCTCGGCCCCGGCGGCATCCGGATCAATGACAAGGGCGAGAAGCTGGCGCTGGAACTGCTGACCACCGCCGGAAACCGCTCTCGCGAATTGGTGGCCCAGGTGATCCAGGCGCAATGGCGCAAGGCCGGGATCGATCTGCGGCTGCGCGCCGAACCGCCGCGAGTGATGTTCGGCGACACCGTGACCCAGCGCAAATTCCCCCATCTCGCGATGTTCGCCTGGTATTCCTCGCCCGAGAACGTGCCGCGCACGACCCTGCATTCGACCCTGATCCCCAGCGCCGACAATAATTGGTCAGGGCAGAATTATCCGGGCTATGCCAACCCGAAAATGGACGAATTGCTGGACGCGATCGAGACGGAAACCAGCCGTCCCCGCCGCAAGGCGCTGTGGCATGAGCTGCAACAGATCTATGCCGAAGATCTGCCCGCCCTGCCGCTCTATTTCCGCGCCGATTCCTACATCCTGCCCAAAGGGATGAGCGGTCTGGCCCCGACCGGACATCAGGACCCCAGCCCCTATTGGGTCGAGCAATGGCGCTGGGACTGATCCGCCCGGTCGTCTCGCGCCTGGGCCAATCCGTTCTTGTCCTGCTGGCGATGTCGTTCGTCGTCTATGGCCTGATGGGGCTGATGCCGGGCGACCCGATCGACCTGATGATCGCGGGTGACCCCAGACTGTCCGCCGAAGACGCGATCCGGCTCAAGGCGCTGTACGGCCTCGACCGTCCCTGGACCGAGCGTTGGGTGCGCTGGCTGGCCCAGGCGGTCCAAGGCGAGTTCGGTTTTTCCCGCCTCTACGCCGTTCCGGTCGCCGACGCGATGGCCCCGGCGCTGGCCAACACCGCACTGCTGATGGTCTCGGCCCTTGGCGTCTCGCTTGCGCTCGCTCTGCCGTTGGGCCTGTGGGCGGCAAGGCGACCCGGCTCGATCGCCGACATGCTGGTCAATCTGCTTGCGTTCGCCTCGGCGTCGGTCCCGGTGTTCTGGCTGGGGCTGATGCTGATCGTCCTGTTTGCCGTTGGCCTCGGCTGGCTTCCCCCCGGGGGGATGAGCACGGTGGGCGGACCGGGGAGTCTGAGCGACCGCCTCGCCCACCTTGTCCTCCCCGTCGCCACCTTGGCCCTGGCCGGGCTCGGCCAATTCGCCCGCCACATGCGGGCGGCGATGATCGCCGAAGCCGGACGCGATTACATCCGCACCGCACGGGCCAAGGGATGCTCGCCGCTCCGGGTTCTGTTGCACCATCAATTGCGCAATGCCCTGTTGCCGGTCGTCACCATCATCGCCCTCGAAATCGGTGGATTGTTCTCGGGCGCGCTGGTCACCGAAACCGTGTTCGCCTGGCCGGGAATGGGGCGGCTGATCTATGCCTCGGTGATGGGCAACGATTTCAATCTGGCCCTGTCCGGTTTGCTGCTGGCGACGGCGATGACCCTGGCCGGATCGATTCTGGCCGATCTGGCCTACGGACAGCTTGATCCGCGGGTGCGGGGCCGATGAAAGCCCCGCTCGCCCTGGTGACGGGAGGACTCCTCCTCTCGCTTCTGATCGTTACGACACTGGCGGGACCGCTTTTCTTACCCGCGCCCGAAGCGATGGACCTGACCGCCCGGTTGGCTTCGCCATCGCCCGATCACCTGCTCGGCACCGACGAGTTGGGGCGCGACATCCTGGCCCGGCTGGTCGAAGGCGGCCGGGTCTCGCTGGCGGTAGCGGCGCTGACCGCGACCTTGGCCGCATTGTTCGGCACTGCGATCGGGCTGGTATCCGGATATTACGGCGGCATGGCCGATTCGGCGCTGATGCGCCTGACCGACGGAGTGATGGCCCTGCCCTTGCTGCCTTTGCTGATCGTTCTGGCCGCCGCCGACCCGACCCGATTGGGCATTCCGACCGATCTGGCCGCATCTGAGCCGATAGCGGTGGCGCGGCTGGCGCTGATCGTCGCTTGCGTCAGTTGGACCGGGGTGGCCCGGCTGGTCCGCGGCTCGACACTGTCGGCGCGCGCCCGCGACCATGTTCGCGCCGCCGAAGCGCTGGGGGCCGGGCCGGTGCGGGTGATGGTCCGCCATATCCTGCCTGACGTCGCCTCGCCGGTGGTGGTCGCCGCGACGCTTTCGGTTGGCCATGTGATCCTGATCGAAAAGCGCGCTGTCGTTCCTCGGGCTGGGGCTGCGCCCGCCGCTGGCGTCGTGGGGCAACATGCTGACCGGGGCGATGGATGTGGTGTGGACCGCCCCGGCAATGGCGATCTGGCCGGGGGTCGCGATCTTTGTCACCGTTCTGGCCTTCAATCTGTTAGGCGAAGGGTTGCAGAGGTTTTTATCGCCCAGCCTCTGCCGCCGATAAAGGCAGCAGGGCAATAGCCTGCTTAAAGAGAAGGCAGAAGCACAGCCAAATCGGCTCAGTCTCTACGCTTTGATGTGGCGTGATACTTGCGTCCAGCCAATGAGCGACCGAGGTGGAGCGTCCGATCCATGCTGTCCCGCATCAAAGTGTCCCACAAGCTTTTGCTGATTTACGCCCTCGATATGATCGCCGTGATCTTTCTGGGCTTCAGCCTTGCCGAAGAAAAATTCCTGTCGATCAATTTCGCCCGGCGTGAGCTGGTCGGGATCGATTATATCACGACGGTGCGCGAGACGCTGTTTGCCGCCCTTGCTCCCGAGCGGCCGCCAACCTTGCTGAGCGAACGGACCCAGGCTCTGCGCGAGGCCGAGGCGCGGTTGGGAGACGGGATGGAAAGCGCACCGCTGATCGATGCGGCGGTAACCGCGACCCTTGCCCTCGATCACGGGGCCGAGGCCGGTCCGGCGGTCGAGTCGCTGCACCGGGTCATCGCCCGGATCGGCGACATGTCGAACCTGATCCTCGATCCCGATCTCGACAGCTATTACACGATGTCGCTGGTGGTGATCCGCTTTCCCGAACTGGTCGAGACCCTGGCGCGGCTGCGCCAGATCGCCGGGGCCATTTCCGGCGGCGATGTCAGCGGCAATGCCGCCCTGGCGGTGCTGCAAGGTCAATTGTCGGCGATTTCGAAGGGGATCGAGGACGATCTGGCCGCCGGGATTCGCGGCAATCCCGACGGATCGTTACGGCAGGCATTGTCTCCGCGCTTCGCCCCGCTGTCGGCAGCGCTTGAGCGGCTGAACGCGGTGATGGCCCCCGAGGTGATCGTCGACGGACTGTCCACCACGGAACGCGAGCAACTGACCCGCGCCCTTGATGACACCCTGACCGAGGCCGAAAGCTCCTGGGGCGCGGCGGCGACCGAGTTGAACCGGCTGATCGGGCTGCGGATCGACGGCTTTTTCCTGCGGATGTACGAGCATTTTGCCCTGGCCGGAATCCTGTTATCGGTGATCCTGACCCTGGTTCTGATGGTGGCGCGGCGGATCGCCAAGCCGATCGGCGAGTTGGCCCAGGTCGCCGATCAGGTCCGCATCAATAACGATTATTCGCTCCGCGCCCGCTGGGACAGCAGCGACGAGATCGGCCGACTGGTGGTTGCCTTCAACACGATGCTGGAGCGGTTGCAGACCGAAGGGGCCAGACGGCAGGAAATGGCGGCCCAGGCACGCGCCGCCGAAGCGCAACGCGAACTGATCGCGGCGATTTCCACTCCCCTGCTGGTGGTACGTCTGTCCGACCTTGCCGTGATCCACGCCAACGAACCGGCCGAAACCCTGCTTGGCAGCGACGGCACCGGGTCGTGGCTGCCCCGGATCGATCTCGAACGGCTGATCACCGCCTTGGGCGATCACGGCGAGGTCAATGAATTCGAGGCCGAGTGCCATGGTTTGGACGGCACCCCGTTCTGGGCCTTGATGTCGGCGCGTCATCTGGTGTTCCAGAACCAGGACGCAGTGCTGGTGATCGTCACCCCGATCAACGAACGCCGCCGGATGGAAGAGGAATTGCGTCACGCCAAGATCGGGGCGGAAAAAGCGCTCCAGGATCTGCGCGAGGCCCAACACAGCCTGATCCAGGCCGAGAAAATGGCCTCGCTGGGCGGTCTGGTCGCCGGTGTCGCCCACGAGATCAACACCCCGGTCGGAATCGGCCTGACCGGAGCCTCGACCCTGGCGGTCGAGACTGACAAAATCCGCAAGCTCTATCAAAACGACGACATGAGTCAGAGCGATTTCGAGGATTACCTCGACATTGCCAATCGCAGCACCCGGCTGCTGATGTCGAACATGGAACGGGCCGCCTCACTGATCCAAAGTTTCAAGCAGGTCGCGGTCGATCAGGTCAGCGACGAACGCCGCAGCTTCGATCTGGCCGACTATATCGACGAGGTGCTGACCAGCCTGCATCCCGCCTTGCGCAAAAGCGGGATCGAGGTGGGCGTCTCCTGCCCCTCGGGCCTCGAGATCGACGGGTTCCCCGGCGGTCTGTCCCAGGTTCTGACCAATCTGGTGTTGAACGCGATCAATCACGGCTTCGAGGATGGACGCCAAGGCAAGATCTCCATCGCCGTCGATCTGCCCGACGATACGACGGTCCGGGTCCGGGTCAGCGATGACGGCAAAGGCATTCCCTCGGCCAATCTCGGGCGGATTTTCGACCCGTTCTTTACCACCCGCCGCACCGCGGGCGGGTCAGGACTTGGACTCCATATCGTCTACAATATCGTGACTGGAACACTGAAAGGTGGCATCGAGGTCGATAGCGCCGAGGGAATCGGCACCACCTTTTCGATCGTGTTCCCCCGCATCGCCGATCGGATCGGCGCTCGGGATGTGGCTTAAAGGGGGGCTTTGCACGTCATGGCCAAGCTGGTTTTTGCCGACAAGAAATCACAGCGCGACGACGTTACCGCCAGCCGCCAGGGCTGGAAGGTGCTGATCGTCGACGACGATGCCGAGGTGCACACGATCACCGAACTGGCGTTGCGCAGCCTGACCTTCCTCGGTCGACCGATCGAGTTCCTTCACGCCTATTCCGGCATCGAGGCCCGCGAGGTGCTGGCGCGTGCCCCCGATGTCTCGCTGATCCTGCTCGACGTGGTGATGGAGACCGATGATGCCGGTCTGCGCTTTGTCGAGCATGTCCGGGGCGAGGTCGGCAATACCAAGGTCCGCATCGTGCTGCGAACCGGCCAGCCCGGCCAGGCTCCGGAGCAGGATGTGATCCTGCGCTACGACATCAATGATTACAAAGCCAAGACCGAGCTGACCCAACAAAAGCTGTACACCACGGTGATAACCGCGCTCAGGGGCTATCAGGATCTGATCGCGCTGGATTCCGGGCGCCAGGGGCTGCGCAAGATCATCGACGCCTCGGCGACGCTGATGCAAAGCCGCTCGATGCAGATGTTCGCCAGCGGGGTACTGACCCAGTTGAGCGGGCTGCTCGGCACCACCGGCTGCGGCATCTTGTGCACCCAGGCCGAACCGAGCGAGACCGCCGATCTGACCATCATTGCCGCGTCGGGCAAGTTCGAACCGCTGCTGTCGTCACCGTCCGAGACAGCCGCCCCCGACGTGATCGGACGCATCCGCAGCGTGCTGGCCAGCCGCGATACCGTGATTGCCGATACCCACACCATCCTTTACCTGCGCACTCCGAATTATCGCGACGTCGTGATCTATGTCGAGGCCGACCGGCCGCTGGAGGAACTCGACCGCTCGCTACTCGAAGTGTTCGGCACCAACATCTCGATCGGCTTTGACAATCTGGAAATGATCGACCGGATCGTCCAGAACAACGAAGTGCTGGAGCGCCGAGTGATCGAACGCACCCGCGACCTCCACGACCGCGAGGCCCGGCTCCTCACCATCATGGAAGCCAGCCCGATCGCCGTCGCGATCCTGAAGCTGGAGGATGAGCAGCCGATCTTTGCCAATTCCCGCTTCTACGACCTGCTTGGGTTGACGGCGGAGCAGACCGACGGCATCACCCTGGCCAAGCTGTTCGCCGATCCCGCTGACCGGGGTCGGGTCAAATCCGCGCTGGCCGGCGAAACCGGACTGATCAGCGATCTCGAAATCAGCCTCAACCGGCCCCAGGGCGACTCGTTTTGGGGGTTGCTCTCGGCCCGGCGGCTGGTGGTCGACGAACGTGACTGCGCCCTGGTCTGGCTTTACGACATCAGCCAGCGCAAGGAGATGGAGCGTGAGTTGCGCCAGTTCGCCACCACCGACCACCTGACCTCGGTCGCCAACCGCCGCCATTTCCTTGAAAAGGCGACCCTGGAATTCGAACGCTCCCGCCGCTATGGCCACCCGCTGACGGTGATCATGGCCGATATCGATTTCTTCAAGACGATCAACGACACCCATGGTCATCAGGTCGGCGACCGGGTGATCCGGGACTTTGCCCGAACGCTGCAATCCTGCCTGCGCGGTTGCGATCTGGTCGGACGGCTGGGCGGTGAGGAATTCGCGGTGATTCTGCCGGAAACCCCCGCTGCCGAGGCCCTTTCTGCCGCAGAACGCAGTCGCGCCGCGATCGAAGCGTTGGAGGTGACGTTGCCTGACGGCAACAGTCTGCGTTTTACCGCGAGCTTTGGCTGCGCCTCACGCAATGAAAGTGATGCCAGCTTCGACGCGACCCTGGCCCGCGCCGATGCCGCCCTCTACCGATCCAAGGAGGGCGGCCGTAATAGCGTCACTGCCGCCGATTAAAGCGAAAGCGAAACCCACACCAACCGAACCCGGTCGGAGTGGGCGCCGCGTCCAGCCCAAGCGATGCTCAGACCGCCAGCGACCACGTTCGCCCCCGGCGAGCCAGAGGGCACACCGTGACCGGACCCAAGTCGCCTTGTTAGGGTGCGCCTAGCGCAGACGAAGACGAACTTCGTCTAACAACGACAGGAGCGAATCGACGACAACCCCATCCCGATCCATCAGATGGCGAACCATCGGATCGCCGATCACCTCATCAAGCGAGGGTTCGGCATTCCCGGCATAGCAGGGGGAACGACGGGTACGAGGATCGAACACCCGGGATACGATCCGGGCGGGTTGGCGAGAACCGACGAGAATCGGGACGGCTCTGGTCGTGCCTGACAGCATGGTAGCCTCCTCGTCTGAGAACAATCGGTCGAGAAAACCATACGGCATTCGGCGCAAAACACCAAAGTTAATTTGATTTCACTTTAATAAAGAATTTCCTGTTCTTCCCATTTCAGAAATATGTCTATTGGATAAGATCAGGTATTATCCCTATATATGCTGCATCACAGCAAAGTCGGCATTTCCGGTATGGATATTGACCCGGGCGGGCGAAAAAGGAATTCAGAATCAGGGTCGTGTTCGGCGAATCTCATCCGCGCCAGTTCGCGCGAACCGACCGCGTAGCAATAGGTGCATCCGTGCGGGCAGGTATCGTACTCGCCGATATCACGACTTTCGTGACACTGACAGCCGGGCCTTGTTCCCCGAGGCCGCGCTGGAACCGAACGGGGCCGCCCCCACGCCGCCGCCACCCGTTCCAGACGTCTGGCATCGATGCAGCGACCGGGAGCCGCGCCGGGCACAACCAATCCCGGCTGGGCGCATAGCGACACCGTCATTCCCCGCTCTGCCGCCAATCCAACCAAACGGATCAGCAAAGCCTGTTTTTCCGCAAGGGGGGGATCGACCCAGTCGAACCGCTCCCCCGCCGCCGAAGCCAGGGTCAGGTTACGCTCGGTCTTGCGATAGAGGCTGGCGAAGGAAACCACGACCTCATCGACCGCCCCCGCCAAAGCGTCGGCCAGGGTCGCGAAAGTGTCCAGATGCCAGGATTGCGGCGTCAGCGAAGAGATCAGCACCGGATCGTAGCGCCAGACCACCGTGCCCACCCCGTGACGCGCCACCACCTCGCGGATCGCGGCGATGGCGCGGGCGGGATCGATCACCGACCGTTCTAAACGGCGGGGATAGCCGGTTACGGTATGGTGTAAGACAAAGGGGTAGCCTGCGGATCGGACTTCGTCCAGCGCGGGAAGAAACGGCGCGACGTTGCGGCTCCAGAACACATAGCCATCGACCCCGGCGCGCAGGGGGATCGTTGAAATCTGCCGCCCATAGGGATTGACCGCCTTGACCCAACCGGCGCGAAAGCGATTGAGGAACCAGCGCCCATAAAAGGCCGGGATATCGGTGCGATAGCTGGCCGAAACGATCATGCGGAACTGAGCCTCTTGCCGGGCGCCACCTCCGGTGGCTTGGCCGCGGCCTTTAGTGGCCGCACTCGCATCGTGCGTCAGGTTTGACGCACGATGCTCTGAAGAGGCCTGTTTAGCGCAGAAACTTAGCCTTCGCGAACATTGTTGAGGAACTGGCTGACCTCGCTCCGCAAAATGTCGCACTCGCGCCGTAACCGCCCGGCGGCATCATGGACTCCGCTGGAAATCTGGCGGGTTTCCGTCACGGCATGGGTCACTTCGGCGATCGTGTCGCTGACCAAAGCGGTTCCCGACGAAGCCTGATGGACATTGCGGGTGATTTCCTGGGTCGCCGCCCCCTGCTGTTCGACCGCCGAGGCGATTGTCGTGGTCGAATCGCGAATGGTGCCGATGGTCCGGGCAATCGAATCGATCGCGCTGACGGCAACGGCGGTCGCCTGCTGGATCGCCGAAATCTGCTCGCCGATTTCCTCAGTCGCCTTGGCGGTCTGGTTGGCGAGGTGTTTGACCTCGCCCGCGACGACGGCAAAGCCCTTGCCCGCCTCGCCCGCCCGCGCTGCCTCGATCGTCGCGTTCAGCGCCAACAGATTAGTTTGCGCCGCGATATCGTTGATCAAATTGACCACCGCCCCGATCCGTTGCGCCGCATCGGCCAGTCCGCGCACATGCTCGCTGGTCCGTCCCGCTTCGTTCGAGGCGTCGATGGCGATCCGGGCCGAAGTCGTGACCTGACGACCGATTTCGCCGATCGACGAGGTCAATTCCTCGGTGGCGGCGGCGACAGTCTGCACATTGACCGAAGCCTGCTCTGCCGCCGAAGCGACAGTTACCGAACGGGTCGAGGTCATCTCGGCGGACGCAGACATCTGCGCGGCATTTTGCTCCAGTTCGACCGCCGCCGTCGCGACGACATCCAACGCCTGCGTCGCCGCCGCATCGAAAGTCTTGGCGAGACCAGCAATCCGGTGCGCTTCATCGGCGCGGCGAGTCTGCTCGGCTTCACGCGCCGCCGACATCTCCCGATTCTCGATCATCCGCCGCCGGAAAATTTCCAGCGCCTCGGCCATCCGGGTCAGTTCGTCATTGCCCCGATCGCTCACAATCGGACTGTCGAGATCGCCATCGGCCAGCGACAGCATCCGTTCGGACTGGGCGCGAACGCGACGGCCGATCCCGTGGGCAACCAGCAACCCGACCAAGACCGACAGAACCAGGGCGATACCGCCCGCTGCGGCGATCAGCCCCAGGGCCCGCCGGGTTTCGACCTCGACATCATCGACATAAACCCCGGTGCCGATCATCCAGCCCCACGGTTCGAAGCCAGCGGCATAGCCCAGCTTGGCCGAAGGGGCCGTCTCGCCCGGCTTGGGCCACTGGAACGGCAGGAAATCGCCGCCACGCCGCGCCGCCTTGATCAGTTCGTCGATGGTGCGGACGCCATTGGAATCGACGGTATCCTTCAGCTTGTAGGTCCCTTCCAGATCGGTCCGGATCGGATGGGACAGCAATTTGCCGTCGTAATCGTAGGCGTAGAAATATTCCTGACCGGAAAAGCGGATGGCCCGGATCGCATCGCGGGCCAGACTCTTGGCCTGCTCTTCATCAAGCCGTCCAGCCGCGACTTCCCCGTGCAGCGCCCCCACCACCCGAACGGCGGATTCGGTCACGCTTTTGATCTGAAGGCGATGAGCGGCATCGATCTTATCGTGGACGATATTTGCAGCAAAGACTCCAACAAGCAAAATCGCCACAGCCGACAAAAACGGCATAAAGAGAATTTGCTGACGAATACTAAGTGCTTTCATGGGGGCAGATCCCTTGGTCGTTCGATTTCAAGTGTCTTCCCCCCGGTTTTTCCACGTCTTCTTTTTATTGACACAGGTCACCTAGCCGCCTGATACCGAGCCGCATTGCTGCGCCTCAGACGGGCTGGCCCGGCTTCTGATTGCAATCCGAAAGGCTTATCGACCGTAATGAGCGAAATGCAACCACACCCATTGTGATGTCGCCAAATGAGAAAACATATAAAAAATGAAATGTATATCTTTATAATATCCTCCCTTTTGAGGTTGAAAAGCAAATCCTGTCAATCGTCTTATCAGCTCGCCCACATTATCACTATAACCTTTGACCTAAGCTGATCCATCAGAGTCCATCCCTATCAATCGTCATGCGTGGGGTGGGATCACCCGCCATCCAAACCAGAGGGGTATCGCTGGCATCTTGACCGCCGATCCCGCATTCTTGGCGCTCTCCCTCGGAAGAAAGGCACTGCCATGTCCGTCTTCATGCTCAGCGTCGATTACCTTGCGCCGCTGGAACAGATCGATCAGGCCCTGGATGCTCACCGGGCCTGGGTCGACAAAGGCTTTCAGGATGGTTTGTTTCTGTTGTCCGGGCCAAAGACTCCACGGACTGGCGGCGCGATTCTGGCGTATGGAAACGACCGTGCCGAGGTGGAAGCCCGTATCGCCGAAGACCCGTTCGTGATCGGCGGTCTGGCCCGCTACACCGTGCATGAGATGGTGCCGCGGACGGCCGACCCCCGCCTGGCGTTTCTGATCGATTCATAGACTGCACCTGATGCCCTGTCGGCCATTGAAAGCCAACGCCTTCACCCCCAAATCTGGAGTCGTTACAGGGCGTCTTCGCCACCACCGGCTGGTGAAACATGACGCCTCGGGTTCGGGTCGGAAGGAATGAACCATGTCAGTCGCAGCCATCCTTGATATCAAAGGCCACAACATCTTCACCATCCGGCCCGATCATTCGGTTGCCGATGCTGCCTCTCTGCTGACGGGAAAGAAAGTCGGCGTCGCCGTCGTCTGCGACAGTTCGGGCTCTCTGCTTGGCGTCCTGTCCGAACGTGACATCGTCCACAGCATCAGCCAGTTCGGCAAGGCGGCGGTCGATATGCCGGTCCGCAACATCATGTCGAGCCCAGTGGTCACCTGTTCCCCCACTGATTCGGTCAAAGGCGTGCTGCTGGTGATGACCGAGCGGCGGATTCGCCATCTTCCCGTCGTCGCCGACGGGCAATTGCTGGGAATCGTCTCGATTGGTGACGCGGTCAGCTATCGTCTGCGCGAAACCCAGCTTGAAGTCGGCGTCCTGCGCGATTTCGCGGTAACCCGGTAAACCACCCTCTTATGCTGCAATGCAAAAATTGACGTTGCGCCGGACCGGAAAAGGTCTAAAGTGGCCTCATGTTGCACTGCACAAAAGCGCATCCCACTTGCGGAGCGCCGCGTGACGCTGGGAAAGGGTTTACCATGAGCTTCAAAATCGACGGCTTCGAAACGTTCGTCTCGTTCGGAAAAGATAACGCCGACGCTCTAAGCAAGAGCAGCGCCGCCAGCGTCAAGGCGATCGAAGAGATCGCCAAGGCGCAGCAGGCGGTTCTCGCCCGCTCGATTGAAAAGACCGACGCCGCAGTCAAGGCGTTGTTCGCGATCAAAAGCCCGACCGAGTTCGCCGAGCTTCAGACCCGTCTGGCCCGCCAGTCGTTCGAGGACGCCGTGCTTGAGACGCGCAAGCTGGCCGAGGTGACCACCGCTGCGGTGACTGCGGTTCTGGAACCGCTCAGCACCCGCTTCAGCGACAGCACCAAAGCCGCCTGATCCGCCGCGATCACGATCCCCGGTCCACCGTCGCGGTGGCCGGGGAATCCTATCCCAGTTGCACCGGCTGACGCCGTGCCCCCCAATCACCGGGATAGGGTTCAAACCGACCGGCCAGACCGGCGCCGCAGGCGCAGCATTGTCCGTTCGCGGTCAGGGTCCATCCGGTCAGCCGGTACCAATCGCGCTCAATCAGCTTCGCCCCGCAAACGGCGCATCGGGTACTGCCGCCGTCGAGATCGTGGACATTCCCGGTATAGACATGGCGCAGGCCGTTGGCCTGGGCAATCCGCCGCGATCGGGTCAGCACCGCCGGATCGGTGGCAAGATGGTCGCGCATCTTCCAGTCCGGATGGAATGCCGACAGATGCAACGGCACCTCCGGCCCCAAAGCGGTGGCAATCCAGTTTGACAGTGCCTCGATCTCGGCGGGTGAATCGTTTTCGCCGGGAATCAGCAAAGTGGTGATCTCGACCCAGGTCGGGGTCTCGTGGACCAACCAGCGCAAGGTCTCCTTGACCGGCTCCAATTGCCCACCGCACAGACGGCGATAAAAATCGTCGGAAAAAGCTTTCAGATCGATATTGGCGGCATCCATTCCGGCGAACAGATCGCGCCGCGCCGCCGCCTCGATATACCCCGCCGAAACCGCCACCGTTTTCAGCCCGCGCTCGTGGCAGGCCTGGGCGACATCGACGGCATATTCCAGAAACACGACTGGGTCGTTATAGGTAAACGCAACCGACCGGCAGCCCAGCCGGACCGCCGCCTCGGCAATCGCCTCGGGCGAAGCGGAATCGTTCAGTCGGTCGACAGTGCTGGCCTTGGAAATGTCCCAGTTCTGACAGAAGGTGCAGGTCAGATTGCACCCGGCGGTACCGAACGACAGCACCGGCGTCCCCGGCAGAAAGTGGAACAGCGGCTTTTTCTCGATCGGGTCGATGCAAAATCCTGACGAACGACCATAGGTGGTCAGCCCCATGCCGTCCGCTGACGCCGCTCGGACGAAGCACACACCGCGTTGTCCCTCACGCAGGGCACAATGACGGGGGCAAACTTCGCAGACCACCCGACCGTCGTCGTGTCGATGCCAGTGGCGCGCCGGGTGAAGAGAGCCCTGGATGGCATTATTCATATCCGAAGAGTAGCATAAGTTCGGACACATTGCCTATGAGAGGGACCGAAGTGACCGCGATTCGTCCTCCCGCCGTCGCCGGACAGTTCTACCCCGCCGATCCGTCCGAGCTTTCTCGTCAGCTTGTGGCCCTGCTCGCCGCAGCTCCGGCCGCCCATCCTCCCGCGCCCAAGGCGATTATCGTTCCACATGCCGGGTGGGCCTATTCCGGCCCGATTGCCGCAACCGCCTATGCCCAGGTGGCTCCGGCCCGAGGAACGGTGCGGCGGGTGGTGCTGCTGGGTCCATCGCATCGGGTTGCCTTGCGCGGATTGGCTCTGTCCGGTGCCGATCTGTGGACGACCCCGCTGGGCCCGGTCGCCCTTGACCGCGACGGCACCCAGCGTCTCGCCGCTTTGCCCGGCCTCGGTCTGTTCGAACCGGCACACGCCCAGGAACACGCCCTGGAGGTCCAGCTTCCCTTCCTGCAAACCGTGTTGGGGCCCGATTTTCTGCTGCTGCCGCTCGTTGTCGGCGAAGCTCCGGCCGAAACGGTCGCCGCCGCTCTCGACACCGTCTGGGGCGGAGCCGAGACCCTGATCGTGATTTCGACCGATCTGTCACACTATCTCGATTACCAATCCTGCAATCGCCAGGACCAATCCACCGCCGCCGCGATCGAGCGGCTGGACGGTGATGGGATCGCAGGCGATGCCGCCTGCGGACACAATCCGCTGGCCGGATTGCTGCTGACGGCGAAGCGGCGGGGATTACGGATCGAGCGCCTCGACCTGCGCAATTCCGGCGACACGGCCGGACCGCGTGACCGGGTGGTCGGCTATGGCGCCTGGGCACTGTATGAAACCGACGATGACGCCCAGGCGATTCGGAGCCTTGGCCCCACCCTGCTCGATCTGGCCTGGACCTCGATCCGCCATGGTCTCGCCCACGGCAAACCGGCACCAGTACCGGCCGAGCGTGCTGATCGGCTCAGTCACCCCGGCGCCGCGTTCGTTACCCTGACCCGAGGCGGACAATTGCGCGGCTGCATCGGCTCGCCGCTGGCATGGCGGTCGCTGGCCGAAGATATCGTCGACAATGCCTTCAAGGCCGCGTTCAGCGACCCGCGCTTTCCCCCGCTGGCCGAAAGCGAGCTGGACGGATTGGCCCTGTCGGTGTCGGTGCTGACCCCGCCAGTCGCGATGCGCTTCGCCGACGAAGCGGATTTGCTGGGCCAATTGCGGCCACGCCGCGACGGGCTGATTATCGAGGATGGAGCAAGGCGGGCTCTGTTTCTGCCCGCAGTGTGGGAGCAATTGCCCGACCCCCGGTCCTTCCTCGCTCATCTGAAGCAGAAAGCGGGACTGAAGATAGGGCATTGGTCAGCCACCTTCCGCGCCAGCCGGTTCGAGGCAATCGAAATCGGCAAGAATGCGCGGGGATAACCTGCCGGGCTCGGGGGAGCGTCATGCTCCCCCGTTTCGGCGTGCAAGCCGGGTCAGGCGACCCGGATATTGCGGAACTGCCAGGGATCACTGGTGTCGATATCTTCGGGGAACAAGGTGCCGCGCCCATCGAGCGGGGTCCAGTCGGTATAGGCCCCGACCACCGGTCCCAGGTAAGGACGGCAGATTTCAAGGATACGCTGGAAATCGATCTCGTCCGGCTCGACGATACCGCGTTCGGGGTTTTCCATCACCCACACCATCCCGGCCAGAACCGCGACGGTAACCTGAAGGCTGGTGGCGTTGTTGTGGGGGGCGAGCGCACGGGCTTCGCCGACCGAAAGCTGCGACCCGTACCAATAGGCCCCCTTGGCGTGACCGGCCAGCAGCACGCCCAGCTCGTCGATGCCGCCGGTGATCTCGGACATCATCAGACGCTGACGCGGCTGCTGGACCCAGCCCTTGCCCGCCAGTTCGTGAACCGACTTCACCGCATCGTCGCAGGGGTGATAGGCATAGTGGCAGGTCGGGCGATAGACCACTTTGTCGCCGTCGCGCACCGTCAAAAAGTCCGAGATCGAGATCGCCTCGCTGTGGGTGATCAGGAAGCCGTGGAACGGCCCCTCGGTCGGAGTCCAGGTCCGCACCTGCTGACTGGCCCCCGGACGCATCAGATAGATCGCGCTGTCGCAGCCGAAATCGTGGCGACGACCATCGGCGGGCAGGCCCTTTTCATGCGAGCCCCAGCCCAGTTCGGCGGGCTGGCAGCCTTCGCCGACAAAGCCGTCGATCGACCAGGTATTGACGAACTCGCCCTTTTCCTTGGGACGGTCGGCCACCTGGGTGTCGCGCTCGGCGACGTGAATGACCTTGACGCCGACTCGCTCGGCCAGCGCGGCCCACCCGGCGCGGTCGCGGGGGATCGTCGTACCATGCCCGGTATCGGCGGCGACGTTCAACAGGGCCTGCTTGACGAAATGCGACACCAGACCCGGATTGGCCCCGTGGGTGATCAGCGCGGTCGAGGCCGGACCGGAACGGCGCAGACCCAGCATCGTCTCACGCAGGGCGTAATTGGTGCGGCGGCTGGGGCTGAGGCTGGGATCGGTATAGCCGCCCGGCCACGGCTCGATGCAGGTGTCGAGATAAAGCGCGCCGAGATCGCGGCACAGTTCGACCAGGGCCACCGACGACACGTCAACCGACAGATTAAGCAGGAAGTCGCCCTTGCCCAACATCGCGCTCAGTCGCGGACGATAATCCTCCTGCGTCAGAGCCTGATTGATGAAGCGCAGCCCGTATTCGTTGGCGACGTCATGACCGCGTTCGTCGGCGGTGATGATGGTGATCCGAGTCGGATCGATGTCGATATGGCGCAGGATCAGCGGCATAACCCCCTGTCCGATGCTGCCGAAACCCACTACCACCAATCGTCCGTCAAACGCGATATGCTTCATCTTTTCTAGTCTCCACTAAGCAAGCGGTTCCCGTCCATTAAGGTTGCCGAACCAAACACGAGGTGATCGCCCACTCTCCCGCAAAGGAGGGGGTTGGGGCGCGGAACGCGTCGGCGGCAGACGACCGGATTGACCGGTCATGCCTGACCGCCGTCACATACTTTTTTCAAATCTTGGGATAAAGGCCCGTTCGCGGGTCACAACCATGTCCACCTCCCTTTCGGGGACCGGCCCATACGGCCAGCTTCTCCAAAAAGGACGCGATCGTCGTTGCATAACCCCAACGGGCCATAGGCACGTGCGTGTGCGTCTCTCAACCAATGTATAACGGCCAACAACGCATCATGCAAGTGACATTACCCAACCTTCGGCGATCCCGGTTTGCATACGGCCGATATCCGGGATAGGATCGTGTCCTCGAAGCCAAAAAGTCGCAGCCAAGACAGACATTTAAGTCAGCTCTGACTTGGCGGCACATCGCTTATGCCGTGGTTTCGCAGCGTGGTTTCGCTTTAATACAGAACTAAACATCGACATTATGCGGTAAATCCCAAATGAACGCTGTGTCCCCCTATCGTGTTCTGGTCGTTGACGACGATGCGGGGGACGTCGCCCTTGTGTCGCAAGCGATCGGAGAAGGCCCCTTCCCCTGCATCGTCGAACGCGCACGCGACGGGATCGAGGCGCTGGAACGCCTGCGCCCACTTTCGGCCGACGCCGATCCCGACATGCCGCACCTGGTGCTGCTCGACATCAATATGCCGCGCAAGGGCGGCATCCAGGTGCTCGAAGAAATCCGCGCCGACCCTCTGCTGAACCATCTCCCCGTCGTGGTGATGTCGACCTCGACCTCGCAATGGGATGTCGCCACCGCCTATCGCGCCGGAGCCTGTGGCTATATCGCCAAGCCGATGGAAATCGACGACCTGTTTCGGGCGATTCATGGCGTCGAGACCTATTGGTTCGGCGTAGTGCGGCGGCCGGAATAAGCCGGACCCCCTCCCACCCAGACCTCGCCTATACCCAAGGTCATGCTCATTCCTATGTCACTTCGCTGTGACGGGGGCGGGCTACGAAATTTTGTGGCGTTTCTCGCCCCATTTTCGGTTAAACATGCCAGCCATGCGGCTGGGGTGCGTTGCACAATGGCTGAATTCGATGGAATTCTGCCACTCTGTACTGGTTCATCCTTACGCGGTCAGGGGTAGGTAGGACTTGAACCGCGCTTTTGGGTAGCCTAGGATGCGCCCCGACGTTTTTTTGGGCATGTTTGACAACGTGACTAAGATTTGAGCATATCCATCCGGTCCGGAGCGGCGGCACCCGCCCCGGAGACAGGATGTTCGCTGGAGGAGGGCTGAGGTTCTATGACCGTCCGTATCAACCGCCGTCGTGCCATCACCGTGCTGGCTGCCGCCGCCGGCCTGCCCCTGATTTGGCAGGCGAGCCAGGCGCAGGCCGCCCGTCTGGTCCGTTGGGAAGGCACCACTCTCGGCGCTCCCTCGACCATCCAGCTCTATCACACCGATGAAGCCAAGGCCCGCGCCGCCATCGCCGCCGGTCTTGAGGAACTGGCCCGGCTGGAATCGATTTTCAGCGTCTATCGCGCCGATTCGGCGATCACCGCGCTCAACCGCGACGGCCGCCTCGACAACGCTCCGGTCGAACTGATCGAAATGCTGACCCACGCCCGTGAGTTGGCGAAGATCAGCGACGGCGTCTATGACCCGACGATTCAGCCGGTGTGGCAGTTGTATTTCCAGCATTTCACCGCCGCCAACCCCGACCCCGCCGGTCCCGCCGCCGCCGACATGGCGAAGGCCCTGGCCCTGGTCGATTGGCGCGGGATCGAGATCGATCCGGTTAACCGCACCATCGCCCTGGCCCGTCCTGGCATGGCGATCACGCTCAATTCCGGCGCTCAGGGCTACATCACCGACCGCGTCGCCGACGTGCTGCGGAGCCATGGCTTCGTCAACATGCTGGTTGATATGGGCGAACCCCGCGCGCTGTCGACCAAGCCGGACGGCTCGGCCTGGCGGATCGGCATCGCCAACCCGGCCGATCCTTCGCGCGCCGTCACCGAAATCGACGTCGTCGACAAGGCGGTCTCGACCTCGGGCGGCTATGGCACCCTGTTCGACGATGCTGGCCAGTTCACCCATCTGATCAACACCCGCACCGGCAAGACCGCGCCGGCGATGGTGGGCGTTTCGGTGGTTGCCAACAACGCCACCACGGCTGACGGGCTGTCGACCGCGCTTTTGCTGGCTCCGGTCGAACGGCGCCAGGACATCCTGCGCGCCGCCGGTGGTCTGACGGCGATCTTCGTCACCCCCGATGGCGTTACCGCCACGGTGACGGCCTAAGACAGAACCGTTTGAAAGGCGGCATGGAGACATGAGCCAGGGTTTGGACCACACAGCGACTCCGGGAGGCGAGACCACCATCGAGGCCGTGGCCAAGGTGGTTGCCTTCGAACACGGACTGGCCATTCTGGAACCGGAACCGACCGGGTCCTGTAACGGCTGCATGTCGGCGGCGTTGTGCGGCACCAAAACCGGCAACACCTCCCGCCTGCTGGCCAAACGCTTTACCCTGGCCAATAGCGCCGGGCTGCGGATCGGCGACCGGGTGGTCGTCGGCCTGGGCGGCGGATCGCTGATGCGGGCATCAATCACCGCGTATGCGATCCCGCTGCTGACCATGCTGGTTGCGATGGTCACCATCGACCAGTTGGGCGGCGGCGAAACCCGGACTATGGTGGGAACCGTCGTCGGACTGGGCGTGGGCATCGTGATCGCCCGGCTGACGGCGTCTTATCTCGCCAAAAAGGGGGATCTGACCCCCCGCTTTATCCGTCGCGCCTACGGCCCCGGCCCGGGCGAAAGCTGCCATACCGATCTCGGGTGAGGGATATTCGATGCACGATTTACTGCTGCTGATCGTCGGAGCGGCTCTGGTCAACAACGTGGTGCTGGCCCGCTTCCTGGGCTTGTGCTCGTTCATGGGTGTGACGACCAAGC
>NZ_AQPH01000011.1 GCF_000442515.1 Magnetospirillum fulvum MGU-K5 | reverse complement strand
ACCCAGGAAGGTGACAGCCGTTGGTTAACGAGGTGTTACTTTGACACCGACAACGGCCTTGGCAGGAGTTTATATGACTTCGGACGTATCGTTGCCCTCGCTCGGCCATGGACTCGCCTTTGCGGACCTTTACTGCGACGAGGGGCTGGCCCGCACCGACCGGGCCTTTGTTGACCTCCTGACGCGGACCGATCCCGACCTCGCCGCCCGGTTGACCGCCGCCCGCGCAGCCCGCGCCGCACCGCCCGACCGCGCCGCCGAATCCGCCCTGATCCTGGCTTTGACCCCCCATCTCGACGATTTCCTGACCGGCCTGTTCGGCATCCGCGCCCCGGCGGCAAGTCTGGCCGACCGCCAGCATGCGCTGGCCCCGCTGTTTACCGCCAAGCGTCAGTTCGTCCAGCGCCGCGCCGCCCGCGCCCTCCCCGCCGAAGAGGCCGCCGCGCTGGATTTAAGCGCCCTGACCGCCGCCTTCGAAGCCCGCACCGGAGAGCCGTTCAGCGAGCTGGGCTTTGCCCGTTCGGTGCTGGCCTGGATGGATAACGAGGCCGCCCACGGCGACGATCTGGCGCTGGCGGTCCAGTTGGCGGCGGCAAAGCTGGCCGAAACCGCGCGGACGCCCCACAGCGACAGCATCCTGTTCCGCCTGCCCGGCAAGCGCGACCCCAAGGCCCCGGCGACGGCGCGACGGATCGAGCTGGGCGGCTGCGCGACCTGGGAAGCCGTTCCCCAATCCTGGCGCCCGCGCGACGGCTTTGACCTCACCGATCCCGGTGCCAGTCTGGCCCAGGCGCTGGACCAGACCCATTACTGCATCGGCTGTCATCACCAAGGCCGGGATTCCTGCCGCACCGGGATCGAGCGCGGCGGCGTCTCGCGCTCGGGCTGCCCGCTCGATCAGAAGATTTCCGAGCTGAACGAGGTCAAAAACGCCGGTCTGTCGCTGGCGGCGCTGGCGGTGATTGTCGTCGATAATCCGATGGTCGCCGGGACCGGCCACCGCATCTGCAATAGCTGCATGGATGCCTGCATCTA
The DNA here is from genome assembly GCF_000442515.1 of Magnetospirillum fulvum MGU-K5. Taxonomy (GTDB): domain Bacteria; phylum Pseudomonadota; class Alphaproteobacteria; order Rhodospirillales; family Magnetospirillaceae; genus Phaeospirillum; species Phaeospirillum fulvum_B. Next base: position 71,333 of record NZ_AQPH01000011.1, on the reverse strand, counting down.
TGGCAGTCAGGGCCGCAACCCGGTCGATATTCCGTCGATCGAATCCCGCACCTTGCGCGATGTGCTCGACCTGCCGTGGGGCTTCGAGATTTACGCCCTGCTGACGCGGTGGAACCCGCTCAATCTGGCCCGTCCGCTGCCCCGCCCGGCCAGCGGCCGCGCCGTGCTGGTGGTCGGGCTGGGTCCGGCGGGCTATACCCTGGCCCACCATCTGCTCCAGGATGGTCACACCGTCGCCGCGATCGACGGGCTGAAGATCGAGCCGCTTGACCCCGCCTTGACCGGGATCGCCCCCGACGGGCGGCGGGTGCCGTTCCAGCCGATCCGCGACATCAGCGCCCTGTGGCAACGCCTGGGCGAGCGGATTCCCGGCGGGTTCGGCGGCGTCGCCGAATACGGCATCACCGTCCGCTGGGATAAGAATTTCCTTGATCTGATCCGGCTCTTGCTGGAGCGGCGCAGCGGCTTCGCCCTTTATGGCGGGGTCCGCTTCGGCGGCGCGATCACCCTCGACAGCGCGCTGGCGATGGGCTTTGACCATGTCGCCCTGGCAATGGGAGCGGGACGCCCCACCCTGCCCGACCTGCCCGGCGGACTGGCGCGCGGGGTGCGGCTGGCCTCGGACTTCCTGATGACGCTGCAACTGACCGGAGCCGCCCGCACCGCCAGTCTGGCTAATCTGCAAGTGCGCCTGCCGGTCGCGGTGATCGGCGGCGGCCTGACCGCGATCGATTCCGCCACCGAGGCATTGGCCTATTATCCGGTCCAGGTCGAAAAGTTCCTGACCCGGATCGAAGCGCTGAACGCGGCGGGTAAGGGGGATTCGGTCCTTGAGGCGTGGCCCGGACTGGACCGCGCCATCGCTGACGAATTCATCGCCCACGCCCGCCTGATCCGCACCGAGCGGGCCGCGGCGGCGGCGGAAGGGCGGGCTCCCCGCCTGCTCGACCTGTTGCAAAGCTGGGGGGGCGCGACCGTGCTGTACCGGCGCGGACTGGCCGACAGCCCGGCTTGGCGCAATCGTGACGAGGTTGTCCATGCCCTGGACGAAGGCATCCGCTTTGCCGAGCACCTGACTCCGCTGGCGATCGAAACCGATGAGACCGGCGCGGCGCGGGGGCTGTCCGTCCGCGACAGCGAGGGCAACCCCCATTTCGTTCCCGCCCGCACCGTGCTGATCGCGGCGGGCACCGTCCCTAACACCGCGCTGGCCCGCGAGTTCGACGGCTTCGCCCTCGACGGCCGCTATTTCCAGGCGGTCGATCCCGACGGCAACGACATCACCCCCGACCCCGCCCCAAACCGGCGGTTCCGGCGGTGCTGATGCGGGTCGAAGGCCGCGAGGGACGGGTCAGCTTCTTCGGCGACCTCCACCCCTCTTATGCCGGGAACGTCGTCTCGGCGATGGCGTCGGCCAAACAGGGCCATCCGCTGGTGACCGAGGCGATGCGCCGCCTGCCCCCCTCGGCAGTGGCCGCCCAGAATCTGTTCGCCCGGCTGGATGCCGATCTGCGTCCGACCGTCCATGCCGTCACCCGGCTGACCCCCACCATCGTCGAGTTGGTGGTCCACGCCCCCGCCGCCGCCCGTGCCTTCCGGCCCGGCCAGTTCTTCCGCCTGCAAAATTACGAACGGCCGGACGGCCATGCCGTCGCCGGTCGGCTGGCGATGGAGGGGCTGGCGCTGACCGGGGCCTGGGTCGATGCCGAGGCCGGACTGGTCGGCATGGTGGTCCTGGAGATGGGCGGCTCGTCCGATCTGGTCGCTTGCCTGCGCCCCGGCGAGCCGGTGGTGCTGATGGGGCCGACCGGCGCGCCCACCCATGTCTGCGGCACCGAAACCGTACTGCTGGCGGGCGGCGGCCTCGGCAATGCCGTCCTGTTCTCGATCGGCACCGCCTTCCGCGCCGCCGGATCGAAAGTGCTGTATTTCGCCGGATATAAAAAGGCCACCGACCGCTTCAAGCAGGCCGAGATCGAAGCCGCCGCCGACCGGGTGGTGTGGTGCGTCGATTCCGGCGATCCCTTGCCGGTGGGACGGCCGGGCGACCTTAGCTTCGTCGGCACCATCGTCGAGGCGATCGAGGCCTATGGCCAGGGCCGCCTGGGCGAAACCACCATCCCGCTGTCCTCGGTCGATCGCGTCATCGCGATCGGATCGGACAAGATGATGGCAGCGGTGGCCCAGGCCCGCCACGACCGGCTGGCCCCCTGGCTGAAGCGCGGCCATACCGGGATCGGCTCGATCAACGCGCCGATGCAATGCATGCTGAAGGAAATCTGCGCCCAGTGCCTGCAACGCCACAGCGATCCCGACACCGGCGAGGTCCGATTTGTCTTCACCTGCGCCGATCAGGACCAGCCGCTTGACCGGGTCGATTTCGCCAGCCTCAACGACCGGCTGGCGCAGAATTCGGCGTCGGAGCGGCTGGGCCGGGCCTGGACCGATCTGTGCTTGAAACAAGCGGGACTGCGATAGCCCCCCGTCTCGCTTCGGGGGCTTTCGCCCCCGATCCCCTAATCGGGAGGCCAGCCTCCCGACCCCTCCATATTTTTAAATAATTGAAATAATAAAGAAATTGGAGGTTCGGAGGCTTTGGCCTCCGAACGGGTCAGGGTGGTCACCCTGCCGCGAAGCGGAGCTATATCGCCCCCAGTCTAATCGTCGGCGGCGAAGCGATCGGGCGGCAACGGCAACGGCCGGGGACCGGACTCGGATTGGGGCGACAGCCACACCTCGGCGATGTTGGTCAGCGAGCGGTTCGCCGTCGGCGATTGGTAATGGAAGGTGACGGTCATCGGCAGCACCGAGGCCTGCATCTCGTCGATGAACAAGGCGCAGCCGCGCGAATAGCGGGTGCCGGTGGCGTATTCAATCCGATAGGTGCCGTCGGGAATGCCACCGACACCGATATGGAAGGTGGCGGGGACATAGACCGACAAGACGGTGCTGCCCGCCATGGTCTTCAGTTTGACCACCCCGTCGCGGCGGCCGTCATTATGGACCAGCAGGCGGTGATCGCCGCTGACCCGGCGCGACAGGATTTCCCCGGCGGTGGGCGGAGGACCGCGATTATCGGTGCACCATTCGGTTTTGAAGCGCGATCCCGACCCGGCATACAGCGCCCGGGTCTCGACATAGCCTTCGATCCCGGCGGGGGTGCGGACCCCGACCCAATCCGGGGTGGCGGTGGCGGCCTTGACCTCGACGGTGGTGAAGCGGTCGAGCAGGGTCAGCACCGGCGCACCCGGCAGCGGTGCCATCCGCAGCTTCAACCCATCGACGGCGACATGACGGATTTCGCCGACCGTCGCCGGATGAATCGCAATCGGGGCGACGGTCGAGACCGGCTGATCCCATGGCCGGGTCGCGATCAGCGCGAAGATCGCGATCGTCACCGGCAGGGCCAGCAGCGGCAGGGCCTGAGCCAGGAACACCCGCCCGCCGAGTCGCCAGCGGCTTTTCAGGCGGCGGTGATGGCCGGTGACGGCACCCTCGGTCGCGCGCAGCAGAGCGACGACTCGGGCACGGTCATCGCCACGAGCGAAGTGGCCCGCCTGTTCGGCCAGCGAGCGGGCGAGAACCAGATCGCCCCGCCCAAGGAAAGCGCGGGCTTGCCGCAACAGGACGCGGGTGTTCTCGCGCCGGGGCTTCGACCCGCCGAACAGATTGGCCAGCAGGGCGAACGGGGTGAGAATCAGACCGGGCAGCGACCACCATCCCCACAACCACGATACGATCGAGGCCTTGGCGGCGGCATGATCGGCACAATCCCGGCAGAATATTCCGTCCAGATGACCCAGTTTTGCCCAGATCAGATAGGACCGGACGGTGCGGAACACGACATAACGGGGTTGGGCGGTCAGGCTGCCGCACGAGCCGCAGGCGACCGGCATCGGGGTAAACTCGCCTTCGGCCCCGGCGTCGTCGGGGGCGGCGCTGTCATATTCGGCCCGGCGGATCACGTCCTTCAGCACGGCATAGGCTTCCATCAGACGGCGGAATTCCTCACGCGCACGGGTCGAGGGATCGCGGTCAGGATGGACCACCTTGACCCGTTGCCGATAGGCGGCTCGAATCTCGTCTGCATCGGCCTCGGGGTCGAGTCCCAGGACCGCGTAATAGCCTTTCGGATCGCGTGCCATCGTGGTCATCGTCAAGTGTGCTCCGGAACCGCCTGAAATGTCTAGCAACGGTCATGCCGGAAAAAAAGCGGTTGGACTGGGCAAGATTTGCCGAGTGATGTTAACTTTCTTTTCAGCGCGGAGGGCCTAGCCTGCCCCTGGCGGGCCTGCATGGCGTGATGGAGTCAAAGTGAACGCATTTCTGCAAATGCTGCGGGGTTTGGGGCCGATGCGCCTCGCCGCCATCGCTGGGGTGGGCATCAGCGTCCTTGGCTTTTTCATCTATCTGATGAGCCGCGTTGCCGCGCCTCAGATGGAATTGCTCTATGGCGATCTCGATCTGGCGGATTCGAAACAGATCATCGAACGCCTGACCACCGAGAAGGTCCCCTATGAGCTGCGAAAGGACGGCACCGAAATCTGGGTGCCGAAGGATCGCAAGCTTGATCTTCGGGTGCGGATGGCCGAACAGGCGCTGCCCAGCGGCGGCCGGATGGCTGGCTACGAACTGTTCGACAAGCAGGACGCGTTCGGCACCACCAGCTTCCAGCAGAACATGACGATGGTTCGCGCCATGGAAGGCGAACTGGCCAAGACGATCCGCTCGATCGACAAGGTCAAAGCCGCCCGCGTCCACCTTGTCCTGCCCAAGCGCGAAGCGTTCTCGCGCGATACCCAGGAACCGTCGGCCTCGGTGATCCTGAAGATGCAGGGGAACCAGCGGCTGGAAAAGGGTCAGGTTCTGGCGATACAGCATCTGATCGCCGCCGCCGTCCCCAAGATGAAGCCGTCGCGGATTTCCATCGTCGACGACAAGGGCACCCTGCTCGCCAAGGGCTTTGAGAACAGCCAGGACTATCTCGCCCAGACCGCCGATGAGATGCGACTCAATTACGAGGCGCGGCTGGTCAAGACGATCGAGGATCTGCTGGAACGCTCGCTCGGCCCGGGCCGGGTGCGCGCCGAGGTCACGGTCGAAATGGACATGAGCCGGGCCGTCACCACCGAGGAATCGTTCGATCCGGAAACCAAGGTTGTCCGCTCGCAGGTCACCATCAACGAGGGCGAGCAGAGCCAGGATACCGAACCGACCCCGGTGACGGTGCAACAGAACCTGCCCGATCCCAACGCCAGCGCCAACGGCAACCTGCGGTCGTCGAGCAAATCGAGCAAGAACCAGGAAACCGTCAATTACGAGATTTCGAAGAAGACCAAGAACACCGTCCGCGAAGTCGGCGAGGTGCGCAAGGTCTCGGCCGCGGTGCTGGTCGATGGTGTCCGCGAGAAATCGGCCGACGGCAAGCAGACCACCTATCGCGAGCGCACCCCGGAAGAGATGGCCCAGATCGAGGCGCTGGTCAAATCGGCGATCGGTTTTTCGAAGGATCGCGAGGATCAGGTCAAGGTCGCCTCGATGCCCTTCTACAAGGGCGAAGAACTCGACCAGATCGAGGACCCGAGCGAGTTCATCTTCGGCATGCGGCGCGATTTCGTCGAGAAGATCGCCTCGAACCTCGGCCTGTCGATTGTCGCGATCTTGTTCCTGCTGCTGGTGCTGCGTCCTCTCATCAGCCGCGCCATCGAATCGATGCAGGGTCAGGTCGGTCCCGACGGTCGCCGCTTGCTGACCGCCGAAGGCGGCGGGATGCCGCAATTGACCGGCCCCGGCGCGGTCGCGCTGGCCGCCCCTGGCCTGGGTGAGGAAGAGGAAGTGATCGCCGATGAACTGATCGACATCGACAAGGTCGAAGGCCGCGTCAAGGCGTCGTCGATCCGCAAGATCGGCGAAATCGTCGAGAAACACCCCGAAGAAGCCCTGTCGATCATCCGCAGCTGGCTTTATCAGGAAAGCTGATCCGATCCGCGATCGGACACGTTGTAACGGAGCGCCCCAGCCATGGCCCGCATGAAGGAAGATTACCGCAGCCTGACCGGCCCGCAGAAAGCGGCAATGTTCATGCTGTCGTTGAACGAAGAGCATTCGGCCAAGCTGTTCGGGATGATGGGCGACGACGAGATCAAGGAACTGTCCCAGATCATGGCCAGCCTGGGCACGGTGTCGGCCAATCTGGTCGAACGGGTCTTCGTCGAATTTGCCGACGCGCTGTCTTCGACCGGCTCGTTGACCGGCTCGTTCGACACCACCGAGCGCCTGCTGATGAAGGCGCTGCCGCGCGATCGCGTCAGTTCGATCATGGACGAAATCCGCGGTCCCGCCGGTCGCACGATGTGGGACAAGCTCGGCAATGTCAGCGAGCAGGTGCTGGCCAATTATCTGAAGAACGAATACCCCCAGACGGTCGCGGTGGTGCTGTCCAAGATCAAGGCCGATCACGCCTCGCGGGTGCTGGGCGTGCTGCCCGAGAATTTCGCGATGGAAGTGATCATGCGCATGTTGCGGATGGAGGCGGTGCAGAAGGAAGTGTTGGACGGCGTCGAAAAGACTCTGCGCACCGAATTCATGACCAACCTTGCCCGCACCCAGCGGCGCGATTCGCATGAATTGATGGCCGATATCTTCAACAACCTCGACCGCAACACCGAAAACCGCTTCATGAGCGCACTGGAAGAACGCAACCGCGAGAGCGCGGAAAAGATCAAGGCGCTGATGTTCACCTTCGACGATCTGATCCGGATCGATTCCGCCGGTATCCAGGTGCTGCTGCGCTCGGTCGAAAAGGACAAGCTGGCGATCGCACTGAAGGGCGGGGCCGAGGCGGTCAAGGAACTGTTCTTCAAGAACATGTCCGAACGCGCGGGCAAGATGCTGAAGGAAGACATGGATGCGCTGGGCCCGGTCCGTCTGCGCGATGTCGATCAGGCCCAGTCGGCCATCGTCGTCATGGCCAAGGAATTGGCCGCCTCGAACCAGATCGTGATCTCGGAAGGCCGCGAAGAAGACGAACTGGTCTACTAAGAGGCTTCGCCCCCCGATGGCGCGAAGACCAAGCGAATGGAATAAGCGCCCGGCGCTTGAGGGACAGTGAAACCAATGGCCTATCGGAAGTACATGTTCGATCTCGATTTCGATCCGCCGGGTGGCGGCACGCGGCAACGCGCGCCGATGACGGCCGAGACCGAGATCGCGATGGCCGAACCCGCTCCGCCGCCGGTCGAAGTCGCGCCACCGCCGCCGACCTTCACCGAGGAGGATTTGCAGCTGGTGCGCGATTCCGCTTTCGAGGAAGGGCGGCGCAGCGGTTTGGAGGAAGCGGCTCAATCGGCCGAGCGTCAACTGGCCGACGCAATGACGATGCTGGCGGGTGGCTTCGCCTCGCTGAAGGAGGCCGAAGCCCAGTCCGCCGACGAAGCGCAGCGGGTCGCCGCCCGTGTCGCGATGGCGGTGTTGCGCAAGGTTCTGCCCGCGACTTGCGAAACCAACGCGTTCGAAGAAGTGATTCGTACCGTGCTCGATTGCTTCGCCAATGTCCTCGACGAACCGCGGATCATCGTCCGCGTCGTCCCCAGCCTGGTCGATCCGGTGCGTGAACGGCTGGAAAGCCAAGCCGGGCTGCATGGATTCGAGGGACGCGTGGTGGTGCAGGCCGACCCCCGGCTGCCCCCCGGCGATTGCCGGGTGGAATGGACCGACGGCGGTGCCGAGCGCGATCAGGTCCGCCTGATCGCCGACATCGAGGCGGCGGTCGAACGGGCATTGGCCCCACCGGAACGAGGATCGGAGGCCGCCGATGCCGAAAGCTGAGACCCGGCGACTGAGGGCGTTAATAAAGAATTCCCGGCCACCAGCCGGACGCGGAGGACACTATGCCTGATTTCGAGTTGAACGATCTGAAGTCCGAGGGCGACGACCAACAGCGTGGCGACGTGCCCGACAGCCCGCGTTCGGCCCGCGATCTGGAGGCGGTGTACGACATCCCGGTGCAGGTTTCGGCGGTGCTGGGCAAATCGACGATGCAGGTTAACCAATTGCTGAAGCTGGGGCGTGGCGCGGTGGTCGAGCTGGACCGCAAGGTCGGCGAAGCGATCGACATCTATGTCAACAACCGGCTGGTGGCACGCGGCGAAGTGGTGGTGGTCGAAGACCGCCTGGGCGTGACCATGACGGAAATCATCAAGACCGACCGCGCCTGAACGGCGGCTTGAGGAGGGAGAGTTACCAGATGCGACTTCTCATCATCGGCACTCTGGACGGGCAGATTGGTGCCGCCAGCCAGATCGCGATGGCGCGGGGGGCCAAGGTCCGCCATGTCGTCACCCTCGAAGCAGGGCTTGAGGAACTGCGAGGCCAGGGTGCCGATCTGGTGATGATCGACGTTAAATGCGACATCCGCACCCTGATCGATTCGCTGGAAGCGGAACGGATCGTCGTGCCGGTGGTGGCGTGCGGCATCGCCTCGGACGCTTCGGCGGCAGTGCGGGCGATCAAGGCGGGCGCGAAGGAATACATCCCGCTGCCTCCCGATGCCGAACTGATCGCGGCGGTAATCGCGGCGGTGACCCAGGAAAGCCACAACATCGTCTTCAAAGACCCGCGGATGTCCCAGACGTTGAAGCTGGCCGAACAGGTGGCCAATTCCGACGCCTCGATCATGATTACCGGCGAGTCCGGCACCGGCAAGGAACTGGTCGCCCGCTTCATCCACAAGAAAAGCCGCCGCGCCGACAAGCGCTTCGTCGCGGTCAATTGCGCCGCGATCCCGGAAAATCTGCTGGAATCCGAATTGTTCGGCCATGAAAAGGGCGCGTTCACCGGCGCGGTAGCGCGGCGGGTCGGCAAGTTCGAGGAAGCCAATGGCGGCACCCTGCTGCTCGACGAAATTTCCGAAATGGATGTGCGGCTGCAATCGAAGCTGCTGCGTGTGCTTCAGGAAAAGGAAATCGACCGCGTCGGCGGCAGCCAGCCGGTGAAGGTCGATGTCCGCATCCTCGCCACCTCGAACCGCCACATGGAAGAGGAAGTGCGCAAGGGCACCTTCCGCGAGGATTTGTATTACCGCCTCAACGTCGTCACCCTGGCCCTGCCCGCCCTGCGCGAGCGTCCGCTCGATATCACCGTGCTGGCCGACCATTTCATCAAACGCTACAGCGAAGCCAACGGCCTGCCCTCCCGCCCGCTGTCGGCCGAGGGGCGGCAGATGCTGGTCCGCCATTCCTGGCGCGGCAATGTCCGCGAACTGGAAAACTGCATGCATCGCGCCGTGCTGCTGGCCCAAGGCCCCGAGATCGGAGCCGAGGCGATCTTGCTGTCGGGGGGAGCGGTCGGCACCAATCCCGATCCGGTGGTGGCCCAGGCCGCCGTCGCGGCGGCGTCGGTGACGGCGGGCAGCGCGACCGGGCTGGTCGGCAAGACCGTCGCCGAGGTCGAGCGCGATTTGATCCTCGACACCCTGAACGCCTATCTCGGCAACCGGACCCATGCCGCCAACATTCTGGGGATTTCGATCCGGACGCTACGCAACAAGCTGAAGCAATACGCCGATGACGGCGTTGCGGTGCCGCCACCTGCGGGCGGCGAACCCGACCGCGCCGCGATTTAAGGATAGTTGACGATGGCCGAAGGCGACGCGGGAAGCGGAACCCTGGCGACACGGCAGGCATTCGGCCGGTTAGGCGCGGCGATGCGGCGGGGCGACGTTGCCCTGGCCGCAGGCGTCATGCTGATTCTGACCGTGCTGATCCTGCCGTTGCCGGCCTGGGCGCTGGACGTCGGCCTGTCGCTGTCGATCACGATTTCGGTTCTGATTCTGATGGTGGCGATCTTCATCGAGAAGCCGCTGCAATTCAGTGCCTTTCCGACGGTTCTGCTGATCACCACCCTGATCCGGCTGGCGTTGAATCTGGCTTCGACGCGGTTGATTCTGTCGCACGGCCATGAAGGGGTCGAAGGCGCGGGTCAGGTCATCGCCGCCTTCTCCAGCTTCATCATGAGCGGCAATTTCGTCATCGGCATTATCGTCTTTGCCATTCTGGTGATCGTCAATTTCGTCGTCATCACCAAGGGTTCGACCCGTATCGCCGAAGTGGCCGCCCGCTTCACCCTTGATGCGATGCCGGGCAAGCAGATGGCGATCGACGCCGATCTGTCGGCCGGACTATGCGACGAGCCGACCGCGCGCAAACGCCGGTCCGAACTGGAACAGGAATCCGCCTTCTTCGGCGCGATGGACGGTGCGTCGAAATTCGTCCGGGGCGACGCCGTCGCCGGTCTGCTGATCACCGCGATCAACGTCATCGCCGGGATGGTGATCGGGATGGCCCAGAACGGGCTGACCTTTGCCCAGGCCGCCGACATCTATACCAAGCTGACGGTCGGCGACGGTCTGGTCACCCAGGTTCCTGCCCTGATCGTTTCGGTCGCCGCCGGTATGCTGGTGACCAAGGCGGGCATTCAGGAATCGGTCGATCAGGCCCTGTTCGCCCAGTTGGCGGGCTATCCCCGTGCCGTCGGCATGGCGGCGGGCCTGATGATGATGATGGCGCTGGTACCGGGGATGCCGTTCCTGCCCTTCGCCGTACTGGGCGGCGGGATGGGGGCGGCGGCGTTCTATCTCGACCGGCGCAAGCGGGCCAAGGCCGACGAGGAGGTTCAGGTTCAGGCCGAGCAGGCGCTGCAACAGGCCCCGGTGCCCGAGGAACCGATCTCGACCGCGCTCAAGATCGATCTGATCCGGCTGGAACTGGGCTATGGGCTGCTCCAGTTGATCAACAACCCCAAGGGCCAGCGTCTGACCGATCAGATCAAGTCGCTGCGCCGTGCCGTCGCCGCCGAGATGGGCTTTGTGATGCCCAGCGTCCGCATCCAGGACAACATGCAGCTTCCGGCCAACACCTATGTCGTCCACATCAAGGAGGTCGAGGCCGGACGCGGCGATCTGCGCCCCAACATGCTGCTGATCATGGACCCGCGCGGCGAGGATATCTCGCTGCCGGGCGAAAAGACCCGCGAGCCGACCTTTGGCCTTCCCGCGATGTGGATCGACGCGGCGGCGCGCGAAGAGGCGTTGTTCCGCGGCTATACCGTCGTCGATCCGCCAACGGTGATCACCACCCACCTGACCGAGGTGGTCAAGGACAACATGCCCGAACTGCTCAGTCACGCCGAGACGCAAAAGCTGCTCGACGAACTCGACAAGGAGCAGCAGAAGCTGGTGGCCGAACTGATCCCCGGCCAGATGACGGTCGGCGGGCTGCAACGCGTGCTGCAAAACCTGCTGGGCGAGCGGGTCTCGATCCGCGACCTGCCGACGATCCTCGAAGGCATCGCCGAGGCCTGCGGCCACACCCGCAACATCACGATGATTACCGAGCATGTCCGCTCGCGCCTCGCCCGTCAGATTTCCGACGCCAATTGCGGACCGCAGGGCTTCATCCCGCTGCTGACCCTGTCGCCGGAATGGGAACAGGCCTTTGCCGAATCCCTGGTCGGCGCGGGCGAGGAAAAGCAGATTTCGATGGCGCCCACCCAGTTGCAGGATTTCATCGGCCGGGTCCGCCAGACCTTCGAACGCTTTGCGATGCAGGGCGAGACCCCGGTGCTGCTGACCAGCCCGATGGTGCGCCCCTATGTCCGTTCGATCGTCGAGCGGTTCCGCCCGATGACGGTGGTGATGGGGCAGTCCGAAATTCACCCCAAGGCCCGCATCAAGACATTGGGGCAGGTATGATGACGACACGGACTAACTCCCCCGGACCCAGGGTGCGCCGATGCGGCTGAAATCCTTCACAGCGGCAACGATGTCCGAGGCGATGGAGATGGTCCGCTCGGAACTGGGCGATGACGCCATCATCGTCTCGACCCAGCGGGCGGCGGGCACCAAGGGGGTACGGATCACCGCCGCTCTGGAATCCGCCGATGCTGACCTTGCCGTCGCCGAGATGCTGGGGGAAAGCGACGGCTCGGCCGCCGCCGACGCGATCCGGGCGGCGCTGACCGACCATGGCACGCCGCCGCGCCTGATCGACCGGCTGGTCAATGCCGCCCGCGCCGCCGAAATCTCCGACCCGGTCCTGGCCTGCGCCGCCGCGCTGGAAGCCGGGTTCGCCTTTGCCCATCTGCCCGAACATTCCGCGCCGCGCCCCTTCATGCTGGTCGGCCCCAATGGCGCGGGCAAAAGCGTCACGGTGGCCAAGCTGGCGGCGCGCTCGGTGCTGAAACAGCGCCGGGTCGGGGTCATCACCTGCGACAACATCCGCGCCGGAGCGGTCGAGCAACTGGCCGCCTTCACCTCGATCCTGGAAATTGATCTGGTGCGGGCGCGGGGACCGGATTCGCTGGCCCGCGCCGTCGAAGACTCCCAGGGACGTTTCGACCTGACCCTGATCGATTCCCCCGGCCTCAACGGCTTTAAACCCAGCGACATGGATTATCTGCAAAGCCTGATCGAAGCCGCCGATGTCGAACCGATCCTGGTGCTGGCCGCCGGTGGCGACGCGATCGAAGCGGGCGAACTGGCCGAATCCTTCGCCTCGACCGGGGCGACCCGGCTGTTCGCCACCCGGCTCGACACCACCCGCCGTCTCGGCGCGATCCTGGCCGGAGCCGAGGCCGGACAATTGGCTTTGTGCGACGTCTCGGCCAGCCCGCATGTCGCGTCAGGCCTGTCGTCGATTTCCGCGATTTCCCTGGCCCGGCTGATCATGCCCCCACCGCCCGCAGCCGCCGCCCCCCAAGACGAAACCTTCTGGACCGAGGCATCCGCATCATGAGCACGCCCGACGCTCCCACCCTCGCGCCCCGCCCGACCGTTCGGGCCAAGGGGCGCAACATCATCGCCATTGCCTCGGGCAAGGGAGGGGTGGGCAAGACATGGTTCGCCATCACCCTGTCGCACGCCTTGGCGCGCGCCGGGCAAAAGGTTCTGTTGTTCGATGGCGATCTTGGGCTGGCCAATGTCGATATCCAGCTTGGTCTAATGCCGAAAACCGACCTGGGCAGCGTCGTCGCCGGGCGGATGACGCTCAATCAGGCGGCGGTCAGCTTTGACGCGGGCGGGTTCGACGTCATCGCCGGACGCTCCGGCTCGGGCACGCTGGCGAACATCCCGCTGTCGCGGCTGCAATTGCTGGGCGACGATCTGGTGACGCTGGCGGGCGGCTATGACCGGGTGGTGGTCGATCTCGGGGCCGGGGTGGAGAAGTCGATCCGCACCTTCTCGCAATCGGCCGGGACGATCATGGTGGTGACCACCGACGAGCCGACCTCGCTGACCGACGCCTATGCCTTCATCAAGGTCACCAGCATGGAGCGGCCGGGCAGCGATCTGCGCGTTGTTGTCAACATGGCCAACTCGACCCGCGAGGGCGAGCGGATCTACAACACCCTGCTGAAGGCGTGCGAGGGCTTCCTGAAAATCTCGCCGCCGCTGGCCGGGGTGATCCGCCGCGATCTCAAAGTGCGCGAGGCAATCCGCAACCAGACCCCGATCATGACCCGGTCGCCCAATGCCGAAGCCGCCGCTGATGTCGAGGCGATTGTCGAGCGTCTGGTCCGCACGAGATAGGCGATGGTCGACAGCGTCCTGCCGTCCGCCCCACCGGCCAGTTCGTCCTCACCGCCCAGTCCGGCGGTGGTGACGAGTCCGGCCAATGCCGAAACCGCCGAGGCGGTAACCCGGCTGGCGGAAGCAGGCCTGAAGACTCTGGAGGCGACCCTGGTCTCGATTTCGGGCCAGCCCCGCACCACGGCCCGGCTGGCTTTGCCCGACGGCTCGTTCCTCGATCTGAAGATTCCGCCGGGATTTTCGGCCAGCCCCGGCGCCAGCCTCACCTTTCAGTTCGTGCAACAGAACGACGGCTTCGTGCTGCGGCTGGCGGCGGTCAACGGACGCGCCACCGCAGGCACTCCGGCGGCAACGCTGACGGCGGCGGGCGGCGGCCTGCCGCCCCTGCTGTCCCCATCCCTTTCCCCTTTGGGTGGCACCGGCCTGTCTCAGGCCAAGAGTCTGACGGGGCAAAACCTGGGGACGGCCACCGCCGGTCTGACCAATGCCTCGGCACCGGGCATACTGGCGGACGGATTGCCCGGCCTGACCGCGATTGTGCTCCGTCCGGGGACAGCGCCAGTGCCGGGAGGAGCCAGCAGCGGGGCTTTCCCCCCATTGGGACAGCAATCGACCGCCACGTCCCCAGGCCCTGGCCAAGGCCCGGCAACCGCCCAAGCCGGATCCCCGCTGCCAGCGGTCGCCACGCCCGGCACCCTGCCCTCCGCCTGGACCAACCTGACCCCGGGGACTCAAATTCCGCTGCGTCTGGCCGAGGCGCGACCGGCGGAGGGAAACAGCAATGCTCCGGCCGCTCCGTCCCTCCCCACCGCCAATCCGGCCGCGCCGCCGACGGGAGGCGGAGTCCCGCCTGGAGCAGGGAGCGGACTTTCGCTCGCGCCGCCAACGCCCGCCGCACCGCTGAGCCTGACTGGCCGGGTGCTGAGCAATTCGGTTCCAGGCGGCGGTGTCTTGGTGCAGACCGAGGCCGGACTGTTATCGCTGCCCTCGGGTCTGGCGCTGCCGGTCGGCGGAACGGTGCGACTTGACGTGGTCGGCCAGCCGCTGCCGCCGCCCCCGGCCCCGCCACCGACGATTCCGGGCTTGGGCACCGGCGGCTGGCCCGCTTTGTCCGAAGCGATCGACCAATTGGCCCGCAGCGATCTTCAGGCCGCCAATGTGCTGATGCAGGCCTTGCCCCAGGCCGGGCCGCGACTGGCGGCGGCGCTGGCCGGGTTTGCAGCGGCGGTGCGCAACGGTGACTCCCGCCTGCCGGGCGGTGAGGCGACTCAGCGCGGACTGGACAAGATCGGACGGCACGATCTGGCCGACCGGCTGCTGGGCGACATGAAGTCCCTGGCTGAGGACGCAGCGAAGCCCAAGGGTCCGGCGGGGGAATGGCAGACCCTGACGATGCCGTTCCTGAACGGGGCGCAGATTGATCCGATCCGGCTCCATGTCCAGACCCCATCGGATACGGAGGAGCGGAAACAGAGCGGCGGCGGCGGTGAAAAGCGCTTCATCCTCGATATCGAGATGAGCCGGTTGGGCCGGATTCAGTTCGACGGGCTGGTGCTGCGCGAGACCAAGCGGTTCGACCTGATCGTGCGGACCCGCCAGCCGCTCGACCCCGCCATCTGCCGCGACATCGCCGGAATCTTCGCCGAATGCGCCCAACTGACCGGGATCAAGGGCGGCGTGTCGTTTCAGGCCGGGCGGGCCTTCGTCGAATTGCCACCCAGCCCGGCCGCCGCCACCAGCCTGATGGTGTGACCTACCCCATCCAATCATAAAAGCTGCTGAACACCTTATAGCCGTTCTTGGCCAGATCGAGCGCCGAGGCGCTGGATTTGCTGTCGTCGTCAAGCAGGCTGGCCCGATTGCGCGCCGAGCGTAACGCGGCAGTGCGGTCGAGAGCGGCAAGCTCGCTGGTGCTGCGCTGGGACAGCCCGCTCAACAGCGCGTCGGACGAGCCACCCTCGCCACCGACGCCCCAGGTCGCGATCTGAGCCCGCTGGGTCGCCTGCTGACGGGCGAGCAGATCGCGCCGCTCCGCCGCCTGGGTCTGGCGGTCGGATTCGATCAGGTCGTTTTGAAGGGCGACCTGATCGGCCCGCGCCTGGGCCGCGTTCTTATCGCTTTCGGATTGGGAAAAATCGCCCGCCAGCGTCAAAGCGGACGGAACGATATTGGAAAAACCGGACATGGGGGTCTGTTCCTCTCTTGGAATGTGATACCGGCGAACCGTTGAAATGAGCCGTTCGCCGGTATCTGGCCGCCATTGCGGCGGCGGCCAAGCGCCCGGATGGGCGCGCCCGGCGAGGGGCAATCGGTGGGCCAAGTCTTTGGCCCACCGCCATACGTTAAACCTTGTTTTTCTTGTCCTGCGAGCGCTTGACCACCGACACCCCCAGCACACCCAAGGCAATGCCCCAAATCGGCGAGGTGTTGACCAGGGCGGTGATGATGGTGGGGGCCTGAACCGGCTGGGCGATGATCGCCCACGACACCGCGCCCATCGTCGCGGTCCAGGTCAAGGCGACGGCATAGCCAAAGGTCGGCCGCCAGCGCCGGACATAAAGATCGGTGCTGGCGGCTTCGACCCGCATTGTCGCGTTGATCTCGGCCAATTGGCGGGTTTCCTCGCGCGCCAGGGCGAGATCGTGAACCATCCAGGCTTTTTGCAGCGCCAGCGCCAGCGCGGGATCGTCCTTGATCGCGGCCAGGGCGGCCTCGCCGCTGTCCTTGCCGGTGACCTCGCGGGCAACGTTGATCGCGGTTTCAGCGACCTTGGCCGCCTTCGACTGGTCGTCGCCGCTGACCCACCGGATCAAACCAGGAACAAATTGGGCAAGCCCCAGGGCAATCGAGATCGGGTCCATCGGATTTCCTCCTATCTTTGGCCGGTCTGAACCGCGTCCAGCTTCGCTTCGATCCGAACCAGATGTTCGGTCAGGCGGCGTTCGACATCCTTCAGATAGCCGGTGGTGGCATAGCTTTTCGCCACCTCCAGCTTGTAGGCGGCCAGCGCCTCGCGCATCTGACCGAGGCCAAGATCGAAACGGCGTTCAAGCTCGTCGATCCGGCTGTCCCACTCCTGGCGCGCCCGCCACAGCAACAGCGCCATCGCGCCCAGCGCGGGCAGTTCGATCGCGGTGACCCACCAGCCGGGGTCGAGAAAGGCATGATCCATCGCAACGGCGCTCCTTCAATCCTCACAATTCAAAATCGGTATGGGCTTGCAGACTGCCGCCGCCGGGCCGCCAATCGGCACGGGACGGGGTGCTGCTGCGTCGTCGTCCCAGCCGCACCGGCTGAGACAGCAGGCATCCGGCGACGGCGTCCAATCCGTCGTCATGGCCTTTGCCCCCCGGCCGCCATTCCCGCATCTCGGCGACAAAGGGGGTGTCCCAGACGCTGCGATGGGCGTGCAGGGCTCCGGCGGCCAGCACCGCATCGAAGGCATCGACGATCCGCTGGTCCTTGGCCCGGCTCGAACTGGCTTCGATCACCGCGCAGGACAGGCCCGACCGGGCGATTTCGCGCCGCAGCAGACCGGGCAGGAAGCGGCCCAGCCCATTGGTCTCCAACTGCACCGCCGGAAGATGCAGATCGGCGGCAAAGGCGGCGACCTGCCGACAGAGCTGGCTGGCCTCGTCAAGGTCATCGCACTGCGTCGGATCGTGTTCGAGATAGCGGACCCGGTGCAGCCAATAGCCTCCCTCCTCATCGGTAAAGACCGCCGCGACCACCGAGGCATCGCCTTTGCCGGGAGCACCATAGGCCGGGTCCCACCAGCAGGCGGCCGACACCATCCGCTTCCCCGCCAAGGTCAGCAACGGCATCCCATTGCCCTCGGCATAGACCAGTTCGGACTCGTAGAGCCGCAGCCGGTCGGGATCCAATCTGCCATCGGCGATGTTGACCGGGCGCAACATCATCTGGCTATCGAACTTGTTCGGGCCTGAGCGTTTGCGCAATTGCGCGATCCGGTCGAGGGGGAAGCGCTCGGGCCAGGCGCTGCGCCCGGCCGGATCGACCAACGGGATTTCGAGACGGGAAAACCCGTCGAGGAAGGGGCGGGTCTCCCCCGCCTCCAGCCGGGCGGTCTCGGCATAGATCGTGTAGAAACTGTGCGGAGTGCCGACGTAAAGCTGGGTTCCCCCCGGCACCATCACGTAATCAATCTCGGCCAGCCGCTCGCGCAGATCGGCCCGCTTCGGCGCGGTGTCGCAGGTGTTGGGCACCTCGACATCGTCGCAGATTACCATTTCAGCGCGTGAGCCGGTGATGTTGGCCCCGATCCCGCGCGCGACCATCGACGGGTCGCGCAACTCGCCCGACCGGTTAACGGTGAACTGATCGGCGGCCCATTGGTCGCGCCGTTTCGGCTTCAACCCCTGAGTCAGCGGATGGCGCTCGACGATCCGCTTGACGTTGCGGACCATCTTCTTGGCCAGAGCCAGATCGGCGGCCAGCACCATGATTCTAAGGTTGGGATCGGTCCGCAGCAGCCAGGCGCAATACAGACCGACTACGGTTGATTTGCCGCTGGAACGGAACGCCATCAGCAGCAGTTCGCGGTCGTTCCAATTACGACGTTCCGCCAGCCACCGCGCCATCCGGATCTGATGACGCGGCGTTCCCAGTCCCTGGCGCTCGTTCCACACCAGAACGAATTCGGGAAAATCGACGGGGTTCATTCCCCGTCTCCACTGTCTTCGTCCTCATCCTCGAACCCGGCCAGAACGGCACGGGCGCGAGCCAGCACGCCGTCCAGTCCCTCCGCCTCGTCACGGACATTGGTCCCGCCCTCGGCCCAGCGGGCCAGTTTGACCAGCGCATCGACATGGGCCAGCGCCGCCTTGGCAGCGGCGTGCCAGGCGGCAAAGCCCTTGGCATCGTCGGGCGGAACGGTCGTAACGAACGCCTCGTACCCGCCGACCGCCGCCGCGATCCGGTCGGGCAGACGCAGCGCGAGATGCTGGCGCAAACCGGCAAGATCCTCGGCCATCGTGCTCTCCTTAAAACGGTCTTTCGGGTTTGGCGAAAAAGGCATGGGCCTTGATGTCGGCGAACTCGGCCTTCATCGCCTCAAGCGTCGTGGCGTTGCCGTTGGCGGCGTCGAGATGGGCTTCCATCTGGCGGCGGACCGGCCAACGCAGGTCGTAGGCCATCCGCCGCCGGGTCGCATAGGCGACGTCAGCCGGGTCAAGGCCTTGTTCCGCCAGCTTGGCGGTAATGGTTTCGATCAGGGGATCGATCCAGGAGGTCATCGCGCTTACTCCGCATAAAGGGCCGGAGCGGCGATGCGCTGGGCCTTGAGATTGAGGGTCTTGATGCGGGCCACCAACGACGTGCCGACCGGCTGCGCGGCCAAAGCGGCACGAGCCCGGATCAAGGCATAGGTGCCGTCATAGGCGGCCAGGACGGCGATCGCCGCCGCTGTCCACGTCGTTCCGCCATCGCGGCTAATTTCGGCGGTCAAGTCGGTGCCGAGGACGGCCGTCCCGCTATCATCGCGATAGAGGGCATGGAGCGAGGCATAGGCCGGAGCGGACGCGACGGGAATGGCGTCGCTGGTCAGCACCATGTCGGATTTGATGGTGTAGGTGATGACGGCATAGCCGTTCCCGGCACGCCCCGTGTCCAGGGAATACTTGCCTCCAGCACCAACGATTCCCCCAGGATATGCGGGGTCGGTCGTGTTGGGTGCGGAGACGTGGTCCGGGCTGGTGATGAAGGCCGCGTTCGTTGCCCCCGGCGTGATGTAGCCCGAACCGCCGCCGCCGGGATAGTAGCTTACGTTACCACCGGCACCACCATAGTAGCCGCCACCGCCGCCGCCAGCACCGTTCGTTCCGTTACCGCCTTGCAGGGCAGAGCCAGGATTACAACTCTGTCCTCCCTGCGTCTGCGTTCCCCCCTGAACGGATGATTTAGAGGCTTCCCCAGAAGTCCCGCCACCGGCACCACCACTCCACCCATCATCAGACTTATTTCCTGCGCCACCACCACCACCCGCAAGGGCGAGGGCGTTGGCCTGGGAGACGGACCCGTTGAACAGGCCGGTATAGCCGCCCCCCGTTCCGGGGTAGTGACCGCTGTCGGTCGTGCCGCTCACCCCGCCACCGCCGCCAAAGGTGGAAGAGGTGTTATTCCATCCGCCCTGGCCGACGATAATCGCCAAGGTCTGGCCGGGCGTGACCGGGATCGTCGCGGTGGTAAACCCACCGGCACCGCCATAATCATTGTAGGGGCTGGCCTGGGTTGTCGCGCCGCCGCCAGCACCCCACAGCTTGACCGTCGCTGCGATCGCCCCCGCCGGGACGGTTTCGGACTGGACCGCGCCCGTATAGGCGAAGGTGCGCCGGACATAGACCGCGTTGGTGTAATAGTTCGGGGATGCCGTCACCAAGGTCTGGCCGGTGCTGGCGCTCCACTCGTTAGTTGCCAGCTCCCACTGATAGCCCTGGACCAACGCCCCCGAGGCGACTGAACTGGTCAGCAACTGGCGCAGGTTGGCCAAAGCGATCTGGGCCTTGAGAGGGTCGATTGCCGCAATCGCAGCATTCGTCGCCTGTCCTGCGGCAGATTCGGCATAGGCCCGGACCGCCTTCTGGGTCGCGATCCGAGAGTCGCTGTTGGCGGCCAGGGTCGGATCGGAATCGAGGGTGAAGCCGACCAGGGCAACCGCCCGGTCGGCGGCGGCGGTGGCGGTACTGGCGGCACTGGTTGCGTCTGCCGCCCGCGCCGTCGCGGTCATGGCCGACACCGAGGCCGAAGCCGCGCTGGCCACGGCCTCGGCCGCTCCGCCCATCGCCTGGGCCAGCACCTGATCGACATCGATCGCGGAATTCTCCAGCCCGCTGGCCGCCGCATTCCATTTGATCGCCCGGCCGGGCACGGGATCGGGCAGGGTCAGATCGGCCTTCGAGCTGCTGGTATGGGCGCGCTTGACGGCGCGATCGACATCCTCGGCGACCTGCTGGACCGACATTGTTTGATAGTCGAACTCGTCATTGACCACCTTGGCGCGGATGATGCCGTCATCGTGAAAGTCGCTGGTGCGGCGCAGGGTCAGACGACGGCGCAGGGTGACGATGGTGGCAGGGGGCGGCGGGGCGGCGAGAGTCACCGCACCGCCTTCGGAGCTTCCCGCCCCGGCAACGAAATAGGCCGAGGCCGCCACACGGGCGGCGCCAATCCAAACTTCGATGTCGCTTTCGGTGAAGATCGGGAAGGGATAGGGAAAAACGGTCTGGCTGCCGTTGGCGACGTATTGCACGCGCGGCGCGACATCGCCGACCTGGATATGTCCGGTCATGGCGTTTGCTTCCTTGAGCAAGGATTTAAGTCTGAAAACGGGGAGCGCCTTATTCGGCGACTTTGATTTCGGTCGAAACCGACAAAACGGTGCAGGGCAGCGGGACGTCCTGGCTGATCCGCCACAAGGGCTGCATCACGTCGCGGGTCCAGCCGACCGAGCGAACCCGGACGTCGCCGGAAAAGCCGGGCGGAGTGTCGCCGAACCGGGCCTTGCCAAAGCGGCGAAACGGAATCGCGGTCGCGCCCCGCCCGGTGTCGATATGCAGCGCCTCGGTCTCCAGCACGCGGAAATGGGCCTGAACCAGACGGACAACGCTGCCCGGCGGCAGGGCCTGCCCCGATGACCCGACTGGCGGCAACGGCTCGATCAGATGGGCAAAGGGCAATCCGGCCTGGATCGCCGCCGCCGGTTCGGCCAGGACAACCCGCCCGTCGGCGACGCCCCGATCAGAGATCGAGCCTCCATCGGCCAGCACCCGCACCGTACGCCCCTCCAGATAGGACAGGCCAGACCAGGACACGGTCGGACCGTCGCGGCGGCCAGACAGGGCGCAATCAAGGGCCAGATCGGCATCGAACCGCTCGATGAAAAAAGCGGTGCCACGTTCGACCAGGACGAAGACATCGCCATCGACCACCGCGACCGAGCGGAACGCACCGTCGGTCTGCTGCACCGTCCAGGCGGTGACCTTCTCGCCGCGATAAATCGTCAGCGTCGCCAGGGTGCCGTCGCCCATCGTGACGTAGAACAGGCGATTACGGGAATCGTAATCCTGATCGAGCGGACGAACCATCACATGCTTGGCCAGCATCGCCAGATCGCTGGCCTGATAAGCCTGCTCGACATCGGCAAACAGAAACTCGCGCAGGTCGCGGCCGTCCCTCGACACAAAATGGGTCGCCCCATCGACGTCTCGGGGCGGCACGGTGCGATCGACCGGCGAGCCGATCCGGGTCTGGCGGGTGACCTGGATGTTGGACGGCGTCAGCGGCGCTCCGGTGACCATGTATTCCGCCCCCGAGGTGAACACCTGAAGGTGGCGGCCCGAGAACACGGCGCGGATCGCATTGACCTGATCGGACAGCATCGAGAATTCGATCGCCTCGTCATCGAGGCCGGTGCCAAGATCGAAATTGAACAAATCCATCGATTTCGACAGCCACAGCCGGTTGGGCAAATCGCGGCTGCCGCCGATCACCAGCCGTCCCTGATGGAAGCAGACCGACACCGGCCAGCCGCGCAACGACGAGAAGGATTGTTCCTCCCAATCGGTAGTCGCCGCGGTGCCGCCGAGGGTGGCGCGAACCTCGGCCGAGACCTGGGTGGCGGAGAGAAAGGCGGTAACCCGGACCTGCTTGCCGCCGATCCACAGACGCTGACCGACATGACCCGCCTGAAACACCGGGGCCGAAGCGGTGACAGTGATCGTGCCGCTGGTGGCGCTGGGGGTCACCGTCACCGCGTCGGCAGCGAATTTGTGGTGGGGGACATAGAGCAGCCCGCCCGATTCGTGAAAGCTCCATTCGGCGATGGTCCAATTCCCGTCGCCGCTCCGGGTGATCTTGCGCGGCGCGATATCGGGATGCACCACCAGCAAAGTATCGGCGCTTTGGGTCCAGTTGAGGCGAGGAATGTCGGCCGCGCCCCACGGCGTCGTCAGCCCGCCGACCAGACTGTCCCCGGCATAGATATCGATCCGGTTGGCGGTGACGACGAACAGATAGGTCTGTTCGGTGTTGAACTCGAACGGGATCAGCCGCCCCGCCCCCCTGGCCCGATCGACGAAGCGCAGACCGGGACGGCGCGACACGCCGCCGGTGGGCGCGATCACGACGTTGCGCAGCCAGCGGGCACCGTTGGCAAAGGCCGACAGATCGCCGCGTCCCATCATCTCGACATCCAGTTCTCCGGCGGTGAAGCTGGTCTTGTTCAGCGTCAGCAGGCTCATGACCGCACCTCGACCAGAGGGAAATCGGAAATCGCGACGGGGGTATGCTGCTGAGCGTCGATCAGCTTGGCGCGGCGGAACTCGTCCTCGGCCAGCCGGAACAGGAACTGGGCGCGGCTGGTGCTCTCGGTGATCGGGATGCAGAATTCGGCGGTCAGGCGGGCAATCAGCATCTGATCGAAGAAGGGCGGAAACGCCGCCTCGTCGGGGCGGAAGATGTAGGTCAGCGTCACGTCGTCGGAATTGCACAACAGCCGCTTCTCGGCCAGACGATAGGATAGCCCCCGCCCCGTCCCTTCCGGCCCGGCCGACAGCACCCGAAGGAAATCGGCGGGCAATTGATAGGCCGCCTCCCAATCGGCGACGGGATCCGCGGCCAGCCGAGACAACGTCGCCTGCGCGGTGGCAAAGCTCCACGGATGCGACGACAGCACGGCGTCGCGGAGCGGCGGATAGAGGTTGGCCGCCACCTCGGACTCGGCGGTGCCTTCCTCGAAACTGGCGATGGTGGTCGCGCCCAGACGCAACAGCGCGCGCGAGCACAGCCCGATGGCGGACAAGGCCATGGCGGTGAATTCCTTCTTTAAGACCGATGAAATGTCAGAGAGGCCGGGCGTCACCGCCCGGCCTCTCGTCCCAACCAGGGTAAAGCCGGTGCTACCGGCTGTCGGCGCTGCCGATCTGGGTCAGATCGTTGACATCGACGATGCCGTTGGCATTGGCCGAGACCAGGAACAGACCGGCCTTCATCGACCCGGCGGTATCGACATTGGCGATCACGATGTCACCGACCCGCAACATCTGGGCGGCGGGGTTGAAATAGCCGGTCGTATCAACGACGCTGGCGAGATCGGGGGTGGTGTAGTGCCACAGCGTGAAGCCGTTGGCATAAGCCAGGACCGACAGATCCTTCGACAGATAAGCCATCTGGTCCTCCCTTAGGCTTCGAGGCACCGCAGCGCGACCACGCCGGACGGATCGACCAGCGCCGCACCCTGCGACATGAAATTGTTGACGAACCAGGCGGCACGCTCGCCGTGATAGGTGATCTCGGTCTTGACCTCGGCCCCGCAGGCATGACCGACCGCGGTCTTGTGGTACCAGTAGCAAGAGCGGACGTTTCCGGTCTTGGTCAGGCCGGAATGGGGCATCCACAACGTGCCCAGCCACTTCTTGGCCTGGGTGCCCTTCCACGGCAGATCGTCCTCGCCGACATAATCGGCGCTGGCGAATTCGTCGAGCTGCATCAGTTCGGACCATTGCTTCCAGCCGACGATCGCGGTGCGTTCGCCGTCGTCGGGGACATCGGCGCCCCCCAGCATTTCGAACGCGGTCAGCACCTTGTCCTTGGTCAGGCCGGTGGTGCCGTCGGCGGCGAAATTGGTCGATTTGTCCAGTTCGGCGATGATCAGTTCATCGCTCTTGCGGCCCAGGGCATAGGCCCCGGCATTGGTCAGCACGGCGCGTTCGTCATGCTCGACCTTCAGTTCGTCCAGCTTGTCGATCCAGTCGCCAGCGTAATAATCGTACAACTGGCATTCGACGGCGGTGTGATCGATGTTCATCACCGGCACCTTGCCGTGACGGGCCTTGGTGCTGGCAGTGCCCTTGCCGACCTTCTGGAACACCGCAACCGCGCCCTTGACGTTGTTGCGGGCGCGGACGGTGTTGCGCAGCTTGGTGCCCATCCGCTGATAGGCGGCGTGGACCTCGTGGCCATATTGGACCGAATAGGCGTTGACGATACTCGTGGACATGTTTTGTTCCTTTCGATGACATGGGTTAGGACACAGCAGCCGCCCTCTTCCGGTTATCGCCGCAAGGCTGGCCAAGGCCTCGGGCGGCCAGAGGAAGACGGGCAAGAGCGCCGGGCCGCTGGGATCAGCGGTTCTCCGGGGCAAAATCGATCAATGTGGGAAAGGGGAACCGGCGGGCCGGGGGCCAGACGCAGTTCGGGTGTTGATAAGGACGGTTATAGACTTACATTCCCATATCTGTCAATAAATTCCTTTTATGGGGATCGTCATTTTCCGCCCCATCGCGTCCCTCCGCGATATTCCCTCTGTTTCCGACGACAAAAATCATTATGATCCCCAGGTTTTCCGTAAACTGACGACCAGTCGGGGAGAAGAGGGTCGATGAACGTGGCGTTGGCACCGGCCCGAAGCGCAACTCCGCGCACCAACCGGATCGAAGCGCGCGCAGGCGGCCTGCTGGGCGATTGCCGCCGGGCTTTTCATTCCTTTGCCGATCTGGACGAACTGGCCGAAAATCTGCGCATCCTCTCGCTGAACGCCGAATTGGCGGCGGGCCGGGCCGGGGACAAGGGGCGCGCCGTGCGGGCGCTGACCCAATACACCCGCGAACTGGTCAACCGTCTGGCGCAGATTCAGCTTGAGATGGAGGCGCTGCGCGGCCGCACCTTTGCCTTCTCCTCGACGATCCTGCTCGGCCTGCAACACATGACGATGTTCGAGCGGGCGGTCGATCTGGTCGGCGGCAGCGGCCCCGGCGCGCTGGTGGCCGAACGCGCCTTCGCCGCCGCGACCGAACGGATGGTCGATACGCTGGACGGGATGGCGGCGGCGGTCGGTGAATTGTCGCGCCGCACCCATGCAGTCGAAGAAGTGGTCAGCCAGTCGGATTCAATCGCCACCAACATCGCGATCGAGGCGGCGGCGGCGGGTGTCCATGAAAAGGAATTCCGCACTGTCGCCGATACGATGCGTCGCTATGTCGACGATTTGCGGGTGATGATCGAAGATGCCTCCGACGCGGTCCGCCGCGCCGCCGACCGGGGCGAGGCCTTGCGGCGGCTCGGATTGGATAGCCTGGACGAACTCAAGGCCTTTCGGCTAACCGCCGAAGCCTAGACCGGGAGAACATCACGGATGAAATGCGTCACCCTGTTCCGCCGGGACGATCATTGTTGGCAGGCGTTCGGCCAGGATCCGGAAAAGCCCGACCGCATCATCGACACCAACCAATACATGATCCGTTCGGGCGATTCGGCGATCCTGCTTGATCCGGGCGGGATCGAAGTGTTCCCCTCGATGCTGGCGGCGCTGACCCGCGAGATTCCGGTCGAGCACGTCAAGGCGTTGTTCATCTCGCACCAGGACCCGGATATCGGCTCGTCGCTGCCGCTGTGGCGGCGGGTCTGCCAACCCGACATCGACATCTATATTTCGTGGTTGTGGGAGAGCTTCGCGTCGCATTTCGACCGTGACGCCGTTTTCACCACGATTCCGGACGAGGGGCTGGAAGTGGCGCTGTCGCCGTCGCTGCGGCTGCGCTTCCTGCCCGCGCATTACCTTCATTCCTCGGGTAACTTCAATGTCTACGACCCGCAGGCTCGCATCCTGTTCTCGGGCGACATCGGCGCGGCGCTGATTCCGCGCGACCGCCCGGCCGACAGCCTGTTCGTCACCGATTTCAACCGCCATATCGGCTATATGGAAGGCTTCCATCGCCGTTGGATGCCGTCTCCCCCGGCGCGTGACGCCTGGATCGCCCAGGTCTCGAAGCTTGACATCGACATCCTGGCCCCGCAACACGGGCTGATCTTCAAGGGCGACGACGTCAAACGCTTCCTCGACTGGTTCGCCACCCTCGAGATCGGCTCGGGCATTGCGGCGATGAATCGCTAGGCAACACCCCGCCCGCCGGGGGAGTCCCCCCGACGGACGGGTGTGCCTCAGGCCTCGCCGTACAGGCGGCGGAAGCCGTCGGAGACCTTGGCGATGAAGGCCGGATCGCGGTTCTTCCAATAGCGCGGGTCCTGAATCATCTTC
Organism: Magnetospirillum fulvum MGU-K5; assembly: GCF_000442515.1. Classification (GTDB taxonomy): domain Bacteria; phylum Pseudomonadota; class Alphaproteobacteria; order Rhodospirillales; family Magnetospirillaceae; genus Phaeospirillum; species Phaeospirillum fulvum_B. The sequence continues at coordinate 44,697 of NZ_AQPH01000011.1, read as the reverse complement.
TTCAGTTGATCTTCGGACTGAGCCTCGTCGCGCGGTGCCGGGGCGCGGCCCAGGCTGGGCTCGCCCGAACTCATCAGACGATGCAGGGTCTTAACCCCCTCGACGCTGGAGGCCAGGGCCTCGAACGCCTCGGGTGGCAGGGATTTGCGCCCCCAGGCCGCCAGTTGCGGCGCGATCTGACGCCAGCGCGCCTCACCGCCGAAATGATCGCACAGATGCAGAATCTCGCCGTCGCGCGGATCGGGCGCGGCACTGTCCGTCCCCGCCCCGGAGTCCGGCCCGGCCTCGGCCCCGGCGGCGACCAGCAACGGCACCAGCCGCTCGAACGCCAGATCATAGACCAACTGAGCCTGCTGCTGGGTAAACCCGGCCTCGTGCAGCCGCTTGTTGATTTCGGGATCGGAGGTGACGGCGGGATGGCGGGCCGAGATCGCGTATTTCTCGGCGTTGTCGGGAATGTCGATACCGCCCCGGGCCGAGACGCGGCGTTCAAGCTCAAGATAGGCCTGAAGCAACGCTTCGGTCCTCAATTCGCCCTTGGCCTGGTCCCAGAACTTGGCGGGAATCGAGGCGGGACGGACGGCGGGCTTACGGGCGGAATCGAGATCGGGATCGGCAAAGCTGTCGCGGGAATCGTCTTCGAACATCGGGTCTTCCTTTGGTTTGAAACAGGTCCTCACCGTCCGTCGCGGCCACGGGCGGCCAGAGACAGCAGGTGGAGGACAAGGTGGCGCTGACCTTCGAGGTGGCGCAGCGCGGACTCGCCGGAGTGCGGGCCAAGGCAGCGGTCCAGCGTGATCGAACGCAGGTGGGCCAGCAGGGCCACCCCGTCGGGGGAGGCAAACAGCCGGGCGGTCTGACGGGCCAACAGGGCAGATTCGGCCCCGCCCGGTGGCGCGGAGGACGGAGCCAACCCGTCCCAGCCGGTCTCAGCGGAGTCCATCGTTGGCCTCCGTCGGGGTGGCGGCGGCGACGGGACGAAGGATGTCGGCGGGAACGTTGAAACTGCGCCCCAGCCAGCGGGCGGCAGCGGCGGGATCAATCGCGGCCAGGGCCTCCGGCCCCAAGTGCGACAGCGACGACAGCCAAGTCAGCATGTTGCGGGCGTCGCGCTGGGCCTGTGATTGCGCCAGCGGCGAGCGGTATTGCAGATCGACCTCGCGCCCATCGACCACAAGATCGGGGATCTCGCCCCGGCGGCGCAGGATGTGAACCGCCCGCAACACCAGGGGGGTCAGCAATTCACTTTGCAGTCGGCCATAGGTCGCCCCCAGCAACCGGGCCATCTCGCTGGAACGTTCCAGCACTTCGGTCGCGGTCATCTTGGGGCTGTTGGTTTGGCCCAACTTGTCGGCCAACAAGGCGTGGCGAATCCGGCCGCGCAGATCGTCCAGCACCAGTTGCGAGGTATCGAACCGGCCCGGCGCGACCAGCGGCTGAAGCCCCTGCGAGCCGACCGCCTTGGGGATGATCGTGCCGGGCACCAGCTTGATGTTGGCGGGGTTCAGTACCCCGTCATCGTCGGCCTGCCAGATGCCGGTGACGGCGATGGTGGCGTTCTTCAACACCAACTCAACCACCTTGTTGGCGGTCTTGATGTCGGGCAGCGCCTTCATCACTGGCGAGCGGCCATAGACCTCGCCTGGGGCCTTCAGCCAGCGAAAATTGATGAACGGACTCATCTCGAACCGGCCCTGGGCCAGCACGGTTTCGTCGGACTCCGCCTCCAACACGGCGGCATAGCCATACGAGCCCTGCGACGGCACCACCGCCTCGACGATGCCGATGCGCAGATCGGGATCGTTGGCGGCGGCGCGGATGATCGCCTCGGGCAAGCGGGCGGCGGGAAAGCGGGCGTGAAGCGCGGCGACGGTCAGTTCGCAACGGCGGAAGGTGACGTCAAGCCGCCCGTCCGGCCCCTCCTCCAGCACGACCTGACCCAGCGGCACGGCGGTAAAGCGAAAGGCCGAGGACTCGCCCGGAGCCGCTTCCTCGAACAGCAGCGAGGCGGTGCCGCCGGTGACGACGTCGAGATAGCATTGATGCATCTCGATCGCGAAATTCGAGCGGTCGAAATGCGATTGCAGAACCGTGCCGATGCGGTCGAGCACCGGGGCGACCCGGTCCCGTTCGGACGGCTCCAGCCGGTCGCTGGCGGTCAGGCCGAACCATTGCGCCCAGGGCGGGGTCAGTTCGGACAACAGCGAGGCGGCCAGTTGATCGACCGCATCGGGCGCGGTGCCATCGAACAGGCGGTCGGCTTTTTTCTCGCCCGGCACCGAGGCGGTCAGGATCGCATCGCGCAGCGGCAAGGCGAAGTCATAGCATTCCTGCCAATGCGACTCCCACACGGCGCGGCGTTGCTTGGCCTTGCGAAAGCGGCCGAGCAGGATTGAAGGATCGTCGGCATCGGGGCCAAGCAGATGCTCACCCCGCGCCGCCGCATCCTCTACACGAGGGGAATTGCGGGTCATCCTCACTCTCCCAGCAGCGATTTGCCGCCCGATGCCCGAGACGACAACAGCCCGGATTCCGAGGTGGCGATGGTGCCGTACAAACCGCGCCGATTACGCTCGACCGTCTCCTGCCGGGCCTTGGCCGCGTCTTCGGTGCTGGTATCGGGGGTGGGGGCGACCACCACCGGGGCCGGGCTGGGCGAGGATGAGGGAGCGAAAAAACCACCCATGGCGAATTCCTTTCCGGAGCGTTTGATCTTGTTTTGTTCTGATTTGGCCACAAAAAAAGCCGCCGGAGCGGGGCTCCGGTCGGCTTCGGGCGCAAATGTGGTGTTGATGGGAAGATCATCACGCAAATCTCCGCGCCCTGTCAATGATTTTTTTCCTCTATTTTCGAGAAAGCGGAACAATTGCCAGGGTGTCAGCACGAATCCGTCATGAATTCCCAACACCCGCTTGACCGCCTCGACACAGCTATAGGGCCGCCAGGGAGCCTGACGCCGGGGCGGCGGGTGCGAAACCGTCTCCACCACGATCAAGCCCTGGGCGCGATACCACCCGGCCAGATCAAAACCGGACGGGATCGACAAGACAGTCAGATCGGTGCGATGCGCCATCGGGTTCAGGCTGACCCAGCCGCCTGGCGTTTCCACCACGACAAAGCAATGACGAAAGCCCGGCCGCAGCAATCGCAGCCAGCACAGATCGGCCCGGCCGGAAAACATCACCAGGGCGCGGCGATAAAACATCTGATTTTCTTCACTTTTTCCGACTTCCGTCACGATACGATCCCCTTGCGCTTCAGCGGTGTCGCCAGACGATCGAGCGCTTCGGCCCACAACAAAGCGTCGGTTTGGCTGTCCCCGGCCCAGGGATCGGGCGGGGCAAGGCGACGACCGAAGCGGTCGAGCACCGCCAGATGAGCGGGGCGCAAGATCCGGCCGCGATAGAGCCGACCGACCTCGCGGGCAATATCGTCGGGTTCGCAGGGACGGGCCACCTCACCCCGCCCGGCACCAAAGCGCGCACCCTCCGCCCGCGCCACGCAGCAGCGGACGAACCACAGCCACGCCTCCTCAACAGTTGTGAATGGTTCGGCTGCCCGATCGCTGAGAACGCAACCGACATACCTGTCTCGTGCCATATGACTCTCCCTTTTGCGGAACAAACCATATACCTTGTGGCGCCAAAGCAGGTACGCGTCAAGAAGATTCGGGTATTTATTCCTGGTGCGAAATCAACCGAACTGCGGGACAATCTTCCCATGCTGAAACATAGCGACATCTGGGCGGCAATCGATGCTCTGGCCCGCGACAACGGGCTGACTGCCTCTGCTCTTGCGCGTAAAGCCGGGCTTGATCCCACTACTTTCAATAAAAGCAAGCGGATCACCCGCGAGGGAAAAGCCCGCTGGCCCTCGACCGAGAGCGTCGCCAAAGTCCTTGATGCGACAGGGGCTAATCTCGGTCGCTTCCTCGGCTATATCGAAAATGGCGGTTCGGCCAACCGCCCGGCGCCGACCATTCCGCTGATCGGCTTTGCCCAGGCGGGAGACCGCGGATTCTTCGACGATGCGGGCTATCCGCTCGGTGGTGGATGGGATGAAATTCCGTTTCCGGAGATCGGTGACCCACACGCTTATGCGCTGGAGATCAGCGGCGATTCGATGGAACCCTTGTTTCGCGACGGTGACGTCGTGATCGTCTCGCCATCGGCCAGCGTTCGCCGGGGCGATCGAGTGGTGGTCCGCACCACCGAGGGCGAAGTGATGGTCAAGCAACTGGCCCGCCTGACGGCGCGGCGGATCGAGCTGGCCTCGATCAACCCGGCCCATCCCGGTCGCGTCCTGGCGACGGAAGAGGTTGCCTGGCTGGCGCGTATTCTCTGGGCCAGCCAATAAAGCTGGCTTCAAGGAAAAGCTACATTTTGCGCGGTTTTTATTGATTTGCGCGCTAAATGTAAATAAAAGTCATATATCATCAAGAACCGAAACAAATTAAAAACCTGACGCAGACAATGCGTGCAGCGCATACCCCCTATGACTATATTTCTGATTGTCACGATCCGGGAAGCGCCACAGTCTGCCCGCGTTATTTTCACGCTACCATTTTATCCTATACGTATTTTTACGATCATTGCCATTTTAGAACAGACTTCGTTCATGTCGGGCAGAACAATCCGCGACCCGGCCCTCGATCACTCATCATTTCAATAAATACTTACCAATTTGCACCAATGACGTGAGAAACGACCGATGAAACGTTGGCTTCTGAATCTGAGTGTCTTTAGCAAAATTCTTCTTCCGATGGTTCTCGTTATCACGACGATTGTTGTGACGATCGCGATTAGCTTCCACGGACTGAAAACGCTCAATCAGAGCGCGACCAACATCATTGATGTCGACGTCAAACGCTCGCTTCTCACCATGGACATGAAGGCCGAGGTCAACAACGCCACCGTCGCGGCGCTGTCCTCGCTGCTCCAAACCAACACCACCGACCTGAAGATGGTTCAGGAACGGTATCAAAGCAGCGTCACCCAAGTCAGAAAGGCGCTGGAAGCGGGCTCGGCGATGGCGACCAGCCCGGAACGGCGCGCCGCCGCCGAGGATCTGCGGGCCAAGCTGGAGAGGTACGATTCGGCCACCCGCGCAGCAATGAACCAGATCCTGGCGGGGAACCGCGAGGCCGGCGCCGAAATCTTCATGAACGAGGCCCGCGCCGCCCGTCTGGCCTTCGGCGATGCGGTCGAAGACAGAGTTGGGTTCAACGTCAAGGCGATGCAGGCCTCGAAAGAGGACATGACGTCGCTGTTGGGCACCATCACCCTGGAACTGGTGCTGCTGGCGGCGGGGATGACGGTGATCGCCCTGCTGGTGTTGTATCTGATCGTCTCGCGACTGGTGACTCAGCCGCTCTCCCGCCTCAGCACCGCCGTCGATCAACTGACCCGGGGCGATACCGAAATCGTCGTCACCGATCATGAGCGCGGTGACGAATTGGGCCACATCGCCCAGGCGATCCTGGTGTTCCGCCAGAACGCGATCGAGCGCAAGGAGATCGAGCAGAGCGACCGCGACCGCCTTGCCACCAGCGAATATCGCAGCAAGGCGGTGGGCGAGTTGATGAGTGCGTTCCAGAATCGCGCCGCCGCCGTTCTGTCCGAGGTCAAGCAGGCCCAGACCGAATTGGAGGAAACCGCCCGCACCCTGGCCGGAACCGCCGAGCAATCGCAGGAACGGGTCACCACCGTCGCCTCGGCCACCCAGCAGGCGACCAGCAATGTCGAAAGCGTCGCCAGCGCCGCCGAGGAATTATCGGCCTCGATCCGCGAGATCGGGCGCCAAGTCGAACAATCGAGTCGCCTGTCCTCGACCGCCGCCGAGGAAGCCAAGCAGACCAACACCACCGTGCGCGGTCTGGCCGAGGCGTCGAGCCGGATCGGCGAAGTGGTCGATCTGATCAACGACATCGCGTCCCAGACCAATCTTCTCGCCCTTAACGCCACCATCGAGGCGGCGCGGGCGGGCGAAGCGGGCAAGGGGTTCGCCGTCGTCGCGGGTGAGGTCAAGCACCTCGCCAACCAGACCGCCAAGGCGACCGAGGAAATCGGCAGCCAGATCAGCGCGGTTCAGACCTCGACCCAGCAGGCGGTCGCGGCGATCGGCGGCATCGTCGCCCGGATCGACGAGATCAACACCATCGGGTCGGCAATCGCGGAGGCGGTCGAGCAGCAAGCGGCGGCGACCGCCGAAATTGCCCGCAACGTTCAGCAGGCGGCGCAGGGCACCAACGAGGTCGCGGCGGCGATCTCCGGGGTCAGTACGGCGGCGACCGACACCGGCACCGCCTCGACCGAAGTGCTCGGCACCACCCGGACCCTGGCAACCTCCAGCGACACATTGCGAGCGGAATTGCTGACATTCCTCGACGACATGCGCAGCACGGTCAGCAAGGTCGTCAAGGCTAGTTAAGCCACGATGCGACGGGGAACGAAGGGGGGAAGCATCCCCCCTTTTTTGTGGGCAAGCCGTCGCCGTGAAACCGGCGAAAGAGTGCCGACGCGGCGGTGAAAATCCTTCTCAACACCGACCTGAATGTGGTCAAATAGGGGCTAGACACTGGAGACTCCCGTGCCGCCTCGCCTTCCCATCCGGCTCCCCATGCCCCGCCCCGACCGTCCGCTGACGGCCGCATTGGCGGCGTTGATGCTGGTGTTGGCGATGGTGGTGGGGCTGTCGGTCTCGCTGGCCCCGACCGCCCGCGTCGCCCTGGTGACCTTTGCCAGCGTCGATCGCGCCTCGGACATGACGGTCGACGAGAGCGATCCGTCGGCGGCGCTGATCCGGCCCAGTCTTTCGACCAAGCTGACCCGTCAGCCCTCTGCCGCCGACGGCCCGCCCCAGGGCGAAGTCCTCCGTCCGCTCGCCCTTCTGCCTGCGGCCGCGACCTTCGGCCCGCTCGGCCAAGCCACCGCGATCGGCGCTGGCGGCGGCTGTTATCCGCCCTCTGCCAGCGGTCATCTGACCCTGCGCATCCCCACCGGGCCACCCGCGCCCGCGTCTCGCGCCGTTTAGGCGTTTTCTCTCTCCTCACGGCTGTTACACGCTCGGATTTCGGCTTCGTGCCCGGAAGCGTTCGCGCCGTTGCCCACCCGCGAGACTGCGCCCGCCGCCACGGCGAGCGCCGGGGATTGGACCATGCTGTATTTTTCCAAAGTAAAGACGACGCTGATCTGGGTGATCTGCGCCCTGGGGGTCGTCCTCAGTCTTCCCAATTTCGTCAAGCCCGACGCCCTGCCCGACTGGCTGAACGCGCCTCGGGTTCATCTTGGCCTGGATCTTCAGGGCGGTGCCTATCTGCTGCTCGAGGTCGATGGCGAGTCCGTGACCAAGGAGCGGCTTGACGGCACCGTCGACGGGGTCCGCACCGCCCTACGCGAGGCGGGGATCGGCTATCGCAACCTTGCCGCCGGTGCCACCGACGTCTCCTTCACCCTGATCGACCGGGGCCGCGAATCCGCGATGCGGGCGGCGCTGCGGCCGCTGCTGAACGGCGCGACGCCGGGACTGCGCGATTTCGATCTGGAGATCACCCCGACCGATCAGGTCCGACTCGTCCTGTCCGAGGCGGCGATCCGTGCCGCCCAATCGCGCGCGGTCGAACAATCGGTTGAAATCGTGCGGCGCCGGATCGACGAGACCGGGGTCAACGAGCCGGTGGTCGCCCGCCAGGGGCAGAACCGCATTCTGGTCCAATTGCCCGGCATCGACGATCCGGGACGGATCAAGCGGCTGTTGGGTCAGACCGCGAAGATGAGCTTTCACCTGCTGGCCGAAGAACCGGGTCCGGGGGTGCGGCTGCTGCCGATGGCGGACTCCGCCCAGGCCGGACAAAAGATGCCGGTCCGCACCAAGGTCGAAGTCGATGGGGCCCGCCTGCGCGATGCCGCCGCGACGATGGATTCGCGGGCGGGGGAATGGGTCGTCACCTTTGCCTTCGACAGCGTCGGGGCCAAGCGCTTCGCCGATATCTCGACCCGCAATGTCGGCCGCCCCTTCGCGATCGTGCTGGACGGCAAAATCATCAGCGCCCCGGTGATCCGTGAACCGATCACCGGCGGACAGGGGCAGATCAGCGGCAATTTCTCGGCCCAATCCGCCCATGATCTGGCGGTTCTGCTCCGTGCCGGGGCCTTGCCCGCACCGCTGACCGTGGTCGAGGAACGCACCGTCGGTCCCGATCTGGGTGCCGATGCGATCCGGGCCGGTCTGATCGCCTGCGCCGTCGGCTTCGTCCTGGTGGTCAGCTTCATGGCGGTCAGCTACGGCCTGTTCGGCCTGTTCGCCAACATCGCCCTGCTGTTCAATCTGGCCCTGACCCTGGCCGCGCTGTCGCTGCTCCAGGCAACGCTGACCCTGCCCGGCATCGCCGGTATCTTGCTGACGCTGGGCATGTCGGTCGATGCCAACATCCTGATCAACGAACGGATTCGCGAGGAGGTGCGCAAGGGGGCAACCCCCGCCGCGGCGATGGAGGCCGGGTTCCGCCGTGCCTTCTCCACCATCGTCGACAGCAATCTGACCACCCTGATCAAGATGCTGCTGCTCTATGCGGTCGGGACCGGAACGGTCAAAGGCTTCGCGGTGACGATCAGCCTGGGCATCATCACCTCGATGTTCACCGCGACAGTTGTTGCCCGCTGGCTGATGGTGGCGTGGTTCCGCGCCAAGCGGCCGAAGGTGCTGCTGTTGTCGCGGCTGTTGCGGCTGGTCCCCGACGTGACCCGGATTCCCTTCATGAAGGGAAGGAATGTCGGGCTGATTGTCTCGCTGATCCTCAGTCTGGCCTCGGTCGGGCTGGTCTACACCCCTGGCCTGAATTACGGCGTCGATTTCGCCGGCGGCACCATCGTCGAGATTCGCACCGAGGGACCGGCCGATTTCCCGGCCCTGCGCGACTCGATGGGCCAATTGGGATTGGGGCAGGTGGCGTTGCAACAATTCGGCGCGCCCACCGATCTGCTGATCCGGTTCGAACGCCAGCCCGGCGGCGATCCGGCCCAACAACAGGCGGTCAGCCTGATCGAACAGAAGCTGGCCGAAGACTTCCCCGCAGCCTCGATCCGGCGGGTCGAATCGGTCGGGGCCTCGGTCAGCGCCGAACTGTTCGAAAGCGGAATGCTGGCCCTGGCCCTGGCGGCGGTGGCGATGCTGATCTACATCACCATCCGCTTTGAATGGCAGTTCGGGGTCGGCGCGGTCGTGACGATGATTCTCGACGTGACCAAGACGATGGGCTTTTTCGCCCTGACCGGGATGCAGTTCAACCTGACCGCGATCGCGGCGATTCTGACGATCATGGGCTATTCGATCAATGACAAGGTCGTCGTCTATGACCGGGTGCGCGAGAACCTGCGCCGCTATCGCAAGATGCCTCTGCGCGAGCTGATCGACCTGAGCATCAACGAGACGATGAGCCGGACCGTCGGCACCTCGGTCGCGCTGTTCCTCGCCACATTGCCGCTGGCCCTGTTCGGCGGCGAGGCGATCCGGGAATTCGCCCTGGTGCTGTTGTTCGGCGTGGTGCTGGCAACCTCGTCGTCGATCTTCATCGCCGCGCCGATTCTGCTGTTCCTGGGCGAACATCGGCTGCGGCGCGCGCCTGAATCCGACAGTAATGAGGAGAAACCCCTAAGACGGGAAGAGGTGTCATAAACGCCCTTGCATACAAAACCTTTGATCACAATATCCATTGAAACAGACCAGTCATATTAAGGAACACAATGCATCACGATGCATCCCTGATCGCAACAATTTCGATGAGTCTGTTGTTTGCCTTCGGCGGCGGCTGGATCGCTTCGAAGCTCAGAGTACCGCCGTTGGTCGGCTATTTGCTGGCGGGCATTGCGGTCGGGCCGTTCACGCCCGGCTATGTCGCGGATTCCGGGCTGGCCCAGCAATTGGCCGAAATCGGGGTGATCTTGCTGATGTTCGGGGTCGGGCTGCATTTCTCGGTCCGGGAATTATGGTCGGTCCGCTGGATCGCCCTGCCCGGCGCGGTGGCCCAGATCGCGGTGGCAACGACGATCGGCGCGATCCTCGCAAGCATCTGGGGATGGAGCCTGCCGGCCGGGCTGGTGTTTGGTCTGGCCCTGTCGGTGGCCAGTACCGTGGTTCTGCTCCGCGCTCTCGAAGAGCGTAACGCGGTCCAGACCCTGAACGGCAGCATCGCGGTGGGCTGGTTGATCGTCGAGGATCTGGCGACGGTGGTTGCCCTGGTCCTGCTGCCCGCCTTGGCGACGGCGATCAACAGCCCCCATGCGAGCGGAGCGGCGGGTCTGGCCGACATCCTGCCCGTCCTGGGATTGACGCTGGCCAAGGTCGCTCTGTTCATCGCGATCGTTCTGATCGGCGGGCGGCGTCTGGTGCCGTGGATTTTGGACCAGATCGCCCGGCAGGGGTCGCGCGAATTGTTCACCCTGGCGGTTCTCGCCCTTGCACTCGGCATCGCCTATCTGTCGTCGGCGCTGTTCGGGGTGTCGTTCGCGCTGGGCGCGTTCTTTGCCGGGGTGGTGATGAGCGAATCCGACCTCAGCCATCAGGCCACCGCGGATTCGATGCCGCTGAAGGAAGCCTTCGCCGTTCTGTTCTTCGTTTCGGTGGGGATGCTGTTCGATCCCAGCATCCTGATCAAGGAACCGCTGGCGGTGTTGGCAGTGCTGGCCGTCATCATCGTCGGCAAGTCGCTGGCGGCGTTCGCGATCGTGCTTTTGTTCCGCTATCCGCTCTCGACCGCGCTGATCGTCTCGGCCAGCCTGGCCCAGATCGGCGAGTTCTCATTCATCCTGGCCGCGCTCGGGCTGTCACTGGGGCTGCTGCCCCCCGAGGGACAGGCCTATATTCTGGCCGGGGCCTTGCTGTCGATCGCGCTGAACCCGCTGGTGTTCTGGGCGATGGGACCGCTGGAACGCTGGCTGCGCGCCCACCCGCGCTTGCTGGCCCTGATCGAGCGGTCAGGAGACGACCGGCTGGCCGATCTCCCCCCGACGCCGGACGATCACGGCCACCGCGACCATGCCGTGATCGTCGGGTTCGGCCGGGTCGGGCGGACGGTGGCCCAGGCCTTCGATTCCGCCCGGATTCCCTATGTCGTGATCGAACAGAACCGCCAGTTGGTCACCACCCTGCGCGATGAAGGATTGTCGGTTCTGTATGGCGATGCCAGCGTGCCCGGCGTGCTGAGCAAGGCCGATATCAACCGGGCGCGGCTGCTGGTCGTCGCGATTCCCGACGGGTTCCAGGTTCGTCAGGTTGTCGAGATCGCCCGCACCGCCTCCCCGACGATCGACATCGTCGCCCGGACCCACAACGAGGAGGAACGCGACTACCTCCAGCGCCAAGGCGTCGGCCTCGCGGTGATGGGCGAACATCAACTGGCGCTGGCGATGATGGATTATGCCCTGGACGGGTTCACCGGATCGCACCGGCCCGCCGATCCGCCCAATCCGGTGTGATCCCCCAAACGACCGGAAAGGGAACCGCCTTCCCTTTCCGGCACTTTGTTCCTACGCAGTCAGAACAGAACGTGCGATAAGGCCGAACGACGGCCTTGGAACTGCGGGAATGAGATGGAGACGCTTCGTCCAAAGCGGACTCTTGGCATCGCGGGCGCGGCCCATGCGCTCCACGATGGCTGTACCGATCTGATCTATGTTCTGCTGCCGCTGTGGCAGACCGAGTTCGGCCTGGGCTATGGCGCGCTGGCGCTGTTGCGCGGGGTTTATGCCGGATCGATGGCGGCGTTGCAGGTTCCAGCCGGACGGCTGGCCGAGCGCTGGAACGGACGGGCCGTTCTCGCTTGCGGCACCCTTTTCACCGGGCTGGGCTTCGTCATCGCGGGCAGCACCGGAAGCGTTTGGGGACTGTGCGCCGGTCTGGCAATCGCCGGTCTTGGCTCCAGCACTCAACATCCCATCGCCTCGGCGGCGGTATCGCGCGCCTATGGGTCGGCCGGGCGCGGCCCGCTTGGCGTCTACAATTTCAGCGGCGATATCGGCAAGGCGGCGATCCCGGCCTTGATGTCGCTGCTGCTGATGGCGTTGTCGTGGCAACTTTCGCTGGGGCTGATCGCGGGACTGACCGTGGCGCTGGCGGTCGTGATCGCGGTCTGGATGCCGCCCATTGCCCCGGCGACGGCGGCGGCGGAAAAACGCCCGAGGATTGGCGGCGGGCGCGGTGGATTTCGGCTGCTGCTGACGATCGGCATCCTCGATACCGGGGTGCGGATGGGGTTGCTGACCTTTCTGCCCTTCCTGTTGCGCGACAAAGGGGCCGCGCTACCGACGGTCGGACTCGGGCTTGCCCTGGTCTTCGTCGGCGGGGCCGCCGGAAAATTCCTCTGCGGCTGGTTGGGAGCCCGCTTCGGAACGCTGCGAACAATCGTGGTGACCGAGGGCGGGACGGCGGCGCTGATTTTCGTTGTTCTCGCCGCACCGCTGTTGCCAGCGCTCCTGCTGCTGCCGCTGCTGGGAATGGTGCTGAACGGCACCTCCTCGGTGCTGTATGGAGCGGTGCCCGAGGTGACCCTGCCCCATCAGAGCCAAGAGCGGGCCTTTGCCCTGTTCTATACCGGAACGATCGGATCGGGGGCCCTGTCCCCGGTTCTTTACGGGGCCCTGGGCGATGCGGTCGGGCCGGTTTGGGCGGTGACCGCGACCGCCCTGGTCGCGCTGACGGTTGTTCCGTTCGCCTTTGCCTTGGCCCCACGTTTGGAACGGTAACCCGGTCGGTGAGGGTGACGATCCTGTTGCCCAACCTCTCGGTTTTGGGCTATTGTTCACTTCATGTTCTCATCGGATCACAACGCCCCGTTGCCCCCCGGCACCTGCCGGGCCTCGTCCCGAGCCTTCGTTCCCGGCGAGGGCGCGGCCCCGATCTATTCGGCGCTGGTTCCGGCCGGGTTCCCCTCTCCGGCCGACGATCACCTTGAGGGCAAGCTCGACCTGCACGAACTGATGGTGAAGCGCCCGGCGGCAACCTTCTTCTGCCGCGCCGATGGCGACAGCATGACCGGGGCCGGGATTCAAAGTGGCGATCTGCTGGTGGTCGATCGCTCGGTCCAGCCCCAGGACGGTGACATCGTCGTCGCGACGCTGGACGGCGGGCTGACGGTCAAGACCTTGCGCAAGACCGACGCGGGCTGGGAACTCGCCTCGGCCAACCCCGATTATCCAAGCTTCCCCGTCAACGAGGAGGACGGCGTGCAGATTTGGGGAATTGTCACCTTCGCCGTGTCGGCGATGACGCGGCGGTGATCCGCCATGGCGGTCTACGCCCTGGTCGATTGCAACAATTTCTATGTCTCCTGCGAGCGGGTGTTCAATCCCGCCCTTGAGGGGAAGCCGGTGGCCGTCTTGTCCAACAATGACGGCTGCGCGGTGTCGCGCTCTGCCGAGGCCAAGGCGATCGGCGTGCCGATGGGCGAGCCGGCCTTCAAGCTCCGCCCCCTGGTCGAGCGCCATGGCCTGATCCTGCAATCGTCCAATTACACCCTGTATGGCGACATGTCCGAGCGGGTGATGTCGGTGCTGGCGACCTTTGCCCCTGGGGCCGAAGTCTATTCGATCGACGAATGCTTCCTTGATCTTGACGGATTGGCGGTGCCGGACCTGGCCGCATGGTGTCGGCACATCCGGGCGACGGTGAAACGCTGGACCGGCATCCCGGTCTCGGTGGGGATCGGCGGCACCAAGACGCTGGCCAAGCTGGCCAACCGGCTGGCCAAGACCTCGCCCCGCGCCAACGGGGTGCTTGATCTGGCCGGACATCCGGGCTGGGTCGAAGCGGCGCTGAAGCGAACCCCGGTCCGCGAGGTCTGGGGGATCGGGCGGAATTATGCCGGGCATTGCGGGCTGCATGGCATCCTCACCGCTTATGACCTGACCCAGGCCGAAGACGGCTGGATCAGGAAGACGATGGGAGCGGTCGGCCTGCGCACCGTGATGGAGCTGCGCGGCATTCCGGTCCATACCCTCGACACCGAACCGTCGGACAAGCAAACCACCTGCTGTTCCCGCTCGTTCGCCGAGACGGTGACCGCCTATGAGCATGTCCACGACGCCGTGCTGACCTTCGCCAGCCGGGCCGCCGAGAAAATCCGCGCCGAGACTCTGGTCGCCGGAGCGCTTCAGGTGTTCGCCTATACCGACCGTTTTCGCCGCGACCAGCCGCAAATCTCGCTGAACGCGATGGTCCGGCTGTCGCCGCCGACGTCATCGACGCCACGGGTGATCGCGGCGGCAATCGCCGGGCTGCGCTCGGCGTGGCGGGAGGGGTATGCCTATAAGAAAGCCGGGGTGATCCTGCTCGATCTGGTCAATCCGGCCAACGTGCCCCGCGATTTGTTCTCGCCGCCGCCAAATCCACGCGGACAGGCGCTGATGGCAGCGGTCGACGGCCTCAACGGGCGGCTGGGGAAGGGATTGGTCGGATACGGCCTGATCCCGAAGGATGCGCCGTGGCAGATGCGCTGCGGCAACCGTTCGCCCAACTACACCACCGCCTGGACCGACTTGCCGGTTGCGCGGGCGTGATGTAGAGCAGCACAAAACCGATCAGGCTGGGGGCAGACGCTGTCAACGCGCCCTTGCCCCCGGCCAAAAATCGTCACGCCTTCATCGTCATGCCGACCATCATCGGCATCCCATTGCACATCATCGTCATCGGCATGCCCATCGCCATCATCGTGGTCATGCGGTCACACATCGCCTTCATCATGTCCATGGTCATGCCAGCCGTCGGCATCATCTTACAGACCATGCCCTCGGCGGTCATTTCACAAGTCATCGTACAGCACGGGGTCGGCATCATCATCGGCATCATCATGCCGTTGTTCATCATCGGCATGGTCATGCCGTTCATCATCGGCATCGTCATGCCATTCATCATGGGCATGGTCATACCGTTCATCATCGGCATCATCATGCCGTTCATCATCGGCATTTGCATCGGCATCGTGGCGGTCGGCATCTGCATCGCGGTCATCATGGTGGTTCCCCTTTTGCCCTGTGGCGGACCCTCCGTCCGCCCTTTCTCTTCCATCAAGATGCTCCGCTGCCGGGGTGCCCTCAACCGATCGTGGCGGCGAGACGTCGGTTTCCTCCGTTGCCGCGTCGGGATGTAAACTCACATCTCTACTGATCTTATGGATTGACACCGAGGCTTGTGGATTGTAGCCTCTTACTACAGCGCCGATTTGAGGTTTCAGCTTGCGGGCGCTCAACAAATGCAGCTAAAGAGGTTGGCCCGCCCAGCCGGATTGCTGCGGCGGAATCCCCGGAAAACCGGGCTTCCCGCCTTGACAGAGTGTTAGGAAAGGGTAAGTCCATGAGCCGGTCCGCCACCATCATCGATTTCACCGAAGTTCGCCGCCGCCGCCAATTGGCCGCGGCTCCGTCGACGTCGATCCCCGGCATCGTCTGGGTTCCCGTCTGGGTCATGCTGCCGGTGTGGCAGGTCGGCTGAAGGCGGTCAGGCAGATGAACGAATCGGTTTCCCACCTGACCCCGGAACCGACGTCGGAGGATTCCTCAACCAGCGATTTTACCGCTCTGGTCGGGGAGAATCTGCGGCGGCTGCGCACCCGCAACGGCCTGTCGCTGGAGCGTCTGGCCCGAGCCTCGGGGGTCAGCCGGGCGATGCTGTCGCAAATCGAATTGGGCCGCTCGGTCCCCAGCGTCGCGGTGCTGTGGAAGATTGCCCGGGCGATGGAAGTTCCGTTCTCGGCCTTCACCGCCGCGACCGGCAGCGGCGAAGTCTCGGTGCTGCGGGCTCACCGGGCCAAATTGCTGACATCGCGCAGCGGACGGTTTTCGTCGCGGGCCCTGTTCCCGTTCAGCGGCCCCCGCCGCGTTGAATTCTACGAGATGCGTCTGGCCCCCCAGACCATCGAAGACGCCGATCCCCATTCGCCCGGCACGACCGAGAATCTGGTGCTGGCCCAGGGCAGCCTTGAGGTGGTCGTCGCCGACGAGCGGTTCCGCCTCGAATACGGCGACGCGATCCATTTTGTCGCCGACCGCCCCCATTCCTACCGCAATGCTGGGCCGATCGAGGCCTTGTTCTATCTGGTGATGACTTATCCGGAACACACCGAATGACCGAAGCCAGCAAAGTCCGGGGCCTGCCTGACACGCTCGAAGCTCTGCGCGGCGAGGCCGACGCGTTCTGGGTCCGACTGCGCGCCGAAGCGACCGAGGCCCTGGCCCGCTCGCCGATGCTGGCCGGTCTGTTCATCGGCTCGATCCTCGATCAGGAAACGTTCGAGGCGGCGGTGTTCCACCGCATCGCCGGACGGCTGAAGAACGATCAGGTCTCGCAGACCCTGCTGACCGAGACCTTTGCCCGCGCCCTGGCCCACGACCCCGCGATCGGGACCGCGCTGCGCGCCGACATCGCCGCCGTGCTGGACCGCGATCCCGCGACCGAGCGGCTGATCGAGCCGTTCCTCTATTTCAAGGGCTTTCACGCGGTCCAGACTCACCGTCTGGCCCACTGGCTGTGGCGGCGGGGCGAGCGCGATTTCGCGCTGTACCTGCAAAGCCGCTCCTCCGACGTATTCCAGACCGACATCCACCCGGCGGCGATCTTCGGACGCGGCATCTTCCTCGACCACGCTACCGGGCTGGTGGTCGGCGAGACGGCCGAGGTTGATGACGACGTTTCGCTGCTCCAGAACGTCACCCTGGGCGGCACCGGCAAGGAGAGCGGCGACCGTCATCCCAAGGTTCGCCGGGGGGTGATGATCGGGGCCGGGGCCAAGATCCTCGGCAACATCGAAATCGGGGCCTATTCCCGCATCGCCGCCGGATCGGTGGTGCTGCGCGAGGTTGCCCCCAACTCCACCGTCGCCGGAATCCCGGCAAAAGTGATCCGCTCCAATCCCGCCGCCGACACCCGCTCACCGGGCGAGGTGCTGGGCGCCCTTGCCTACGAATCGTTCGATTATTCCATCTGACACACTGGGAGACATCGATGCAGCCCCCCTTAGACAGTTTTGCCGCCACCGGCCCCGATCTATCCGGACGCCTGATCTTGTATGTCGGCGGCCGCCACCAACATGTCAGCCACCTGCGCCGGATCGTCGAGGCGCATAACGGCGCCTTCGTCCATCATGACGGCGGGGTCGAACAGAGCCTGAGCAAGCTGTCGGCGCAGCTTGAACGGGCCGACGCCGTCCTGTTCCCGGTGGGCTGCGTCAGCCACGCCGCCCAGGACCGGGTCAAGAGCCTGTGCCGCCGCCTCGACAAGCCGTTCCGTCCGCTCCGCAGCACCGGGATCGCCGCGATCATCGCCGCGCTGGATTCGGTCACGGCCCGGACCTCCTCCGCTATCTAAGAACCCGCCTCCACTATAACGGAGGAAACCGACTGGAAGCGCCACTTCCGGGTTCGGACGGGCCTCTATTTGACGAAAATCAAGTGTAGAAGAGAGAGATCGTTAGAGGATTTCGGTCCTCATCACATTCGAGGGAGACGCGTGCATGTCCGAGGACAATGAGGTTCGCCGCACATTGAACGAGCAGGCGGCGCGCCAGCTTGCCAACGCCACCAAGACCCGGGCGCAGTGGTCGGGAATTACCCCGCGCTGGTTGGTGTCGTTCCTGCCCTGGACCCCGGTCGAAGCCGGTATCTATCGCCTGAACCGCGTCAAGGAAGCCGCCGCCGCCGGGGCTTCGGACGTGACGTGCAGCCCGCGCAACGATGCCGACCTGCCCGAAAGCTACGTTCCCTACGAAGAACATCCCCGCGAATATTCGCTGAATGCGGTGACCTCGGTTCTCGACGTCCAGACCCGCGTTTCCGACCTTTATTCCCATCCGATCGACCAGATTCAGGAACAGCTTCGCCTGCTGATCGAGAAGGTGAAGGAAAAGCAGGAACACGAGCTGATCAATAACAGCGAATACGGCCTGCTCAACAACATCGCGCCGCAACAGCGGATTCACACCCGCACCGGCGCCCCCACCCCCGATGATCTCGACGAACTGATTACCAAGGTGTGGAAGGAACCGGCCTTTTTCATCGCCCATCCCCGCGCCATCGCCGCGTTCGGGCGCGAATGCACCAAGCGCGGCGTGCCGCCCGCGACGATCAATCTGTTCGGCAATCCCTTCATCACCTGGCGCGGCCTGCCGATCGTGCCGTCCGACAAGCTGACCATCGGCGAAGATGGCAAGACCAACATCCTGCTGCTGCGCACCGGCGAGAAGAAGCAGGGCGTCGTCGGCCTGTTCCAGCCGGGGGTGCCGGGCGAAGTCGCGCCGTCACTGTCGGTCCGCTTCATGGGGATTAACCGCAAGGCGATCGCGTCTTACCTGATCTCGCTTTATTGCTCGGCGGCGGTGCTGACCGAAGACGCAATCGCGGTTCTCGACGGCGTCGAAGTCGATCACTACTTCGATTACGACAAGAAATTCGCATGAGCGACCCCGTTCCTCCCCTCCCCTTCGCGGGGGCGCCCGACCCGGCTTTGATCGCGCAGATGGCCAACGCCTTCTTCGCGGCCTTGCCGGGTCAGACGGCGCCATCGCTGGGGGTGGCCCTGCCCTCGACACCGTTGGTCGAGACGGGGCCGAGCGGGGGCTTCGTGCCCCCAGGAGCGCCGACCCCGCCATCGGTCGGCCATCTCACCACCAACCCCGCTCTGCCTGGATTGGGGCCGCTGGCGGCGGCGCCCAAGCCCGCTCCGGTCAACCCGACCGCGGTGCCGCCCGCGCCGATTCCGGGCAATGGCGATCTGCGCACCATCCCCACCCTGCTGGGGGCGGTGCTGTCGCTGGTGCCGCCCGACCATGCCGCCGGTCCGGTGGCCCCGGTCGGCAGCCCCGATCTGCCCGAAGCGGCCGCGCCCGATCTGCCAAGTCCCGCGACGGCCCCGGCCTCGGCTCCGGTCGCGGCGGCTCCCGCGCTTCCCGATGTCGCGGGCTATTACTTCATCGACGATGCCGAGGGGATCAGCCTGCGCGAGGCCCCCACCGCATCGCTGCCGACCCGGACCGAAACCCATCCGCTCGGAATCGATCTGGCCCCCACCAGCGGGGTGCGGGCGTTCGACGCCGCCGCGATCCGCCGCGATTTTCCGATCCTGTCCGAGCAGGTTCACGGCAAGCGGCTGATCTGGCTCGACAATGCGGCGACGACCCAGAAGCCGCGCGCGGTGATCGAGCGGCTTGACCGCTATTACGAGCACGAGAACTCGAACATCCACCGCGCTGCCCATGCCCTGGCGGCGCGTTCGACCGACGCCTATGAAGCGGCGCGCGAGAAGGTCCGCCGCTTTCTGGGAGCCGGGTCGGTCGAGGAAATCGTGTTCGTCCGTGGCGCGACCGAGGCGATCAATCTGGTGGCCAAGGCGTGGGGCGGGCGCAACCTCCGCGAGGGCGACGAGATCGTCGTCTCCTGGCTCGAGCATCACGCCAACATCGTTCCCTGGCAACAGCTCTGCGCCCGCACCGGGGCCAAGCTGAAGGTTGCGCCGGTTGACGATCACGGTCAGGTGATCCTCGAGGAATACGAGCGGCTGTTCACCGACCGCACCAAGATCGCCTCGTTCACCCAGGTCTCGAACGCGCTCGGCACCGTCACCCCGGCGGCCGAGATGGTGGCGATCGCCCACCGTCACGGCGCCCTGGCCCTGGTCGATGGTGCCCAGGCGGTATCGCACATGCCGGTCGATGTCCAGGCGCTGGGCTGCGACTTCTATGTGTTCTCGGGGCACAAGGTGTTCGGCCCGACCGGGATCGGCGTCCTTTACGGCCGCAAGGACGTCCTTGACGCGATGCCGCCGTGGCAGGGTGGCGGCAACATGATCGCCGACGTCACCTTTGAGAAAACGGTCTATCAACCCGCTCCGGCGCGGTTCGAGGCCGGAACCGGCAACATCGCCGACGCGGTGGGGCTGGGGGCCGCGATTGATTATCTCGACGGGATCGGGATGGCCAACATCGCCGCCTGGGAACACGAGCTGCTGGGCTATGCCACCGCCGGGCTGCGATCGATTCCGGGGCTGCGCCTGATCGGCACGGCGGCGGAAAAGGCCGGGGTGCTGTCCTTCGTCATCGACGGCTGCCCGCCGATCGAGATCGGCAAGGCGCTCGACCGCGAAGGAATCGCGGTCCGGGCCGGGCATCATTGCGCCCAGCCGATCTTGCGCCGGTTCGGAATCGAAGCGACGGTGCGGCCCAGTCTGGCCCTTTATAACACCCGCGAGGATATCGACGCCCTGGTCGATGCCCTGCGGCGCAACCACGGAGCGCGGCGAACGATTTAGCGGGATTGGGACGGTCGGACAGGGGGAGACGGCATGGTCTCCCCCTGCTTGGCGTTGGGAAAACCACTTATCCAGTGCTCTTTTGGTCTATTTGGCTTGACGTGCGTGTAGTTTCAGCACTATCTACCAATTCGATCTGTTTATAGAGTTCTGGAGATCTCCCATGTCCCGCGATGCCGACCCGTTGAATCACATCGGCAACACCCCGCTGATCGAGCTGACCCGGCTCGATGCCGGGCCGTGCCGATTGTTCGTCAAACTGGAGAACCAGAACCCATCCGGCTCGATCAAGGATCGCATCGCCCTATCGATGATCGAGGCGGCCGAGGCGGATGGACGGTTAAAGCCGGGCGGGCAGATCGTCGAAGCCACCGCAGGCAATACCGGCCTCGCTCTGGCCTTGCTGGCGATCCGGCGCGGCTATCGCCTGACCCTGGTGATCCCCGACAAGATGAGCCGCGAGAAGATCGCCCATTTGCGGGCGATGGGGGTCGAGGTGGTGCTGACCCGCTCCGACGTCGCCAAGGGTCATCCTGAGTATTACCAGGATCTGGCCGAGCGGATCGCCCGCGAAACCGGCGCCTTCTTCGCCGACCAGTTCAACAACCCGGCCAATCCCGCCGCGCATGAAACCACCACCGGCCCCGAGATTTGGGAACAGACCGGCGGCGCGGTCGATGCGGTGGTCGCCGGGGTCGGATCGGGCGGCACCCTGACCGGGCTGTCGCGCTTTTTCGCCCGCGTCTCGCCCACCACCGACATCGTTCTGGCCGACCCCAAGGGATCGATTCTGGCCGAATACACCCGGACCGGCGAGGTCGGCACCGCCGGGTCATGGCTGGTCGAAGGAATCGGCGAGGATTTCATCCCGCCGGTGTCCGATCTGTCGCGGGTCAAGCACGCCTATACCATCACCGACGGCGAAAGCTTCGCGGTGGCGCGTCAGGTGCTGCGCGACGAAGGTCTGCTGATCGGCTCGTCGTCGGGAACCTTGCTGGCGGCGGCGTTGCGCTATTGCCGCGAACAGACGACGCCCAAGCGGGTGGTCACCTTCGTCTGCGACTCGGGCAACAAGTATCTGTCCAAGATGTACAACGATTTCTGGATGGCCGATCAGGGCTTGCTGACGCGGCCGCGTCACGGTGATCTGCGCGATATCATCTCGCGGCGCCATGACGAAGGCGCGGTGGTGACGGTGGCGCCCGAGGATTCGTTGCTGGTTGCCTATCAGCGGATGAAGCTGCACGACGTCTCGCAGGTGCCGGTGCTGGCGGGCGATCAATGCGTCGGGATGCTGGACGAATCCGACGTCCTGATTGCGCTTGGCGAATGGTCGGCCGGGTTCGACCTGCCGGTCCGGGTAGCGATGACCGGCAATATCGAAACCGTCGGGATCGACACCCCGCCGGAACGGCTTCTTCCCCTGTTCGACCGGGGCTGGGTCGCGATCGTCGTCGATGGCGAACGCTTCCTGGGCCTCATCACCCGTATCGACCTGCTCAACCATTTGCGGCGGAAAGTAGCAGCATGACCCAACACGGTTTTTCCACCCTCTCCGTTCATGCCGGTCCCGGCCCCGATCCGGCCACTGGCGCGGTGATGGTGCCGATCCACGCCTCGTCCACCTTTGCCCAAAGCGCGCCCGGCGTTCACACCGGCTGGGAATATGCCCGCACCGGCAACCCCACCCGCGCCGCGTTCGAGCAGGCGGTGGCCCAGTTGGAAGGCGGCGGCTTCGGCTTCGCCTTTGCCTCGGGTCTGGCGGCGGAAACGACGATTCTCGACCTGCTCGACCAGGGCGGCCACATCGTCGCCGGTGACGATCTTTATGGCGGGTCGTGGCGGCTGTTCCAGCGGGTGCGCAGCCGCACCTCGGGGCTGACCGTCACCTTTGTCGATCCGACCGATTCCGCCGCGATCGAAGCGGCGATCCGGCCCGAGACCAAGCTGATCTGGATCGAGACCCCCAGCAATCCGTTGCTGAAGGTCGCCGATCTGGCCGCGATTGCCGCGATCGGCCGCAAGACCGGGGTGCTGACCGTCGCGGATTCGACCTTCGCCTCGCCGGTGGTGCAGCGTCCGCTCGATCTGGGCTTCGACATCGTGGTCCATTCGGCGACCAAGTATCTGAACGGCCATTCCGACATCATCGCCGGAATCGTCGTGGTGCGGGACGCCGATCTGGCCGCGCGTCTGGGCTTTCTCCAGAATGCCACCGGGGCGATTCTCGACCCGTTCGCCGCCTTCCTGGCGCTGCGCGGGCTGAAGACCCTGGCGCTTCGGATCGAGCGGCATTCCGCCAACGCGCTGGCGATCGCCCAGGCCTTCGAACACCACCCCAAGCTAACCCGGCTGATCTATCCCGGCTTGGCCAGCCATCCCCAACATGCGGTCGCGGCGCGGCAGATGAATGGGTTCGGCGGCATGGTGACACTGGAACTGAACAGCGACGAAGCGGGGGTGACCCGCTTCCTGACCGGGCTGTCGCTGTTCACCTTGGCCGAAAGCCTGGGCGGCGTCGAAAGTCTGGTCGGCCACCCCACCAGCATGAGCCACGGATCGATCCCGGCCGAACGCCGCGACGCGCTGGGGATCACCCCGCAATTGGTGCGCCTGTCGGTCGGGATCGAGGACGAAGCCGATCTGATCGCCGACATCGCCCAGGCGCTGGATCGGGTTTAATCTCACCTGTCCCGGCACTTCTTGCCGGATTGGAAACGGAGGGCGGCAGACGATGCCGCCCTCTGCCCTTTTCCACTCTCAACAAATCCATATAAATCAGAAGGATAAGCAGCTCCGCCCACTGGCGCACGGATTGCTTGTTGAGTCCGATGAGTCCGCTCCATCGGAGACCCTGACATGAGCACGACCGGAACCGCCGCCCTGCCCTCTTCGCTCGCGACCCTGCTGAGCAAATACGGCAACACCACCACTAACTCGACCACGGACACGTCGTCGCACAGCGCGCCGAAGCCCACCGGGGGACGATTGGGCGCCGATCCGGCCTTCACCCTGTCGCTCAGTTCCCAGGACACCAGCGCGGCACTGGTCGGCTATAACCGGCTAGCCCAGCTTGGCGACAAATTCGAGACCGAGGTGTCGAAGCTTGAAACGCCGACGAACTCCCAAGCGAACACGGTGTCGGTGACCGTCACCCAATTGGCCCAGGCCCAGAGCATCGCCACCAGCCCGATCGGCAATCCGGACAAGGCATCGCTGGGCACCGGCACGCTGACGATCCAGACCGGCACCCTTAATCCCGACACCAACGCCTTTACCGCCAGCTCCAGCGCCAAGGCGGTGTCGATCCCAATTACGGGCGGAACGCTGAACGACATCGCCACGTCGATCAATGCCGCCAAGGCCGGGGTGACCGCCCAGGTGGTCGAGGAAGGCGGCGGCTATGCCCTGCACCTGACCGGGGCGGCGACCGGGGCCAGCAACGCCTTTACCATTTCCGGTCTGTCCGACCTGACCTACGACCCGTCGGCGGCCAACAGCTCGGCGATGGGGACCGTCAGCGCGGCCCAGGATGCCCATTTCTCGGTCGGCGGGAAGGATTACAGTTCGGCCACCAACGATAATGTTCCGGTCGCGATCGGAACCCGGACCAGCTTTACCCAGGTCGGAACCCAGACCGTTGCCCTATCGACCGCCAGCGATCAGGTCCAGTCGCTCGCCAACACCTTCAACGCGATGCAAAAGGCGATCGTTTCCCTGACCTCGAAAGATGGTGGGCTGGACAAGGACGCCAATCTTGCCGCCGGTCTGTTCAAAAATCTGGGCGATGCGGCGACGGCGACCGTCGACACCGCAGGCCCGTTCAAATCGCTGGCCGACATCGGGGTGACGCTGCAATCCGACGGCACCCTGAAAATCGACCCGACCAAACTGGACGCCGCGATCACCCAGGATTCCGACGGGGTGCAGGCCCTGGTCAATCAGATCGCCAGCACCATCGACGATACCGTCAAACCCTATACCGGCTCGTCGGGCAGCCTCAAATCCCAGGTCAATCTGCTGAGTACGATGGTCGCGCGCGGCGGCCCCAGCCTGCTCGATTATCTGAACGGCACCGCCGATACCCAGAGCGGCCAAAACAGTCTGGCCTCCCTGCTGGGCGGCAACAGCGCGACCAGCGGAACGGCGGCACAAAGCAATCTCGCCTCTTACCTCAGCAGCGGCAAAGCGACCAACCCCGACCTGTCGGCGCTGTTTACCTAACAGGCTGCGGATAAGCTTTGGACCGGACGCCTTTCGGGGGCTTTTGCCCCCGGCCCCTATCGGGAGGCGTCCGCCTCCCGAGCCCTCCATATTTTTAAATCTTTGATATAAAATAGAATGGAGGATCGGAGGCGTCTGCCTCCGAACGGGTCTGGGCGGTCGCCCAGCCGCGCAGCGGAGGTCTTCCGCAGGCTGTCAAATCAATCCACGTCACGCTTTAGACGTTCGACCTATCCCCTCAGCCTCGGCCGTGGCCGCAATGGCCGCTGCCGACCTAGGGACTATACCTATTCTGCCGTTTCTGAACCGGAAGTGACGCCGAGGTTCACCTCTGGTTCATCATTAGGGGACGACACTCCGACTCATGTTCCCGCATGAGGATGGATCTTCATCATGAAGAAATACGACTCGCTGTCTCGCCTGCTCCATTTATCCCTGGCCGTAGGTATTACCACGCAGATGTTTGTCAGTCTGGTGATGATTACACCGAAGCCGGGCCGAATTCCCAATAGCTGGTATTCGGTGCATGAAACCCTTGGCATCGTCCTGTTCGCAATTCTGGTGGTCTATTGGCTGCGAGCGGTACTGAAGACCATCCGGACCGGCGATCCCCTGATGCTGTTTCCCTGGTTTTCGGCCGCCCGTCTTGGCGCGCTGGCCAAGGATATCGGCGCGACCCTGGCCGATGCGGTGCGGTTCCGTCTTCCCCCCGACGGCGATGAAATTCGGCCGTTGCCTGCCGCGATCCAGGGCCTTGGCCTGCTGGTCGGTCTGTTTCTGGCCGCGACGGGAACAATTCTCGCTTTGACCATCACCCCCGGCGTGGCCTTGTCGCCGACCCTGCACGACATCAAAGAGCTTCACGAAGCCTTTGGTCCGCTGATGTGGGGGTATCTGGCAATTCATCCGACCCTGGCGATCATTCACCAGCTCGCCGGGCACAAGACCCTGAACCAGATGTTCGGTCGCGAGGTCTGATTCTGCTCAGACGGGGGGCGGGGCGAGACGATCGCTCCGCTCCCGCCTGTGTTCGTCACGGTGTCGGCCAGCGCCTAAACCGCGACAGCGGGGCTTATTTGCCCTGGCCGCGAGTGGTGGCGTAAACGCCGCGCTGCTCCGGCACCGGCTTGAACTTGTCGGAAATGCCCAGCACGGTCTCGGCCCCGCCGAGATACAGGAAGCCGTCGTCAGCCATCACCCGGTCGATATTGTCGAGCACCCGGGTCTTGGTCGGCTGATCGAAATAGATCAGCACGTTGCGACAAAACACCACGTCGAACTGACCGAGCGGCTTCAGATCGTGGAGCAGATTGTATTCGCGGAACTGCACCATCGCCCGGATCGCCGGGTCGATCTGCCACATATCGTTGGCTTTTTTGAAGTACTTGACCAGAAGCTGGATCGGCAGACCGCGCTGGACCTCGAACTGGGAATACAACCCGGCCTTGGCCTTCTCCAGCATCTCGTTCGACAGATCGGTGCCGACGATTTCGATCTTCCACCCCGCCAGCCGGGCACCCTCTTCCTTCAGGATCATCGCCAGACTATAGGCTTCCTGACCCGACGAGCAGGCCGCCGACCAGATGCGGAAGGATTTGCGGGCCGCCCGCGCCTCCAGCATCTTGGGCAGAACCATGGTGCGGAATTGTTCGAACGGCTTGATGTCGCGGAAAAAGAACGATTCGTTGGTGGTCATCGCCTCGGTGATCTCGCGCAGGAGGTCCTCTCCCGCCGAGCGAAGCCCGCTCATCAGCTCGTCCAGACCTTTCAGGCCGCGCTTGCGCGCCACCGGGGTCAGACGGCTTTCCAGCAGATAGGATTTGTCGGGCGTGATGATCAGACCCGACCGATCCTTCAGCAATTTGGCGACGTAATCGAATTCATCGGGCCGCATCGTTCTAGCGCCTCGCCGCCTGCTTCATGATCCACGGAGCGATTTCGGGCAAAGGCAGCACCGCCGAGCATACGCCCGCCGTCGCCACCGCACCCGGCATCCCCCACACCACCGAACTGGGCTCGTCCTGAGCGATCACCGTACCGCCCGAGGCCACCACCGCCTGTCCGCCCTTCAACCCATCCGATCCCATACCGGTCAGGATGCAGGTCATCACCCGCCGCCCATAGGCCGCGGCGATGCTGCGCAGCATCGGATCGACCGAGGGCCGACAGAAATTCTCGGGCGGGTTCTTGTTCAACCGCACGATCTTTTCGGTGCCCCGGACCTCGACCACCATGTGGAAGTCGCCCGGCGCGATATAGACCCGGCCCGACCGCACCGCTTCGCCGTCCTGGCCCTCGCGCGCCTCCCACCCCGACACGCGCGAGATATGCTCGGCCAGGATCGTGGTGAAGGTTGCGGGCATGTGCTGGGTAATCAGGATCGGCTGGGTCACCGTTCCGGCGCGCATCGCGCCCAGCAAGGTGAACAAAGCCTGCGGCCCGCCGGTCGAGGAGCCGATCGCGATCACGTCAAAGGATTCGACCGGGGCGGTCCGCAACGTCACCGTGGACGAGGGATGCAGCGGCACCCGAGCCGGAGCCATCGCCACAGCCGGACGCGGTGCCGTCGCCGCGCCGGTGGCGGCGGGACGGGGCGGACGGTTGGCATTGCGCCGACGCGCCTGACCCAGCGCCCGGATCTTGCCCAACAATTCGGACCGGAAATCGACGCCCCCCGCCAATTCGCGGGTCGCGGTCGGCTTGGCGATGTAATCGGCCGCGCCCATCTCCAGCGCCCGGAGCGAGACGCTGGCCCCCTTCATCGTCAGGGTCGATTGCATGATGATCTTGAGGCCGGGATCGGCCTGAAGCAGCTTGGGCAGCGCGGTCAGGCCGTCCATCACCGGCATTTCGATATCGAGCAGCACGACATCGACGGAAACGCGCTCCAGCGTCGACAGGGCCATTTGACCATTGCCGACCGAGGCGGCGATTTCGATATCCGGCTCGGATTCCAAAATCCGGGTCACCAGACCGCGCACCACCGCCGAATCGTCAACCAGCATCACCCGGATCGGGTCTGCGGCAGAAGCGGCATTGGGGGGGACGGGGGCATCGCGTTGCTGCCAGCGGCCTAGAGAAGACCGACCTGAGAGAATTTCGCCTGAAGAATCTCGCTGTCGAATGGCTTCATGATGTATTCGTTCGCCCCTGCGGTGATCGCTTCCTGGATATGTTCTATATCGTTTTCGGTGGTGCAGAACACGACCACCGGATGATCTCCGCCGGGCAATTTTCTGAGTTCACGCAGAAAATCGATCCCGTTCATCACCGGCATGTTCCAATCGAGCAGCACGGCATCGGGCATTGCGCGTTTGCAGGCTTCGAGCGCCACCAGACCGTCCTCGGCCTCTTCGGTGGAGAAGCTCATCTCGTGCAGGATTTTCCGGGCCACCATGCGGATGACCTTGGAATCATCGACGATCAGACAGGACTTCATGCCCAAGCTTTCCTCCGATGGCGAACCACGCCCCTGATCCGCGGACCGGGTTGTCACGATGGTCACACGAACGCGTCATTACGGGCGACAATGCCCGATTTATTCGTTGCGGGTAAAGTCCAGCAGCTTGGCGACGTCGAGCACCACCAGCAGCTTATCCTCCAACCGATAAATTCCGATCGAGAATTCGCGCCAGTGCAGATCAAGCGTCGGCGGATTGCGTTCGAACTTCGCCGCTGGCAACGATAAAACCTCGCCAACCGAATCGACCATCAACGAGTACAGTTCGCCGCCCATATCGACGACGACGCTCATGCCCTTCTTGTCCTCGACCCGTTTGGGGAGGCCAAGGCGGAGACGAACGTCGATCGCGGTGACGATCCGGCCACGCAGATTGAGGCTGCCCGCGATCTCGCGCGGAGCGAGCGGAATGCGGGTGATCTTCTGTGCCCCCAGAACATCTTGCACCGTCAGCACCGGAATGCCGAACAGTTGCCCCTCGATGAACATGGTGACGAAATCCTGGGTCTCGGGAGCAACGAGATCCGTGGAGGGGCGTTTCCCCGTGGGAACGATCTGCTGGGTCATGCGGCACCTTTGGCGGTGGCGATGGTCGAGGCCAGAGACTGCAACAGGGCATCGCGATCGAATTTAGCGATGTAGTCGTTGAAGCCGACCTGCCGTCCCCGTTCGAAATCCTTTTCGGTCGCGTGCGACGACAACGCCACCAGCGGCACCTGAGCCCAGCGTGGGTCGGAGCGCACCGCGTCGGCGAAGTCGAACCCGCTCATCCCCGGCATCTCGATGTCGCTGATGATCGCGTCGAACTCGTTGCCCTGCTCGCGCAGCGCCAAGGCCCGGTCGGCCCCATCGACCGCGATCACTTCGTACCCGGCGACCGACAGCAGCGGGGTCAGCAGATTGCGGAAGAACGGCGAGTCGTCGACCAGCAGGATGCGGGGCTGATGAACGTCCAGCGTCCCGAATTCCTTGTCGTTGCGGCCGAACCAGTCGCCGAAAGCCTGGGGCAGGTAATAGCCGGCATCGATGATCGTCGTCGCCTTGCCCGCGATCACCGCGGTACCGATAATCCCGGTCGATCCGGCGCTGAGTTCGACCTTGAGCCGGTCCTCGACGATATCGACGATTTCGTCGACCACCAGCCCCATCGTGTGCTCGCGGTCCGAGAAGACCAGCACCGGCTGGCGTCCCTCGTCGCGGAAGCTGGTCGAGCCGTCGATCGAGACCAGCGGCATCAACTGGCCGCGATACTGGACCATCGGCTTGCCGTGGCTGTGCTCGATATCCTTGACGTCGAGCTCTTCAAGACGGGCGACCAGAGCCAGCGGCACCGCCTTGAGATCGTCGCCACCGGCGCGGAACACCAGCAGAGAGGTCTTCGCATCGGCGTGGGCTTCGCGCGGCACCTGGGCCTCGGCGGTCTGAGCGTTGGTGACCATCCCGGACTCGCCGGTCGCGCTGCCCGCGATACCGTTGGGGTCGAGGATCATGATCACCGAGCCGTCGCCCAGGATGGTATTGCCCGAGAACATCGTGATGTTGCGCAGGATCGGCGCCACCGGCTTGACGACGATTTCTTCGGTATCGAACACCCGGTCGACGATGATGCCGAAGGTGTAGGTGCCGACCTGGGTGACGACGATAAAGGTCTCCTGCCGCTCCTCGGTATCGTCGGCGAGGCGCAGCAGGCGCTTCAGCGACACCAGCGGCAACAGCCGGTCGCGCAGCCGGAGAACCGGCGCGCTGTTGATCATCTCGATCCCGTGCTCGGAATTGGCGGTGACCCGGACCAGTTCCAGCACGCTGATCTGCGGGATCGCAAAGCGTTCGACCGCGCATTCGACGATCAGGGCGGACACGATCGCCAGCGTCAGCGGAATTTTGATGATGAAGGTCGAGCCCTTGCCGGGCTGGCTCTTCAATTCGACGGTGCCGCCGATCCGCTCGATATTGGTGCGGACGACGTCCATGCCGACGCCACGGCCCGACACGCTGGTGACCTTTTCAGCGGTCGAGAACCCGGCCTTGAAGATGTACTGATAAATCTGCTGGGACGTCATCGTCTCCAGCTCGGACTCGGTGGCCAGCCCGTTCTGCACCGCCTTCTGCTTGATGCGGTCAAGGTTCAGGCCGCGTCCATCGTCGGAAATCTCGATGATGATGTGGCCGCCCTCGTGGAAGGCGTTCAGCACGATCTTGCCGACCTCGGACTTACCGTTCCGCTTGCGCTCGTCCGGACCTTCCAGCCCGTGATCGGCGGAGTTGCGGACCATGTGGGTCAGCGGGTCCTTGATCAGTTCCAGAACCTGACGGTCGAGTTCGGTTTCGGCCCCCAGCATCTGGAGGTCGATCTTCTTGTTCATTTCAACGGCAAGATCGCGAACGATACGGGGCAGCTTGGCCCAGGCATTGCCGATCGGCTGCATCCTGGTCTTCATCACCCCTTCCTGAAGGTCGGTGGTGATGTGAGACAGACGCTGCAACGGGGTGGCGAATTCGCTGTCGTCCTTGCCGCGCACCATCTGGAGCAGCTGGTTGCGGGTCAGCACCAGCTCGGACACCAGGGTCATCAGGTTTTCAAGCAGGTCGACGTTGACGCGGATGGTCTGGGCGGCGACGGCGGATTCCTTGGCCTCGCCCAGCGGCACCGGCGCGGCGGCGGCCGGTTGCACCGCGGTCGCGGGCAGATTGGCATGAACCGGCTCGGGCTCGTGCACCGGCTCGGGATGATGGACCGGGGGAGGCGGCGGCGGGGCGGCGGCAACAACCGGCTCGGGCTCCGGCTCCGGCGCGGCCTCGAACACGGGTTCGGGCGCAGGCGGCGGAGGAGGAGGAGGCGGCGGCGGAGCGGAAGCAGCGGCAGCCGGGGACGACGACCGGCCTTCCGCCATGTCGTTCAACCGGGCGATCAGGGCGCTGTCATCGCCTTCGGGTTCGACTTCGTTCTGTTCGAGATGCGACAGGATCGACTTGATGCAATCAATCGATTGCAGGATCAACGTCACCGCATCGGGGGTGACTTCCAACTCGCCATCGCGGAATTTGCCCAGCACGTTTTCGCCGGCATGGGCGACGTGTTCGAGGCGGGGCAAGCCGAGAAAGCCACAGGTCCCCTTGATCGTATGAACCAACCGGAAGATGTTGCCGAGGATCTTGGGATCGTTCGGATTCTGTTCCAAGGTCACCAGGGCGACATCGAGTACGGAAAGGCTTTCCGATGTCTCGGTCAGGAATTCGCTGAGGAGATCATCCATGGTCGACTCCAGTTGGGTCCTCGCGGGCACTGGCCTCAAGGGCACCGAATCCTCCCGCCTCCCGGATGGAATCGCGAAAGGCAGCTCGGATTAGTCATAACACGGTCGGGATGGCTCTGGAAGAACCGTCTCGACCCACTGACGACAATAAAACCGTTTGCGCAACGAAGTCGACAGCGGCGGTTTCATGTCCTTATCCATCCGCCATCGACCTGATCCTCAACAACGATGGCAGTATCGGCCCTCGCTGCCAGTCTCGATACCCAACACGCCACTGCGGCACGCGGTCCAAAAACCTGAACCGTCCCGCCCAGGGCTGCCCGACTGTCCGGTTCGAGCCGGGCCGACGGGCCGTGAAACCCAACCGCCACACCGCACCGACCGGCGACAGGAGCCGCCGAAACCTCGACCGAGACCCGTCCGCCGCGCGGCAGGGACTCTTTGGCCACCACGACCAGCGACAGCAACAACCGCCCCATTTCGCCCGTCAGCTCCGGCCGGTCCGATTGCCAGACCAGATCGAAGCGGGCGGCAGACGACGCCCCTGCATCGAGATAGCAGCGGGCCAGTCCGCGCAACTCTCCTTCGGGCCGAACGCCCCCTGCCGTCCCCAGCGCCGCCCGTAACAGGCGAAGACGGGAAACCGCATCGGCGGCGGTCGACGCCACCAGACGAGCCGTTTCCGGGTCGGGATCCTCGCCGAGCAATTCCGCGCCCGACGCCACCGCCCCCAAAGGACCGGCCAGATCGTGACAGAGCCGGGCACACAATGCTTCGGCCAGATCGAGATCGTTTCCGTCCACCCGCCCCTCACCGATCAGCGACGAAGTATCGCTACAGCCTCAAGATGGGCAGACCAAGGGAACTGGTCAATAGGCATAATCTGGATTAACGTCCATCCGCCATCAATCAGCACGCGCAGATCGCGCGCCAGCGTCGCCGGATTGCACGAAACCATCGCCGCCAGCCCCGGTCCCTTGCGGGGATCGACACAGCGGGCCAGTTCGGCGACCTGAGCCGCCGCCCCGGCGCGGGGCGGATCGAGCACCACGGCGCGGTACGGTGCCAGTTCGCTCGGACTGAGCGGACGGCGGGCGAGATCGCGGATTTCGGTGGTTACCGCCAGACCGGCGGCCCGCGCCGCCGCCCCCAGCGCCTCCAGCGGGGCGGCTTCGCCCTCGACGGCATGAACCGCCCCCAGCCGCACCAGCGGCAGGGTGAAACTACCGCACCCGGCATACAGATCGGCGACCGGCCCACCGACCTCGGTCAAGGCCGCAACCACCCGGTCGGCGATGGCGCGCTCGCCCTCGGGGCTGGGTTGCAGGAACGCGCCCGGCGGCGGTTCGACCGCCACGCCCCCAAAGCGGACCAAGGCGGGACGGCGGCGGGCAATCGGCTCGGCAAAGCCGGTGCCGGGCCGACGCCAGTGCAGCCGGGCCAGATCGGCGGTTTCGGCAAAACGGGCCAGCGTTTCGCGCCCGAACAGGTCCAGTTGGGCCTCGCCCTCGATCAGCAGATCGGGGCCGCCCTCGGTCAAGGTCACGGTGGCGTCGCCGCTGCCGGTCTTGACCATCCCGCCCAGCATCTGCCGCAACGGTTCGAGCAGCGCCACCAGCGCCGGATCGAGCAACGGACAGGTTTCCAGATCGATGACCGCATGGCTGGCGCGGGCGTTGAAGCCGACAGTCGCCTCGCCGCGGCGCACGCTCCAGGCGAACACGGCACGGCGCCGGGTGCCGGGCGGCACCGACACCAGCGGGGCCAGGGTTTCGTCGCCAATTCCGGCACGGGCCAGATGCAGCGACAGCAGCCCGGACTTCCACGCCGCATGTGCCTCCGGGTCGAGATGCTGAAGGGCGCAGCCGCCACAGCGTCCGAAATGCGGACAGGCGGGATCGGCCCGGCCCGGCCCGGCGCTTTGCACCTCGACCAGGGCGGCAGTCAGTCCGTCGCCGCGCCGCCCTTCGATCCGGGCCAGGACGCGATCGCCCGCGACGGTAAAGGGCACGAACACGACATTACCTTCGAACCGGGCGACACCGTCGCCCTGGGCACCGACCTGTTCGATCTCCAGTTCGACCAGACGGGGCGACACTTGCCGTTTGGCGGGGGCACGGGGACGGCGGGCGGGTTTTCTCAAGACAAGGGTTCTCCGGGAGAAGCGGCGGCAAGCGGCTCGACGCTGTCGACGATCGTGAATACGCGGTCCAGACGGGCCAGACGCAGCACGCGCAGGACCGGCTCGCTGGGGGCCGCCAGAAGAAAACGGGTGCCGTTGTCGCGCGCGCCCTGATAGGCCTCGACCAGCCCGGCGATCCCCGAACTATCGATATAACCGACTCCGGACAAATCGACCACGATGTCGCGCCGTTCGAAGGTCCGTTCCAGCAATTCCTTGCGCAAAGCCGGGCTGCATCGAAGATCGACGTCGCCCTCCAGGGCCACCACGGCCAGTTCGTTGCACAAGGTGGAGGTGATGTTCATGGCACACCGTTCCGCTTGACCATTTCCAACAGATTGCCGATCCCCGGCGGCGGCGGACGGAACCCGACCGTATCCATCACCGACCGCATCAGATGGGTCCCCAATCCGCCCGGACGCACTTCGTCCAATGGGCGAGACACCAGTTTAGCCGGATCGACCGGCGGCGCGAAATCCATCAATCGAATCACAATGTCGCTTTCTTCGCGGGCGACGTGCAAAACGATATCACCCTCGCCTCCCTTGTAGGCATGACGGATGATGTTCTGGCAAGCCTCGTCGACCGCCAGCACGCAATCCGCCGCCACCTCGGCGCTTGCCCCCAGACCGGCCAGGGTCTCGGCGACGGCGGCGCGGATCGTCGCCAACGCCTCGGGCCGGGCGGGAAACAGACGCTGCACCGCCGGAACGGGGGGACGGAGGCGATCCTCGACCACCATCAGGGTAACGTCGTCCTCCAGGCTGACCGCGCCACCCAGCGCGTGCAGCACCGTCTCCAACCGCTCCGCCGCGTCCATCGCGGCAAAGGCGGCCAACAGCCCCAGCACACCATCGGCCCCCAGCATCACCCCGCCGACCAGACCGCGCGCCTCGGTCAGCCCGTCGGTGAACAGGTACAGGGCACCGCCATCGAGATCGACCACGGTCTCGGGCACGCCGTCGTCGAACAAGCGGGGATCGATCCCCAGCGGCGGCACCCCCTCGGTGATCTCGACGAAGCGGCCCTGATGAACCAGCACCGGCGGCTCGTGCCCGGCATTGGCCAGCACCACCCGGCCCCGGGCGGGGTCGAGCAAACCGGCGATCATCGTGACAAAGGTCCCGGCCAGCCGGGTCTCGTGCAATTCCGCCTCGATCGCCGCCAACACCCGGCCGGGACCATCCTCGCGCTTGACCAGACAGCGGAACAGGCTCGCGGTGCGGGCCATCAGCAACGCCGCCTTCATCCCCTTGCCCGCGACATCGCCGATGGCAAAGGCGATCCGCCCGTCGGACAGGGGCACGATCTCGTAAAAATCGCCCGACACCCGGCGAGCAGCCCGATTGAGTCCGTGCACCGGCGAGTCCACGCCCTGGGGTGGCGGCAGCATCGCCCGCTGAATCTCGGCGGCAAGGTCAAGATCGCGCTGCATCGCTTCCTGCTCGGCCAGCCCGGCCAGCAGACGGGCATTGATCATCGCCAGCGCCGCCGAGGCGGCCAGCGCCTGCAACAGCCCCAGATCGGCATCGGAAAAGGGAGCGCCGCCCTGCTTGTTGAACAGTTCGATCGCCCCCAACCGTTCCGGCCCCGCCGCCAGCGGCGCGCACAGAATCGACCGGGTCACGAAGCCGGTGGCGTCATCGACCCTGGGCGCGAAATCGGGATCGCGGCCGGTATCGGCCACCCGTTGCGGGCTGTTGGTTTCGATTGTGCGCCAGACGATGCCGGTGCCGGGGGCGAGGCGCAGCCCGGTGACATCGACCGGCCCGACCGCAGCACGACAGCGAAGCGCGCCATCGGGCTCAAGCAAAAACAGCGATCCGGCCTCGGCTTCCAGCCGCTCGACGGCGCGGATCAGGGCAAGCCGCAAGGTCGTCTCGACATCCTGCGAGCGGGCGAAAGCGGCCATCATCTCGGCGATCAGGTCGAGATGGCGGGACGGGCCGTCCGCGATGGTTCCCGGCGGGTCTGGCGGTATCATCGCTCCATCATGCCGCGACCGGGACGAACCGGCGAAGAGGCTTCTGTACATCGGGCGCAGAAAAGCCCACAAAACCACTCCCCAGGTGGGGGGACTTCGTGCTTTATTGCACCCTTTCACCGCCCAGGCCCATGGGAAACTGATGCAGAGCTTGAACACCTACCGCGCCGGACCGGACGAGCGTGGTCATTTCGGCATTTTCGGCGGACGTTATGTCGCCGAAACGCTGATGCCGCTGATCCTCGACGTCGAACGCTCCTATGCCGCCGCCAAGGCCGACCCGGCCTTCGAGGCGGAGTTCCGCCAGTTGCTGTCCCAGTATGTCGGACGCCCCAACCCGCTTTATCATGCCAAACGGCTGACCGAAGCATTCGGCGGCGCCAAGATCTTCCTGAAGCGCGAGGATCTGAACCATACCGGCGCGCACAAGATCAATAACTGTATCGGCCAGATCCTGCTGGCGCGGCGGATGGGCAAGAAGCGGATCATCGCCGAGACCGGCGCCGGTCAGCATGGTGTCGCCACCGCCACCGTTTGCGCCCTGTTCGGGATGGACTGCGTCATCTATATGGGCGCGACCGACATCGAGCGGCAGCAGCCCAACGTCTACCGCATGAAGCTGCTGGGGGCCGAAGTCCGCCCGGTGCAGTCCGGCGCGGCGACGCTGAAGGACGCGATGAACGACGCCCTGCGCGATTGGGTCACCAACGTCCACGACACTTATTATCTGATCGGCACGGTGGCCGGTCCGCATCCCTATCCGGCGATGGTCCGTGACTTCCAGTCGGTGATCGGCGATGAAGTCCGCGCCCAGATCCTGGCTCAGGAAGGACGGCTGCCGGATTCGCTGGTCGCCTGCATCGGCGGCGGCTCGAACGCGATGGGGCTGTTCCACCCCTTCCTCGACGAAGCGACCGTGCGGATCATCGGCGTCGAAGCCGCCGGTCACGGTCTCGACAAGGCCCACGCCGCCAGCCTGAGCGGCGGCCGCCCCGGCGTGTTGCACGGCAACCGCACCTATCTGCTTCAGGACAATGACGGCCAGATCGCCGAGGCCCATTCGATTTCGGCCGGTCTCGATTATCCCGGCATCGGCCCGGAACATGCGTGGCTGCATGAAACCGGCCGGGTCGAGTATGTCTCGGTCACCGATACCGAGGCGGTCGAGGCGTTCCAGCGCTGCACCCGGCTGGAAGGGATCATCCCGGCGCTGGAATCCAGCCACGCCATCGCCTATGCCAGCAAGATCGCCGCCAAACTGCCCGCCGATCATCTGATGGTCGTCTGCCTGTCCGGGCGCGGCGACAAGGACGTCGCCACCATCGCCCGCGCGCTGGGTGACATCCATCTGGGGGGATTGGTGTGATGAGCCGTATCGAGAAACGTTTCCAGGATCTGAAGGCAGAGGGCCGCGCCGCCCTGGTCACCTTCATCACCGCGGGCGATCCCGACATTGCTACCAGCCAGAGCATCCTGGACCGGCTGCCCGCCGCCGGGGCCGATCTGATCGAACTGGGGATGCCCTTCACCGATCCGATGGCTGACGGCCCGTCGATCCAGCTGGCGGCGCAACGGGCGCTGGCCGCCGGGGCGTCGTTGGCCGCCACCCTTGAGATGGTCGCCGCTTTCCGCAAAACCGACAACAGCACCCCGATCGTGCTGATGGGGTATTACAACCCGATCCACACCTGGGGCGCCGAGCGCTTTGCCGCCGATGCGGCGCGGGCCGGGGTCGATGGGCTGATCATCGTCGATCTGCCGCCCGAGGAAGCCGACGAACTGGTGCCGCATCTGCGCGCGGTCGGGCTCGACTTCATCGTTCTGACCACGCCGACCACCGACGATGTCCGGCTGCCCGCCGTGCTCGCCAATGCGTCTGGCTTCGTTTATTACGTCTCGATCGCGGGCGTCACCGGCACGGCTTCGGCCTCGGAAAGCGCCATCGAAGAGGCGGTGAGCCGCATCCGCCGCCACACCAACCTTCCGGTCTGCGTCGGCTTTGGCATCCGCACGCCCGCCCAGGCCGCCGGGGTCGCCCGGCTGGCCGAAGGCGCGGTGGTCGGATCGGCCATCGTCCAGGCGATCGCCGACACGATCGGAACTCCCGCAACGGTCACCGCGCCGCTGGCGCTGGTCGAGGAACTTGCCGCCGGCGTCCGCGCCGCACGGCGGTAACGCACTAGAGAAGGGCCCTGTCGATGAACTGGCTGACCAACTTCGTCCGCCCCAAATTCCAGCGGCTGGTCGCGCCGCGCGAAGTGCCGGAAAATTTGTGGCACCGCTGCACCATCTGCGGCCACATGGTGTTCCACCGCGATCTCGAGGCGGCGCTGAATGTGTGCCCGCATTGCGGCCACCATCTGCGCCTCAAGGTCAAGGCGCGGCTTCAGATGCTGTTCGACGACGGCTTGTACCAGCGCATCGAGCTGCCCAAGGTCGCCGACGATCCTTTGAAGTTCAAGGATCAGAAGAAGTATATCGACCGTCTCAAGGACGCCCGGACCAAGACCGGGGAGACCGATGCGATCATCGTTGCGCATGGCCGGATGGGCGGTCAGGCGGTGGTGGTTGCCGGGTTCAATTTCGACTTCCAGGGCGGATCGATGGGCGTTGCCGTCGGCGAGGGTCTGGTGGCCGCCGCTGAACTGGCGGTGGTCCAGGACGCCGCGCTGATCGTGATCCCCGCCTCGGGCGGGGCGCGAATGCAGGAAGGCATTCTGTCGCTGATGCAGATGGCCCGTTCGACCGTCGCGGTCGATAAGGTCAAGGAAAAGCGGCTGCCCTACATCGTGCTGCTGACCGATCCCACCACCGGCGGCGTCTCGGCCAGCTTTGCGATGCTGGGCGATATCGCCATTGCCGAACCGGGTGCGGTGATCGGCTTTGCCGGTGCCCGCGTGATCGAAACCACCATCCGCGAGAAGCTGCCCGAAGGCTTCCAGAAGGCGGAATACCTGCTGGAACACGGCATGGTCGACATGGTGGTGCCCAGGCGCGATCTGCGCGACACCATGATCCGGGTGGTCTCGCTGTTGCGCAACCGCAGCCCGGCCGCGCCGGTGGTCCCGCTGCCGATCGACGCTCCCGACCCCGAGGTCGCCGGAGCGTGATTTCGGCGGTCCTCGACCGCCTCGGCCGCCTGCACCCCTCGGTGATCGATCTTTCGCTCGACCGGGTGCGGCGGCTGCTGGCGGTGGTGGGCGAT
The DNA here is from genome assembly GCF_000442515.1 of Magnetospirillum fulvum MGU-K5. Taxonomy (GTDB): domain Bacteria; phylum Pseudomonadota; class Alphaproteobacteria; order Rhodospirillales; family Magnetospirillaceae; genus Phaeospirillum; species Phaeospirillum fulvum_B. The sequence goes on along the minus strand of NZ_AQPH01000011.1, from coordinate 6,102 downwards.
CCCCACCGCCACCTGCCCCCGGTCGTTCACGTTGCCGGAACCAACGGCAAGGGATCGACCATCGCCACCCTGCGCGCCCTGGCCGAAGCGGCCGGGCGGCGGGTGCATGTCTATACCTCGCCGCATCTGGTCCGCTTTGCCGAGCGCATCCGAATCGCCGGAGCCCTGCCCGACGACAGGATTCTGGAGGCTTTGCTCGAAGAGGTCGAAGCCGCCAATGCCGAAGGCAGCATCACCTTTTTCGAAGCGACCACCATCGCCGCCCTGCTGGCCTTTGCCCGTACTCCGGCCGATCTGTGCCTGCTGGAAACCGGGATGGGCGGGCGGCTGGACGCCACCAACGTCGTCGATCATCCGGCGCTGACAATCATCACCCCGATCGCGCTCGACCACCAAAGCTATCTGGGCGACACCCTGGCCGCGATCGCCGGGGAAAAAGCGGGCATCTTAAAGCCCGGCGTTCCCTGCATCCTGGCCGCGCAGCCCGACGAGGCCCAGACCGTGATCGAGGCGCGTGCCGCCGCGCTGGGGGTTCCGCTGATCGTCGAGGGGCGCGACTTTTCCGCCGAAACCGCCCCGGACGGATCGCTGCTGTATACTAGCCGGTTCGGGTCGATGACGCTGCCCGCCCCCACCTTGCCGGGCGCGTTCCAACGCCAGAACGCCGCCGTGGCGCTGGCTGCCGCCGAGCATCTGGCCCGGACCGCCCAGCCGACACTCCTGCCCGGCTTTGACCGCGACCGCCTCGCCGCCGGGCTGGGCCGGGTAACATGGCCGGCCCGGCTGCAACGCCTAGGCGCCGGGGCCCTGGTCGACCGTCTGCCTGCGGATTGGGACATCTGGCTCGATGGCGGGCACAATCCGCACGCCGCGCTGGCGCTGGCCGCCCACATCGGAACCTGGAACGACCGCCCGCTGGGGGCGGTGATGGGGCTGCTGTCAACCAAGGATGCCGATGGCATCCTCCAGCCGCTTGCCCCCCGCATCGCCCAGTTGCGCACCGTCACCATTCCGGGCGAGCCGCTATCGCTGTCGGCCGAAGACACTCTGGCCGCCGCCCGCCGTGCCGGATTCGATCAGGCCGAAACCGCGATCTCGGTCGCGGCGGCACTGGATGATCTGGCCGCCCGTCTGCCCGGCCCCGCCCGCATCCTGATCTGCGGCTCGCTCTATCTGGCGGGAACCGTGCTGGCCGAAAACGGCGAGGAATAGAGCGCGGAACACGTCAACCGGCCAAGTCTTTGGCCGGTTGGGACTACTTCAGACGACTGCGCTGCAACAGAATGCGGCTGTCGGCGACCGCCTTGCGGCACGCGGCGATGTCGGCATCGAAGTTGGTTCCAGCCTGACGCGCCGAATCCGCTGCCATCTTGGTTGAATCCGCCACCATCTTGGTCGATTCGGCCACCATGTCCTTGGCGTTCTGAATGGCCCCACGAAACCTTGGCATTGGCGGCGCTCCGGTATCCGGCGAGGGAAAATCCCCGCAGGCCCGACATTAAGGCTCCGACGTTGGCGCGGTGAAAATCCACCCGGCACGTAAGCCCATGCCCCGTCCGGCCCCGTTTAAGATCGGGACCGGTCCGGGAACCGGCGGTTCCCGGTGTGTGGAGGCGGCCCTCCCGACAAACCAACGGTTCACATGTCTGTCGATGAGGATACGCCCTTCCGCCCCCGGAAGGGCTTAGAACTTGGTGACGATCACATAAAAAGCGGCAATCACGGCGACAAAGGTCACCCCAAAGACCAAAACGGGAGAGAGCGTCCTTTTGTCTGTCTGATTCCGGTCCCCCTTCGGCAGTCCAAAATGACGATGAAAGCCCATTTTCCCTCCGTTGAATGATGAAACAGGTCCAGTCGGTTGCCTTCACGCTGCTCCGTTCGAGCCAGAACGGAGATAAAAGATGGTGGGGACGGCGGGACTTGAACCCGCAAGGCCGAAGCCGGACGATTTTAAGTCGTCAGTGTTTACCATTTCACCACGTCCCCCACGGGCCGTTGCGGCCTCATCTTTTCGCCTGACGACAAGACTGTCAATCGCCCTGCCGTCCGTGACGACCTAAGACCGGATATCGGCCTTCCATTCGGCCAGAGCGGGCCAGGCCAGAACGGCATCGCGATAGGCGGCGGCGACCGGCCCCAGCGGCAGATGATAGGTGGCAAAGCGGGTCACCACCGGGGCATACATCGCATCGGCGATGGTGAAGCGGCCGAACAGGAACCGACCGCCGCCGCCGAAGCGGGCGCGGCAATCGCTCCACAGCGCATCGATCCGGGCGATTTCGGTCAGCAGTTCGGGAGAAGGATCGGCCAGCGGCGAATCGAGCAGCAAATCCATCGAGCATTGCTGGCGCAGGACGGGGAACCCCGCATGCATCTCGGCCGACACAGAGCGGGCGACGGCGCGGGCAACCGGGTCATCGGGCCACAATCCGGCCTCGGGGAAACGTTCGGCCAGATACTCGCAGATCGCCAGCGAGTCCCAGATCTGCACCCCGTCATCGACCAGCACCGGCACCTTGCCCGCCGCCGACCATTTCAGAATCTCGGCCTTGGTCCCGGGCTGGCGCAGGGCGATCTCGACCTCTTCGAACGGTGCCCCGGTTGCCTTCAGGGCCAGCCAGGGACGCAGCGACCACGACGAAAACCGCTTGGTTCCGACCACCAGGATGAGAGACATGGCTTCGTTCTCCAGATCAAACGTCGGAAAAGACTGTCGCATCGCCCTTTGGCCGCATCCAGCCCTCTTTTCAGCGGGCGACGACTCGGCCATCTTTACAAAGCAGATGGTTGCGGGAGACGCACGGTGACGGAACACCTGATCGAGCTTGGCGCGGATACGAAAACGGTGGCGCTGGTCCCTCTGACCAAGGCGGAGTTGGGGCCATGGCTGGACTCCCACGACTCGGCCCGGGCCTGGGTCGAGTCGGTCGGCTTTACCGCCGAGGCGGGATCGCTGTGCCTGATCCCCGGACCGGACGGACGGCTGGCCGCCGCTCTGGCCGGGCTGGCCGACCCCGAAGACCCGTGGAGCCTGGCCGCCCTGCCCGCCCGGCTGCCGCTTGGTTGCTATCGGCTCGATCCCGAACCCGACAGCACGCGCGCCGCATCATGGGCGGCGTTGGGCTGGACCCTGGCGGGCTATAGCTTCGACCGCTACAAAAACGCCCCGCGCCGCGACGGTCCCGATCTGGTCTGGCCCGCTTTGGCCGATCGTCACTGGGTCTCGTCCTGCGCCGAGGCGACCCGGCTGGTCCGCGATCTGGTCAACCTGCCCGCCGCCGATCTTGGCCCGGCCGAACTGGCCGGGGCGGCCGAAGCCCTGGCGGCACGGTTCGGCGCCAATTGCCGCACCATCGTCGGCGATGGTCTGCTGGCAGAAAATTACCCGGCGATTTACACCGTCGGCCGCGCCGCCTCGACGGCGCGGCGGCCGCGCCTGATCGACCTGACCTGGGGCGATCACACCGCCCCCCGGGTGACCCTGGTCGGCAAAGGCGTCTGCTTCGACAGCGGCGGCCTGGATTTGAAGCCGTCTTCCTCGATGAAGCTGATGAAAAAGGATATGGGCGGTGCCGCCCACGTCCTCGGCCTTGCCCTGATGATCATGGCGGCGAGGCTGCCGGTGCGGCTGCGGGTGCTGATCCCGGCGGTCGAGAACGCGGTCTCGGCCGAGGCGATGCGCCCGCTCGACGTGCTGACCACCCGCAAAGGGCTGACCGTCGAGATCGGCAACACCGACGCCGAGGGGCGGCTGATCCTGGCCGACGCCCTGAGCGAGGCGGCGCAGCAGGCTCCCGAATTGTTGATCGACATCGCCACCCTGACCGGGGCGGCGCGCACCGCGCTGGGTCCCGACCTGCCCGCCTTGTTCTGCAACGATGACAGGCTGGCCGACGAGATTCTGGCCGCCGGACGGGCCGAGGCCGATCCGCTGTGGCGGCTGCCGCTCCACACCCCCTATCGCCGCCTGCTCGACAGCAAGGTTGCCGACATCGCCAGCGTTTCGGACGGCCCCTATGCCGGGGCGATCACCGCGGCCCTGTTCCTCCAGGAATTCGTCGGACCGGACATTGCCTGGGCCCATCTCGACGTGATGGCCTGGAACGGCGCGGCCCGGCCCGGTCGGCCCGAAGGCGGCGAAGCCCTGGCTCTGCGCGCGTTGTTCGCCGTGATCGCCGCCCGGTTTCCCAGGACTGACGGGCCTCTGGTCGCGACCTAGCGACTATTTGTTTTAGTTCCGCCGCAAAGGGGGCAAAATGAAATCGGTCATTGCCGTGTTGAAACGGCTCGGCTAGAATATTTCGTCGTCGCAACGATTACTGGGCCCATGATGAGTGTAGAACTCAAGGCCGTACAGGCTCTTGATCTGTGGCGTGGTGCCATCGTCGAGAGCGTTCGCCGCGACGCCCCGGATCTGTCGGCGCGGCAGATGGCTCTGCTGCTGACCGTTTATCTGATCCCACCGCCGCACACGGTGCGGGGGCTGGCGGCGCATCTCAACGTCTCGAAACCGGCGATCACCCGGGCGCTTGACCGGCTGACCGAATACGGCCTGATCAAGCGCAAGGTCGATGATCACGATCGCCGCTCGGTGCTGATCCAGCGCACCGTCAAGGGATCGGTGTTCTTGCGCGAATTCGGCGACATCATCGCCACCGCGGCCAGTGCGGCCGAAGCCAGCGCGGCCAACCCAAAAGCGGACGCCGTCTGACATGACCGACGACGACGGGCTGAAGCCGATCAATGACAGCGACATGGATTCCCTGTTCGTCCTGCCGCTGTCGATCATCCCGCTCCAGACCCCGGCGTTGCAGGCAGCCCGCCTGATCAAAAACGTCCGACTGCGCAGCGTTGTCGAAATCTTCTCCGACATTCAGACCGGGTCGGGCCAGATCGAGGTCGAGGCCCTGCCCGCGATGTTCAACTGGCCGGCCGATCAGGTCCATCCCGACCTGATGATCCTGCGCCGCCTCGCTTTGCTGCCCAGCTACGATGTCTACTCGCTGCGGATTTCGCTGCGCGAGCACGGGATCATGGTCAACGATTACGCCGCGTTGAAGCTGTCGCCGGAAAAGGCGGCCGAGCTGACCCGCTATATGGTGATGTTCACCCGCCCGCTGATGAAGATGATCTATTCGGGCGAGGACGTGAATTTCGAAAGCTATGACGATCTGTTGCGGCTGTTTCGCGATCCCGACGTCAAGAAGGCCCGCGTCCGCCTCGAATCGATGGCGCAAAGCCTCAATATCGAAGTGTTCGACGTCCCTCGCTTCCTGGAAGATTACGGCGACACCTTCATGTCGCTCAGCTACTTCCGCCACTGCCTCGACCGGCTGGAACCCTATTTCACTGCCTGTGTTCGCGCACTGGCCCCGATCCGCAGCCACTTTCAGTTGAAACAAAACGTCAATTTGATGAAGACCTGCGACATGGTCGAAGAAGTCATCAACTCGATGAGCGCGACCATCACCGGGCGGCTTGAAGTCTTCGAGAAACGCACCCGCGAAATGTGGGAAAATATCAGTCAGGAAGAATTTCGCGCGATCCGCACCATGGTCGAACGCTATCATATTACCATCGGCGCTGCGCTGTGCGGCCTGACGGTTATCATGAGTTCCTTTGCCCGAATGTTCCCCCGCCCCAATTCCGGCGGACCGATCAAGCGGGCCGACTTCATCATGACTGAAATGATCCAGGGGATCGAACTGATCCGAGACGTCGAAAAGCGCTATATGGGCACTTGACCCGCTTTCCTCTGTCGCCTGGGGTGACGTTGACATCGCCACCGCCCGCCTTTATTGTGCATCGCAATACCAATTTCCGCCTGGCGCCACCATATTAAGGGCCGCCCGGCCGGTCTGCGAGGTTGTGTCGAAGATGAAGATCCTGGTCGCGGTCAAACGGGTGGTTGATTACAACGTCAAGGTCCGGGTCAAATCGGACAAGAGCGGGGTCGAGACCGCCAACATCAAATTCAGCATGAATCCGTTTGACGAGATCGCGGTCGAGGAGGCGGTTCGGCTGAAAGAAGCGGGCGTCGCCACCGAGATCGTCGCGGTTTCGGTCGGGCCGCAGACGGCGACCGAGACGTTGCGGACC
>NZ_AQPH01000010.1 GCF_000442515.1 Magnetospirillum fulvum MGU-K5 | reverse complement strand
TCGCGACCAATTGATTCAGGTCTTCCTGAACCTGGTCAAGAACGCCTCCGAGGCTGTGCCGGACGAAGGCGGGGAAATCATTTTGTCCACCGGCTATCAGCACGGCGTCCGTCTGGCCCTGCCGGGCGGCAACGAAGCCAAGCGCCATCTGCCGCTGGTGGTCAGTATTCAAGATAACGGTCCCGGAATCCCCGACGATCTGCGCCCCAATCTGTTCGATGCCTTCGTTACTACCAAAACCACCGGAACCGGGTTGGGATTGGCGCTGGTGGCGAAAATCGTCGGCGATCATGGCGGCGTGATCGAGTTCGACAGTCAACCCCGGCGGACGGTCTTCCGGGTGTTGCTGCCGATGGTCCAGGACGGCGAAAGCAAGGAAAGCGAATGACCATGGCTACCCCTGCCACCATTTTGGTGGCTGACGACGATCGTGGTATCCGCACCGTGCTGTCCCAGGCTCTGGGCCGGGTCGGCTACGACGTGCGGACGACCGGAAACGCTTCGACCTTGTGGCGCTGGGTGTCGGAAGGCGAGGGCGATCTCGTTATCACTGACGTGGTGATGCCCGACGAGAATGGGCTCGATCTGCTGCCCCGGATCAAGAAAATCCGCCCCGATCTGCGGATCATCGTGATGAGCGCCCAGAACACCTTGTTGACGGCGGTCAAGGCGACCCAACGCGGCGCGTTCGAATACATGCCCAAGCCGTTCGACCTCAAGGAATTGGTCGCGGTAGTCAGTCGGGCGTTGTCGGCACCGCGTGCCGCCTCGTCCGACGCCGCCTTGGACGAAGACGAAGAGAAATTGCCGCTGATCGGCCGCTCTTCGGCGATGCAGGAAATCTATCGGACCCTGGCCCGGCTGATGGGAACCGACCTAACGGTGATGATTACCGGCGAGTCCGGAACCGGCAAGGAACTTGTCGCCCGCGCTTTGCATGATTACGGCAAGCGCCGCAACGGCCCCTTCGTTGCGATCAACATGGCGGCGATTCCGCGCGAACTGATCGAAAGCGAATTGTTCGGCCACGAGAAAGGCGCGTTTACCGGCGCGACCCAACGAGCCGCCGGACGGTTCGAACAAGCCGAGGGCGGGACGCTGTTTCTCGATGAAATCGGCGATATGCCGCCCGAGGCGCAGACCCGGTTGCTGCGAGTGTTGCAGGAAGGCGAGTACACCACCGTCGGCGGACGGGTGCCGATCCGCGCCAACGTCCGCATCGTCGCCGCCACCCACCGCGATCTGACTCAGCTGATCCGTCAGGGCATGTTCCGCGAAGATCTGTTCTATCGCCTCAACGTGGTGCCGATCCGCCTGCCGCCGTTGCGCGAACGGGGCGAGGATATTCCCGAGCTGATCCGCCACTTCCTGGCTCAGGCCGGGTCCGAGGGGCTGCCTGCCAAGACGATCGATTCCCAGGCGATGGAACGGCTGAAGCGACATCGCTGGCCCGGTAATGTCCGCGAGCTGGAAAATCTGGTTCGCCGTCTGGCCGCGCTCTACTCCCAGGAAGTGATCGGGATCGACGTGATCGAGGCCGAACTGGCCGGAGGTGCGCCGCCGTCCGACATGATCGGGGCCGGGATTGAGGGTGAGGGGTTGTCGGCGACGGTCGAACGTCACCTGCGCGATTATTTCGCCAATCACGGCGACGGGCTGCCCCCGGCCGGAGTCTATGACCGGGTGGTCCGCGAGGTCGAGAAGCCGCTGATTTCATTGGCTCTGGAGGCGACTCGCGGCAACCAGATCAAGGCGGCGCAGTTGCTGGGGCTCAACCGAAACACGTTGCGCAAGAAAATCCGTGACCTGGAATTGCAGGTCAGCCGCACCCTGAAATGACGAAAGGCGAGGCGATGGCGCCGGAACAACCCGAGTCCGCCCGTCGTTTCGGTTCGTGGCTCAGACAAACCGATCTGCCGCATCTGCTGGCCTATGGGTTGACCCTGGCCACGGTGCCATCGGTGATCGCCACGATCTGGGTTCTGGCCGATGCCGGGATCGCCCAGCCCGATCCCCACACCGTGCAGATCCTGCTCGGGCTCGATTGCGTTCTGCTGCTGGCGCTGGGCGCGGTGGTCGGGTTCCGGGTGCTCGAAGTCATGCGGGCCCGACGCAGCGGATCGTCGGGATCGCGGCTCCATTTGCGCTTTATCGTGCTGTTCGCGCTGGTGGCGGTAACGCCGTCAGCGCTGATGTCGGTCGGATCGGCGGTCTTCTTCCGCTATGGGCTGGAAAGCTGGTTCTCGGAGCGGGTCCGCACCGCGCTTCAGGCATCGCTTGAGGTCGCTCACGCGTATCTGGAAGAGCACAAGCAGATCATCGGCGGCGATGCCTTGGCGATGGCCAACGACATCAACCGCGAGGGGCCGATGCTGATGCGCTCGCCTCAGCATTTTTCCCAATTCGTCGCGACCCAGGCGGCGGTGCGCGGTCTGACCGAAGCGATCGTGTTTGACGGACGCGGAACGATCCTGGCCCGGGCCGGGCTGATCTTCGCTGTCGAGGCCAATATCGATCAAATCCCGCCCTGGGCGTTCGAGAAAGCGCGGGCTGGCGACGTCGCGGTGCTGACCGGCGGCGGCGAGGACCGGGTGCGGGCGCTGGTTCAGGTCCCCGGCCTGTTCGGCGACACCTTCCTGTTCGTCGGCCGCTTTGTCGATCCCAAGGTCATCGGCCATATGGAGAAGACCTCGGAGGCGGTGGAGCAGTATGAGCGTCTGGAAGGTCGCCGATCCGGACTGGAAACTGCGTTCTCGCTGGTGTTCGGAATGGTCGCCTTGCTGCTGGTTCTGACCTCGGTGCGGGTCGGGCTGATGATGGCGACGCGGCTGGCAACGCCGATCGTCCGATTGATCGATGCGGCCGAACGGGTCCGCTCCGGCGATCTCGACGCCCGCGTCAGCGAGGAGAACACCGCCGACGAGGTCGGGCTGTTATCGCGTGCTTTCAATCGGATGACTGATCAGCTTTCCAGCCAGCGTCAGGATTTGATGGATGCCAATCGCGAGTTGGACGAACGCCGTCGCTTTACCGAAACGGTGCTGGAGGGGGTGTCGGCCGGGGTGATCGGTCTCGACCGCCTGGGACGGATTCATCTGCCCAACCGCTCGGCCAGCGAATTGGTCGGACTGGCGTTGGAAGACCATATCGGCGAAGATCTTCATCAGGTTCTCCCCGAACTGGCCGAGGCGGTCGATGAGGTCGCCCGCCGTCCCGACCGGCTGCTTCAGCGCGAGGTGAGGCTGTCGCCCCCAGGCGAGCGCTCGCGTATCTTGCTGGTCAGTGTTGCCGCCGAAAATCTCGACGGCGAAACCGTCGGCTTCGTCGTCACCTTCGATGACATCACCGAACTGGTCTCGGCCCAGCGCAAGGCGGCCTGGGCCGATGTCGCCCGGCGGATCGCCCACGAGATCAAGAATCCGCTGACGCCGATCCAATTGGCGGCCGAGCGACTGAAACGCAAATATTTGAAGGAGATCGGGAGCGATCCTGATACCTTCGTTCAATTGACCGACACCATCGTCCGTCAGGTGGGGGATATCGGGCGGATGGTTGATGAATTCTCGTCCTTCGCCCGGATGCCTGCTCCGCAGATGAAGGCGGACGATCTGGCCAACATTTGCCGTCAGGCGATGTTCCTGCAACGAAACGGAGCTCCCGAGATCGCCTTCGTCAATCAGATTCCCGATCAGGCGGTGCCGATCGTCGCCGATGGGCGGCTGATCGGTCAGGCCTTGACCAATCTTCTGAAGAACGCGGTCGAGGCGGTGCGGGGCCGTGACGATCAGTCGATTCCCGGCCGGATCGTGATGCGGCTGTTGCAGGAGCCGGAGCGGACCCTGGTCGAGGTTGAAGACAATGGCCGCGGATTGCCGCGGGAAAATCGTGAACGGCTGACCGAGCCCTATGTCACCACCCGGGCCAAGGGGACCGGATTAGGTCTTGCCATCGTTAAGAAGATCATGGAAGACCATGGGGGTGATCTGTATCTTGAAGACGCGCCGGAAGGGGGGCGCGGGTCGGTCTGATCTTTCCGGCAACCGAGCCGCCACCATCCCAATCCTCCGGTGACAAGACGGTAGTTCATGGCGCATGACATCCTGATCGTCGACGATGAGGCCGATATTCGTGTCCTTATCGCCGGTATTCTTGAGGACGAGGGGCACAGCACCCGCGAGGCCGCTAACGCCGATGAGGCGCTGGAGCGTATTCGTGCCCGTCGGCCCTCTTTGGTGATCCAAGACATCTGGCTTCAGGGGTCGCGCCTTGACGGCCTTGGCGTGCTTGACGAGATCAAGCGCGAGCATCCCGACGTTCCTGTGGTGATGATCTCAGGTCACGGCACCATCGAGACCGCCGTTCAGGCGATCAAGCAAGGTGCCTATGATTTCATCGAGAAGCCGTTCAAGGCCGACCGGTTGCTGCTGGTGGTTGACCGCGCCATCGAATCCGCCCGGCTGAAGCGCGAGAACCGCGAGTTGCGGGTCCGCTCCGGCTCGACCGGAGATCTCGTCGGCGTTTCTCCCGCCATTGCCCAGATTCGCCAGACGATCGAGCGGGTCGCGCCGACAAACTCGCGGGTGTTGATTACCGGCCCGGCCGGTTCGGGGAAGGAAGTGGCGGCGCGGATGATCCACGCCCATTCCCGCCGTGCCGAAGGCCCGTTTGTTGTCGTCAATTGCGCGGCGATGCATCCGGACCGGATGGAGATCGAATTGTTCGGGACCGAGCATGGTGCCGACGGTCCAAGCTCTCCGCGCAAAATCGGCACGTTCGAGCAGGCCCATGGTGGCACGCTGCTGCTGGACGAGGTGGCCGACATGCCGCTGGAGACCCAGGGCAAGATCGTCCGTGTCCTTCAGGACCAGACCTTTGAACGGGTTGGCGGCGGCAAGCGGGTCGAGGTCGATGTCCGGGTCATCGCGACCACCAACCGCGATCTGCCATCCGAAATGGTTGCCGGACATTTCCGCGAGGATCTGTTCTATCGCCTGAACGTCGTGCCGATCCGGATGCCTGCGTTGCGTGACGGCAAAGAGGATATTCCGCTCTTGGCCCGTCAGTTCATGCAACTGGCAGCGCAGTTGGCCGGGGTGCCGCCGCGTCCTCTGGGCGAGGACGCCCTGGCTGCGCTTCAGGCTTATGACTGGCCGGGCAATGTCCGCCAGTTGCGTAATGCGATCGACTGGCTGCTGATTATGGCGCCCGGCGATTGGCGCGAGCCGGTGCGGGCCGATATGCTGCCGAGCGAGATCGGCGCGATCACGCCGACCGTTCTGCGCTGGGAAAAATCGAGCGAGATCATGACGCTTCCCTTGCGTGAGGCGCGCGAATTGTTTGAGCGGGAATATCTGTTGGCCCAGGTCAATCGTTTCGCGGGGAATATTTCCCGCACCGCCGCCTTTGTCGGCATGGAGCGGTCGGCTCTGCACCGGAAGCTGAAGCTTCTCGGCATCAATACCGACGAAAAGGTGCGTTAGCGATGAAGGTCATCGTCTGTGGGGCTGGGCAGGTCGGCTTCAACATTGCCCATTACCTTGCCAGCGAAAATAACGACGTCACCGTGATCGACCAGCGGCCCGATCTGCTGCGCAAGATCGGCGACACATTGGACGTTCAGGTCGTTTCGGGCTTTGCCTCGCATCCGGCGGTGCTGGAGCAGGCCGGAGCCGCCGACGCCAACATGCTGATCGCGGTGACTGCCGCCGATGAGGTCAACATGGTGGCCTGTCAGGTGGCGCATTCGCTGTTCAAAGTGCCGACCAAGATCGCCCGCATTCGCAGCCAGAGCTATCTCCAGCCGATCTGGTCGAACCTGTTCACCCGCGAACATTTGCCGATCGACGTCATCATCAGCCCCGAGATCGAGGTCGCCCGCGCCATCACCCGCAGGCTTCAGGTTCCCGGTGCGATCGATGTCATTCCGCTGGCCAACGACCGGGTCCGCCTGATCGGGGTGCGCTGCACCAGCCAGTGCCCGCTGATCAATACGCCGTTGCGTCAGCTCACCGTGCTGTTTCCCGATCTGGCGATCGTCATTATCGGCATCGTCCGTGATGGTAAGGCGATTGTTCCGGATTCCGAGGACCAGATGTTGGAAGGCGACGAGGTTTATTTCGTCGTCGATACCGGCCATGTCGAACGGGCGATGGCCGCCTTTGGCCGTGAAGATCAGGAAGCGCGGCGTATCCTGGTGCTGGGTGGCGGCAATATCGGCCTGTTCCTGGCCCAGCAGCTTGAAGCGGCTCATCCCAACACCACGATCAAGGTGATCGAGATCGACAAGGACCGCGCCGAACTGGTCGCCCGCAGCCTGACCCGCTCGGTGGTGATCAATGGCGATGTCCTTGATGGCGAGATTTTGAAGGAAGCTTCGGTTGCTGCCGCCGAAGCGGTGGTCGCGGTGACCAATGACGACGAGACCAACATTCTCGCCAGTCTGCTGGCCAAGCGCTATGGCTGCCGCCGCACCATGGCTCTGATCAACAAAACCGATTACGGCGCGCTGGTCGCCCCGCTGGGGATCGACGTGGTGATTTCGCCCCGCGCCATCACCGTTTCCAACATTCTTCAGCACGTTCGGCGCGGTCGTATTCATGGCGTTCACTCGCTGCATGAAGGCTTCGGCGAGTTGATCGAGGCTGATGCGCTCGAAACCTCCTCTCTGGTCGGCAAGCCGTTGCGTGACGTCCGCCTTCCCGCCGGGGTTCTGCTTGGCGCGATTGTCCGCGGCGGCCGGGTGATTTCGCCGCGCGGTGCCACCGTGGTTCAGGCGGGCGACCGGGTGATTTTGTTTGCCGCCGCCGAGGCGGTCGAGAAAGTGGAAAAGATGTTCTCTGTCCGGTTGGAATTCTTTTGATGCCGTTATCCTTGCCCCAGCCGCGTGGGCTGGTGTTCGATTGGGACGATACCCTGGTCGATTCCTGGCTGTGTATCCAGAAAACCTACAACGCCACCTTCCGCCATTTCGGCCTGCCCGAATGGAGCATGGAGCAAACCAAGGGACAGGTCGCCGCCTCGATGCGCGACTCGTTTCCACAGATGTTCGGCGAACGCTGGCCCGAGGCGCGTGAGGTGTTCAGCGCCGCCTTTGCCGAAATTCACCTCGATCATCTCGTTCCGCTGCCGGGTGCCGCCGCTCTGCTCGACGCGCTGGCCGAGACGAGGCTGGTTCTGGCGGTGGTCAGCAACAAGCGCGGCAATTTCCTGCGTAAGGAAGCCGAGGCATTGGGCTGGACCGGCTATTTCAGCCGTCTGGTCGGAGCCGAGGATGCCGAGGCCGATAAGCCCGATCCCGCCTCGGTGCGGTTGGCACTGGACGGTACCGGGCTCGATCTTGGTCGCGATGTGTGGTTCATCGGCGATTCGCCGGTCGATATTCTCTGTGCGGACAAGTCCGGGTGCAGTTCGGTGCTGTTGCGGCCCGAGGCTCCCCGTCCCGGTGAGTTCTCGGTGGCTCCCGACCGGGTGCTGGGCGATTGCCGGGCTCTGGGCGATTTGCTGTGTGAACTATCGGTTCCCATCGCGCCGAAATGGTGATAACGAAAGAGATAATCGAACGATTCCATCGGTTTCGCTTCGATTAATCCAAACGGGCAATAAGAACGGATCAAAAGCATGTCCGCAGAGAAGACCCAGAACGTCCAAGACGTTTTTCTGAATTACATCCGAAAAAATAAGACCCCTGTCACGGTTTTCCTCGTCAATGGCGTTAAGCTGCAAGGAATCGTGACTTGGTTCGATAACTTTTCGGTGCTTCTGCGCCGCGATGGGCACACGCAGCTTGTCTACAAGCACGCGATTTCGACGGTGATGCCGTCGACCCCCGTTATTCTGTTCGATCCGACGTCCAAGGAAAGCGGCGAAGAGTAAGTGGCTTCCCGTCCCTCCGAATCTTCGGTTTCGTCTTCGCGCCAACGCGCCCTGGTGGTTCATCCCGCACGGAAAGCCGGAGGGCGAGGGGAGGGGTCTGCCGACTCTTCCCCGCTTTCGGCGGTTCGTCTCCCCGAAGCCCGACTGGCCGAGGCGATCGGGCTGGCTCAGGCGATTGATCTCGATATCGTCCTGGCCGAGGCGGTTCCGGTGCCGCGGCCGCGTCCTGCGACCCTGCTGGGGAAGGGAGCGGTCGAGCGACTGGCCGACGCGATCGCCGATGCCGAGATCGGCTTGGCGGTGATCGATTCCCCGCTGACCCCGGTGCAGCAGCGCAACCTGGAAAAGGCGTGGGGCTGCAAGGTGATCGACCGCACCGGCCTCATTCTCGAAATCTTTGGCGCCCGTGCCCGCACCCGCGAAGGAACGCTTCAGGTCGAACTGGCTGCGCTCAGTTACCAGCGCTCGCGTCTGGTGCGCTCCTGGACCCACCTGGAGCGCCAGCGTGGCGGTTTCGGCTTTCTGGGTGGCCCCGGCGAAACCCAGATCGAGGCCGACCGCCGCATGATCGGCGACCGCATCGTCAAGCTGGAACGCGAACTGGACGACGTCAAACGGACCCGCGACCTGCACCGCAAGGCGCGGCGGCGGGTGCCCTATCCGATCGTTGCCCTGGTCGGCTACACCAATGCCGGGAAATCGACCCTGTTCAATAGCATCACCCGCGCCGAGGTGATGGCGAAGGACATGTTGTTTGCCACTCTCGACCCGACGATGCGGACTCTGGACCTGCCGTCGGGGCGCAAGGTGATCCTGTCCGACACGGTCGGCTTTATTTCCGATCTGCCTCATGAACTGGTCGCCGCTTTCCGCGCCACCCTGGAAGAGGTGCTGGAAGCCGACGTGGTGGTTCATGTCCGCGATATCTCCCATCCCGACAGCGAGGCCCAGGCCGCCGACGTAGAAACCGTCCTGCGCGAGTTGGGGCTGGCCGAGATGGTCGATAACGGCTTGGTCGAAGGGCTGAACAAGATCGATCTGCTGGATGCCGAGCGGCGAGAGGAAGTGTTCAATCAGGCCAGCCGCCATGAAACGCGGCTGCCCTTTTCGGCGGTGACCGGAGAAGGGGTTCCCGCCCTGCTGGCCGAGCTCGACCGCCGCCTGGGCCAGGGGCGGACGGTGCTTGACGTCTCTCTGCTGTTGACGGACGGCGCGTCGATTGCCTGGCTGTACCGTCATGGCGAAGTCGTCGCCCGTCGCGACAATCAGAGCCACGCCTATCTGCGCGTCAAGCTCGATGCCGCCGATGTTCGTCGCTTTCATCAGCGGCAGGCGACGTCCAGGCCGCCCTCATGACCCGAGCGGTCGACGTCGAACGGGTCGCCGGACTCCTCCGCGAGGTCGCCGCCGCCGAAATCCTGCCCCGGTTCCGCAATCTGACCGCCGGGCAAATTCGCGAGAAACAGCCGGGGCAATTGGTCACCGAAGCTGATATCGAAGCCGAGCGGGTTTTGACGCTTCGTCTGGCTGAAATCCTACCCGAAGCCGCCTGCGTCGGCGAGGAAGCGGTTGCCGCTAATCCAGCCCTTCTCACTCTTCTCGAGCAGCCTGGGGCAGTGTGGGTGATTGACCCCGTCGATGGCACATCGAATTTTGCGCAAGGTCTGTCCCGGTTCGCCGTGATTCTGGCCCTGGTCATTGATGGTGTCACCCGGATCGGTTGGATTTATGATCCGGTATCCGGTCGGATGACGATTGCCGAACAGGGGAATGGTGCCTGGGAATCCGGCCAGCGCCTGTCGGTGCTGCCGGGCGGGCCGCTCGACACCCTGACCGGCTCAGTTAAACGCTCGGCCCGCTTGGCGGGACGGGTCGCCAAGGTCGGCCGCAAGGGCAGCGCCGCGCACGATTATCTCGATCTCGTCACCGGGATCTTGCATTTCGCCCATTTCCACCGGCTGATGCCGTGGGATCACGCTGCCGGCGTTCTGATCCACGCTGAAGCAGGCGGCTATGGTCGTCTGATCGATGGACATCCCTATCGCCCCCGGCTCGATCATGGGGGATTGCTGTTGGCACCCGACCAGGATTGCTGGTCGTCATTGCGGGCCTTGCTGGTCGGGTAAGCAGAAGCCTATGTCCGATAACGGAAGCGGCGGAACCGGGAGACCGATTCCGCCGCTTTTTCTTAACCTGGTTCCGCTATCGTATCAGGGGACGTTTCCTTCCGAACCCAGGGCCGAGCGAAAAACCGGCCATCGATTTGGATGGTTTGCCCGTTGACCGGGCTTGGCGGCAAAGCTACGCAACTTTGTTCCGATCGTCACTCATTTTTTTTGTTTTATATTCTATCAGTCCGGTCGAAGGTGAAAGAGTCGAAGCCTCAAGCTCAGAGGATGCAAGGAGGGTTTCCGCGATGTTCCGCTGTCTGCTGGCCTTGTTCATCTCCATCGCTGCCTCGGTTTCCGCTTCGGCATTGGCGGCGGAGCCTTCTGCCGGTGCGCCCACCCGACTGATGCCGGACACGCCCCTGGTGATTACGATTTCCAAGCCGGATTGTTCGCGACTGGTCCGCCATATCCCCGATGCCGACGTCGCCTATCGTCCTGGCGTCGATGTGCATGGCCGTCCGGTTGTTTCCGCCGATCTCGATCCGGTCGCGGCCGATTTCGCCCGTCGTGTCGTTCCCGACGTGCTGGAAATCCCGATCACGATCAATCCGCTGACCTATAACAAAGAACGCCAGGGCATCACGACACCGCAAGGGATCGCCAAGGGGTTGGGGCTGACCCAATCGAAGATCGGCACGGTCAAGTACGACTTTGCCCGCGATACCTTTACCTTCAACGACCAGCCGATGATGTTGGATGACCAGCGCGCTCTGGCTGCGGCTTGTGCGCGACGGGGTGTGCGTTGACGTCATGCCGGTTCAGCGTCCGTCATTCTCGGAAAAGACCAGCCCGGTTCGTGACAGGCCGGGAAATCCGGGCTAAAGTCCGCGCTTTCCTGCCTTTCCCGATTCCAGAGGACCGTCATGCGCCGTTCCAGCTTTTTCCTGCCGACCCTGAAGGAGACTCCGTCCGAGGCTCAGATCGCTTCGCACCGGCTGATGCTGCGGGCCGGAATGGTCCGCCAGTCGGCCGCGGGCATCTATTCTTGGCTGCCGTTAGGCCTGAAGGTGCTGCGCCGGATCGAACGGATCGTGCGCGAGGAGCAGGACGCTGCCGGTGCTCAGGAATTGCTGATGCCGACGATCCAGTCGGCCGACATCTGGCGCGAGAGCGGGCGCTATGACGCCTATGGCAAGGAGATGCTGCGCATCCGCGACCGTCACGACCGCGAGATGCTGTTTGGACCGACCAACGAAGAGTTGATCACCCAGCTGTTCCGCGACAACGTCAAGAGCTACCGCGACCTGCCGAAGATTCTCTATCACATCCAGTGGAAGTTCCGCGACGAGGTCCGCCCCCGCTTTGGCGTGATGCGCGGCCGCGAATTCCTGATGAAGGACAGCTATTCCTTCGATCTGGATTTCGAAGGCGCGAAAAAGTCTTACGAGACGATGTTCACCGCCTACCTGAAGACCTTCAAGCGAATGGGATTGACCGCGATCCCGATGCGGGCGGATTCCGGGGCGATCGGCGGCAATCTCACCCACGAATTCCACATCCTGGCCGAGACCGGCGAAAGCGGCGTGTTCTATGACGTCGCTTATGACGAACTGGCGGCGAAGGGCGAAATCGATCTGGAAGCGCTTGACCGCCTCTATGCCGCCACCGACGAAAAGCACGTTCCCGGCGCTCCCGGCGTTCCGCCTGCGGAACGGTTGCGTGAAGCGCGCGGGATCGAGGTCGGTCACATTTTCTATTTCGGCACCAAATATTCCAAGGCGATGAATGCAGTGGTGCAGGGCCCGAACGGCGAGCCCGTCGCAGTCGAAATGGGATCGTACGGGATCGGCGTGTCGCGTCTGGTCGGCGCGATCATCGAAGCCCACCATGACGAACGCGGCATCATCTGGCCCGCCTCGGTCGCGCCGTTCCAGGTCGGCCTGATCAATCTGAAGAGCGGCGATGCCGCCTGTGACGCCGTCTGCGACGACCTTTACGCCAAGTTGGCGAAGGCGGGGATCGACACTCTGTACGACGACCGCGACGACCGTGCCGGGGTCAAGTTCGCCGATATGGACCTGATCGGCCTGCCCTGGCAGGTGGTGGTCGGACCCAAGGGCGTTGCCGCCGGGATCGTCGAACTGAAGAACCGCGCGACCGGCGAGCGGGTCGAACTGTCGGCCGAATCGGCTCTGGCCCGTCTGGCCGAATAAGGCCACTGTTTGGGAGTCCCCGATGATCTTTGGTTCGTTCGAGCGGATGGTCGCGTTTCGCTACCTCCGAGCCCGGCGCAAGGAAGGCTTCATTTCGGTCATTGCCGGTTTTTCGCTGGCGGGAATCGGGCTGGGCGTCGCCACCTTGATCGTGGTGATGGCGGTGATGAATGGCTTTCGTCATGAATTGCTGGGCCGCATCCTGGGCATCAACGGCCATATCGGGGTCTATGGCGCATCGGCTCCGCTGACCGAATTCGATTCGTTGACGGATCGAATTCGGTCATTGACCGGCGTCACCATGGTGATTCCCACCGTCGAGGGACAGGTGTTCGCCTCGTCGCCCGGCGGTGGCGGCACCGGCGCGATTGTCCGCGGCGTCCGGCCCGAAGACTTGCTGGCCCGCCAGATTTTCTCGCGCAATTGGCGCGGCGCTCCGTCCGAGTTCACCGGAGAGGATTCGGTCGTGCTCGGCTATCGACTGGCGGAGAAGCTGGGGGTGGCGATCGGCGATACCGTGACCCTGATCTCGCCCAAGGGCAGCGCCACCGCCTTTGGCACCGTGCCCCGGATGCGCGGCTATCGTGTCGCGGGGACCTTCAACGTCGGGATGTTCGAATATGATTCCGGCTTTGTCTTCATGCCGTTGCCTGCGGCGCAGACCTTTTTCCGCCTGCCTGACGCGGTGACCCAGATTGAAGTGTTCCTTGACGAGCCCGACCGGGTGCCGACGACCCGGCGCGAATTGAGCGAACTGACCGGCGGCTCCGCCCGCATCTATGACTGGCAGCAATCCAACGCCAATTTCTTCAATGCGGTTCAGGTCGAACGCAATGTGATGTTCCTGATCCTGACCCTGATTATCCTGGTCGCCGCGTTCAACATCATCTCCAGCCTGATCATGCTGGTGAAGGATAAGGGACGCGACATTGCGATCCTGCGGACGATGGGGGCGACGCGGGGGATGATCATGCGCATCTTCTTCTTGTCCGGGGCCTCGGTCGGAGTAGCCGGGACCGTGTTCGGTACCGTTCTGGGTGTCTGGTTCGCCACCCATATCGAGGCGATCCGTCAGTTCATTCAATCGATCATCGGTCGCGAGCTGTTCGCCGCCGAAATCTACTTCCTGACCCAACTTCCCGCCCGCGTCGAAACCGGCGAGGTGGTCACGGTGGTGCTGATGGCGTTGGGACTGTCGTTCGCCGCGACGATCTATCCGTCCTGGCGGGCGGCGCGGCTCGATCCGGTGGAGGCATTGCGCTATGAGTAAGGCCCTGACCGAGGGATTGCGGCTGTCCGGCATCCGTCGCCGCTTCAGCCAGGGCAAAGACGTCCTTGATGTGCTGCGCGGGGCCGATCTCGAAATCCAGAGCGGCGAGATCGTCGCCCTGGTCGGGCCATCGGGGGCAGGGAAGTCGACCCTGCTGCACATCGCCGGGTTGCTGGAGCACCCCGATCAGGGCGAGGTCTTCCTGGCCGGGATTTCCGCTGGAGACCAAAGCGAGGCCGAGCGGACCCGTCTGCGTCGGCTCCATCTTGGGTTTGTCTATCAGTTCCATCACCTGCTGCCGGAATTTTCCGCCGTCGAGAACGTGATCCTGCCGCAGATGATTGCCGGAATCGCCAAGGGGCAGGCGCGGGAGAAGGCGATGGACCTGCTCGACCGGATGGGGCTGGCCAACCGCGCCGATCATCGCCCCGGCCAATTGTCCGGCGGCGAGCAGCAGCGGGTGGCGATCTGTCGTGCCCTTGCCAACGGGCCCAGGGTTCTGCTGGCCGACGAACCGACCGGCAATCTCGATCCCCATACCGCCGAATCCGTCTTTGCCGAACTGATCGCCCTGGTGCGCGGAACCGGGGTCGCGGCGTTGATTGCTACCCACAATCCCGATCTGGCCCAACGGATGGATCGGGTGGTGACGCTCCGGGACGGCCAGTTGGTCGCGGGATAAGGGCCTCCGCCTCCCGTCCCGCTTCCATCTTCAACGTGCGGAGATACGCCCGTGGCCGCGTGTGCCGATTTCGTCCACCTTCGCGTTCATACCGCCTATTCGCTGTCGGAAGGTGCGATCAAGATCAAGCAATTGGTCAAGGCGTGCGAGAAGATGGCGATGCCAGCGGTGGCGATCACCGATACCGGCAATCTGTTCGGTGCGTTGGAATTTTCGACCTATTGCGCCGATGCTGGCATCCAGCCGATCATCGGGGTGCAACTGGCGATCCGCCGCGAGGATGCCGCGCCCACCCGCGACGGACGGCGGCCCGATCCCGACCCGCTGGTGTTGCTGTGCCAGAGTGAGGCGGGCTACCTCAACCTCCTGAAACTCGTTTCGAAGGCGTTCCTGGAGACCGAGGGCGGCGAAATTCCCCAGGTCGCGGTCGAAGACCTGGAGGAGCGATCGGGCGGGTTGATCTGCCTGACCGGCGGCCCGGCCGGGCCGATTGGACGCTTGCTGGCCGAAGGGCAGGGCGAGAAGGCCGAGGCCCTGCTGAACCGGCTCGCACAAGCCTTTTCCGGGCGGCTTTATGTCGAGGTGATGCGCCATGGTCTGGAGGTCGAGGACCGGATCGAACCGGCCCTGATCGATCTGGCTTATCGTTTCGATCTGCCCCTGGTCGCCACCAACGAGCCCTATTTCGTCGATCGCGGCATGTATCGGGCTCACGACGCCCTGATCTGCATCGCCGACGGTACCTATGTCGCCGAGGATAATCGACGCCGCCTGACCCCGGAGCATTATTTCAAGTCGCCTGCCGAGATGCGGGAGCTGTTCCAGGATCTCCCCGAGGCGATCGACAACACTCTGGTGGTGGCGCGCCGCTGCGCCTTCATGGTGACCAAGCGCAAGCCGATCTTGCCTCCCTTTCATATGGATGGACTGACCGAGCCGGAAGTGCTGCGCAAAATGACCTTGGACGGTCTGGAAAAGCGGATGTGGAAGCATGTCTTCCGCCCCGGCATGACCGACGAGGAACGCGCCGAGATCGCCCGGCCCTATCGCGAGCGGACGGAATACGAGCTGGGCATCATCAATCAGATGGGCTTTCCCGGCTACTTCCTGATCGTTTCCGACTTCATTCAATGGTCGAAAGCGCATGGGATTCCGGTCGGGCCGGGCCGTGGGTCCGGTGCCGGTTCGGTGGTGGCCTGGGCATTGACCATCACCGATCTCGATCCGCTGCGCTGGGGGCTGCTGTTCGAGCGGTTCTTGAACCCCGAACGCGTCTCGATGCCTGACTTCGATATCGATTTCTGTCAGGACCGCCGCGAAGAGACGATCCGTTATGTCCAGGAGCGTTACGGCTACGCCCAGGTCGCCCAGATCATCACCTTTGGTAAGCTCCAGGCCCGCGCCGTGCTGCGCGACGTCGGCCGGGTGTTGCAGATGCCCTATGGGCAGGTTGATCGCCTGTGCAAGCTGGTGCCCAATAATCCAGCCAATCCGGTCACGCTGGAACAGGCGCTGGAGAGCGAGCCGCTGCTGAAAGAGATGAAGGAGCGTGACGAGACTGTCGGGCAACTCCTTGATCTGGCAATGAAGCTCGAGGGATTGTTCCGCCACGCCTCGACCCATGCCGCCGGTGTCGTGATTGGCGACCGCCATCTGGACGAGTTGGTTCCGCTCTATCGCGATCCGCGCTCGGACATGCCGGTGACCCAGTTCAACATGAAGTGGGTGGAATCCGCCGGTCTGGTCAAGTTCGACTTCCTCGGCCTTAAAACCCTGTCGGTGATGCAGACCGCCGTCCGACACATCAAGAATACCAGTGGGATAGAGGTCGATCTTTCCGCGATTCCTCTGGACGATACCCGCACCTACGAGATGCTGACACGGGGCGATACCGCCGGTGTGTTCCAGTTGGAAAGTTCGGGCATGCGCGACGTGCTGCGCAAGATGGGACCGAACCGTCTGGAGGATCTAATCGCGGTAGTGGCGCTGTACCGCCCCGGCCCGATGGACCAGATTCCGCGTTACATCGCCTGTAAGCACGGCACCGAGACGCCGGATTACATGCATCCGCTGCTTGAACCGATTCTGACCGAAACCTTCGGGATCATGGTCTATCAGGAACAGGTGATGCAGATCGCCCAGGTCCTGTCGGGCTATTCGCTGGGCGGCGCCGATCTGTTGCGCCGAGCGATGGGTAAGAAAATCCGCGAGGAGATGGAAGCCCAGCGCAAGCAATTCGTCGATGGCGCGGTGGCGCGGGGAGTCGACGGAGCTCAGGCCTCGATGATCTTCGACAAGGTCGCGAAGTTCGCCGAATACGGCTTTAACAAATCGCACGCCGCCGCCTATGCCCTGATTGCCTATCAGACCGCGTGGTTGAAGGCCAATTATCCGGCCGAGTTCATGGCCGCGACGATGACCTATGACATGAACAACACCGACAAGCTGAACGGCCTGCGCCAGGAGCTGGATCGGTTAAGCATTCCGCTGTTGCCGCCCGATATCAATACCTCGCGCGCCGATTTCGCGGTCGAGCGGGTTGCCGATGGTCGTTCGGCGGTGCGTTATGCCCTGGCCGCGCTGAAGAATGTCGGCGAAGGGGCGATGAAGGCACTGATCGACGAGCGTGATCGCGGCGAGCGTTTCCGCGATCTGTCCGATTTCGTCGCCCGAATGGATGCCCGCCTGATCAATCGCCGCCAACTCGAAAACCTGATCAAGGCGGGCGTGTTCGATTCGATCGACCGTAATCGGGGACGTCTGTTCCGCAATGCCGACACCCTGGTCCGCACCGCCGCCCAAGCCGCTGAGGACCGCAACAGCAGCCAGATGAGTTTGTTAGGGGGAACCGATCAGCCGACGCTGAAGCTGGAGGCTGGTCCCGACTGGTCGCCGCACGAGAAGCTCAACATGGAGTTCGAGTCGGTCGGATTTTATCTCTCCGCCCATCCGCTCGACGCGTTCGCCAAGAGTCTGAAGCGCCTCAACGTCCTGAAGGTCGCGGAATTGCCGCGTCACCTGATGGCCGGGGGCAAGGGGCGGGTGCGGTTGGCCGGGTCGTTGCTGTCGAAACAGGAGCGGGTCTCGGCCAAGGGGTCGCGCTATGCCTTCCTGCAATTTTCGGATTCCTCAGGCCTGTTCGAGGTCACCTGCTTTTCCGAGACTTTGGCCGCCGCACGCGAGTTGCTTGAGGCGGGCGGAGCCTTGCTGCTGGAGGTTGACGCCAAGCTTGAAGAAGAGCAATTGCGGATGACCTGCCAGCGCATTGCCTCACTCGATCAGGAAGCGGCCAAGGCCGCCGCCGGAATCCGTGTCTTCCTCGAAGACGATGCCGCGATTCCGGCGCTACGCGACCTGATCGACGGTGTGGGACGTGGCCGCAACCGTGTCGCGATCGTCGCCCGGATCGATGGGCGCGAGGTCGAAATGGGGCTGAAATCGACAATCGCGATCACCCCGGCCTTCATGCTGTCGCTGCGTTCGATCGCTGGGATCGCCGAAGTCGAGGAGATTTAGCCGGGCACAGGCAAACGATTACTGGAACAGTAACACCGCCTTGCGCATCGTCATCCATACCCCCCATCCGATCGGAATCCATACCGCTGCCCAGGCCAGCGTCACCTTCCAGGAATGGCGGACCTCTTCGCCCAACGCGGCGACGTCAGTGACGAAATGCTGGTGGGTATCGTCGGCACCTTGTTTCTCGGCGAGTTCCTCCTCCGTCATGTGATGACGATGATGGACCGAGGTGATCATTGCGTTGCAGAGGAAGCCAAGCCCCAGCAGACCGGCCAGGATATACATCGTCACCGTATAGGCTTCGGCGCGGGGGACGCCCTGCTCGAGCTGGTATTCGCGGATATAATTGACCAGCACAGGCCCCAGCACCCCGGCGGTGGCCCAGGCGGTCAGCAGGCGGCCATGGATCGCTCCCACCATTTTGGTGCCGAACATGTCGGCGAGATAGGCCGGAATGGCAGCAAAACCGCCCCCATACATCGACAGGATCAGACAGAAAGCGACGACGAACAGAGCCATACTGCCGCTCTGCGCCGTCCATGGCACCGCACCGTAAAGCAGGATGCCCAGCACGAAGAAGATGGCATAGGTCGGCTTGCGCCCGATCCGGTCGGACAGCGAGGCCCAGAAGAATCGCCCGCCGATGTTGAACAGCGACAACAGCCCGGTGAAGCCGGCCGCGACAGCGGCGATTTGGGCCTTCTGTGCGGTGGACAATTCGGCAAAACCGAGATCGAGGCCGATCAGATGACCGCCGAACACCTCCTGCAACAACGGCGAGGCCATGCCGAGGATGCCGATTCCGGCGGTGACGTTAAGACACAGCACCGCCCATACCAGCCAGAATTGCCGGGTTTTCCAGGCTACGTCGAGATGGACGTGGCGCGTCGTGATTAGCCCGTTCCGGCCGCGATCGGCTGACGGAGACCACCCGGCGGGCGTCCACCCCTCGGCCGGAACGCGATAGCCCAGTGCCCCGGCCATCATGAAGACGAAATAGATCATGGCCAGAGCGACGAAGGTTTCCCACACCCCGACCGAACTCGGGGTGGCGAAGGCGCGCATCAACTGGTCGGCCAGGGGCGCGCCGATCATCGCGCCCCCGCCAAAGCCCATGATCGCCATTCCGGTGGCCATCCCGCGCCGGTCGGGAAACCATTTGATGAGGGTCGAAACCGGCGAGATATAGCCGAGCCCAAGGCCGATTCCGCCGATCACTCCCGATCCCAGCCACATCAGCCAGATCTGGTGGGTCTTGACCCCCAGCGCCGAAATCAACAGACCGCCGCACCAGCAGCAGGCGGAAACGATTCCGGCCATGCGCGGACCGGCCCGTTCGAGCCAGCCGCCCCACAATGCCGCCGACGAGCCAAGGAAGACGAAGAACAGGGTGTACATCCAGCCCAGCAGAGAAATCTTCCAGTCACAGCCAGTGGCGAGCACCTCCTGGAGGAAGCTGTAATCGCGCGGGCAGGCCACCGGTTCGGTGATGCCGACCGCCCGTGACAGCGGCAACCAGAACACCGAAAATCCATAGGCCATGCCGATGCACAGATGAATCGCCAGAGCAGCGGGCGGCACCAGCCAGCGGTTATAGCCCGGGGGCGCGATCGTCCGCTCCCGCGTCAAAAATCCAGGCGGGGCGGTCAACGTCTGTTGGGTCACGGTCTGCTTTCTCCCTTGAGCGACGTCGTATGTGCCCCGACGTTCGGTAAAATCTCAAGAAAACGTTTTTGTGAACTGAAATGTAAAAATTGCTTATCGGCCCGGTCCCGTTCCAGCGGCCCAGGCCAAATGCGGCGCCGCCTCGGCATCGACAGAGGCGTATTATCCCCTGTAAGGCGTGCAAGATCGGCAGACACGCCCCCGCATCTGTCCGTGTTCCATCCGGGTCATCACGGTTTGCGATCCGGTTGGATTATGATTTTCGATTACTGTGCGGGGCGGGTGCCGCGAATGAAAGGGACATGTCCTCGGTCTACCCCGACCGCAGCGTCCGGATCGCGGCATCGCGTTCGAACAGATAGAGCAGAACCCGTAGCGCCTCGCTGCGTTTTCCGGTCAGGTCGGGATCGCGGTCAAGGATCAGGCGGGCATCGTCGCGGGCGACCTCAAGCAGGTCGCCATGACGGTCGAGATCGGCGAGATGGAATTCGGGCAGGCCGCTTTGGCGGGTGCCGAGGATTTCACCACCGCCGCGCAGGCGGAGGTCTTCCTCGGCGATGACGAATCCGTCTTCGGTGGCGCGCAGGATTTCCAGCCGGGCTTTGGCGACCTCACCCAAGGGATGGCCATAGAGCAGCAGGCAACTCGACCGCCCGGTTCCACGGCCCACCCGCCCGCGCAATTGGTGCAACTGGGCGAGGCCAAAGCGCTCGGCGTGTTCGACCACCATCACCGTTGCTTCGGGGACGTTGACGCCGACCTCGATCACGGTGGTGGCGACCAGGATGTCGAGGTCTCCGGCGGCAAAGCGCTCCATCACCGCATCGCGGGCCGGGCCTTTCATCCGTCCGTGGACCAACCCGACCCGGTCGCCGAACCGTTCGGTTAGGGTCAGGTGGCGTTCCTCGGCGGCGGCAAGGTCAAGCTGTTCGGATTCCTCGACCAGCGGGCAGACCCAATAAACCCGCGCCCCACCAGCGACGGCACGGCCAACCGCCGTCACCATCTCGTCAAGCCGGGCCAGCGGCACCACCCGCGTGTCAATCGGTTGACGCCCCGGCGGTTTCTCGTCCAGCCGCGAGGCATCCATGTCGCCATAGGCACTGAGCAGCAGGGTGCGCGGGATCGGGGTCGCGGTCATCACCAGCATATCGACGGCGAAGCCCTTCGCCGCCAGATCGAGACGCTGATGAACCCCAAAGCGGTGTTGCTCGTCGATTACCGCCAGCCCGAGGTCACGGAAGGCGACGTCGTCCTGGAACAAGGCGTGGGTGCCGATCAGCAGATCGATTTCGCCCGCCGCCAGCGCCGCGAGAAGCTTCTCCCGCGCTTTGCCCTTATCGCGGCCGGTCAGCAGTGCAAGCCGAATTCCGGCGGCTTCGGCCAGCGGGGCCAGGGTGGCCAGATGTTGCCGGGCGAGGATTTCGGTCGGGGCCATCAGTGCCGCCTGAGTGCCCGCCTCGATCGCGGTCAGCATCGCCAGCAGGGCCACCACCGTCTTGCCGCTGCCGACATCGCCCTGAAGCAACCTCAGCATCCGCAACGGTTCGGCCATGTCGGCATCGATTTCGGACAATGACCGTTCCTGGGCACCGGTCAGGCGGAAGGGCAGGGCCGCCATCACCTTGGCCCGTAAGACCCCGGCGGGGGCGGCCAGTGAGCGCCCTTTTTGCCGCCGCAGATTGGCGCGGACCAGTGCGAGGGCAAGCTGGGTCGCCAGCAATTCGTCGTAGGCGAGGCGACGACGGGCCGGACCATCCGGGTTCAAGGCTCCGGCATCGTCGGGGCGATGGACCGCCAGCAGCGCCGCCCGCCACGACGGCCAGGTCTGCCGCGCCAGCCAGGCCGGGTCTTGCCATTCCGGCAAATCAGGAGCGCGGGCCAGCGCCGCCGCTGCCGCCTTGGCCAGCGGTCGCTGGGTTAGGCCGGCGGTGAGGGGATAGACCGGCTCGACCACCATCACCTCGGCTTTGCGCTCTGGGAGAACGATGTGGTCGGGATGGGGGAAATTGATTTCGTTGTTGAAATGTTCGACCAGTCCGCTGACGACCCGGATCTCGCCCTCGGGCAACTGGCGGCGCAACCAATCTTCGCGTCCATGGAAGAACACCAGATGGGCAAACCCGGTGTCGTCGGCGACGCGGACCCGATACGGCCGCCTGGGGCCATCGCCGGGAAAATGAGCTTCGACTCGGACCGTCACCGTCGCCACCTGACCGGGTGGGGCGTCGATCAGATTGGGCGAAAAGCGGCGGTCAACCACTGAGGACGGCAGATGCCACAGCAGATCGACGACCTTGGCCCCCACCAGCTTTTCATACAGAGGGGCAAGACGTGGCCCCACTCCTGGCAACGCGGTGATCGGGGCGAACAGCGGAAACAGACATTGAGGGCGCATCGGACGGCTGACAGCGGCGAAGAAGGGTTCTATCCTAACCGGCTCTGATCCCGACGCAATGCCGGAACACGATGTCCGAACCCAGCCAGTCACGATTTAAGCGCCTTTTGTTCCGCGCCCATCACATGGGCTCGAACGAGAACGACATTCTCTTCGGCCGTTTCGCCGCGCGCCGTCTGTCCAGCTTCACGCCGGAACAGCTTGACCGCTTCGAGCTCCTGTTGGGCCAGACCGACAGCGATCTGTTCGATTGGGTCACCGGCAAAAGTCCGGTCCCCGCCGAGTTCGATCACGACGTGATGGCGATGATCCGGACCTTCGTTCAGACCGAAGCGTCAGTCCCTTGACCCTGCCGGAGTCCTTTCTGTCGGGACCGGGGCGGATCACTCTGGCGGGAACGCCCGAGGGCAGCGATGCCCTCGCTTTGGCCGCACTGGCCCGCGCCCACCCCGACCGCGATTTTCTGTTCGTCGCCCGTGATGATGGGCGGTTGGCGCGGATGGTTGAGGCGCTGGCCTTTTTTGCACCCGATCTGACGATCCTTGATTTTCCCGCCTGGGATTGCGTGCCCTATGACCGGGTGTCGCCCCATGTCGATGTGGTGGCCCGGCGGGTCGATACCCTGGCCCGGCTGGCCGAACGGTCGCCAGGGGCGCCGGGTGTGGTGGTATTGACGAATGTCGCTGCCCTGGCGCAGCGGGTGCCGCCTCGCGAATCGCTCTCCCGCGCCAGCCTGACCGCTCGGGCCGGGGCCCGGGTGCCGCTCAGCAAGCTGATCTCGTTTCTCGAACATACCGGCTATGTTCGCTCCGATACCGTGATGGAAGCGGGCGAGTACGCCGTGCGCGGCGGTATCGTCGATCTGTTCCCGCCGGGATCCCCCGAGCCGTTGCGCCTGGATTTTTTTGGCGACGAGATTGAGGCGGTTCGCGCCTTTGATCCGATGAGCCAGCGCACCACCGGCCCGGTCGATGGCTTTGTCTGCCGCCCGGTCAGCGAATTGACCCTGGACGAAACATCGATCGCCCGCTTCCGCGCCGGTTATCGTGAGTTGTTCGGAGTGGTGCAGGGGGCCGATCCGCTGTACGAAAGCATCTCGGCCGGAGTCAAATTCACCGGGATGGAACATTGGCTGCCGCTGTTCCACGACGGTCTCGATACCCTGTTCGCCTATCTGCCCGACGCGGTGGCGGTGCTTGATCCCCAGACCGATCAGGCGTTATCGGCGCGCCAAGAACTGGTGCTGGAATATTACGATGCCCGCCGGACCATTGACGGGTCGGGGCAGGTCGAATCCGGGATGGTCTATCACCCGCTGCCGCCGCCTCTGCTCTATCTTGAAACCGAGGAATGGACCCGGCACTTGGCGGCGTGCCCGGTGTTGCTGCTGTCGCCGTTCGATTCGGTCGAGGCCGAGTCCAGCGCCGTAATCGACATGAAGGGACGGATCGGCCTCGATTTCGGTGAAATCCGGACCCGCCCTGGCACCAATCTCTATGACGGCGTTCGCGAGCGGATCGACGCTGAAATCAAGGGCGGACGCCGAGTGGTGATCGCCGCCTGGACCTCGGGATCACGCGACCGCCTTGGTGCGGTGCTGAAAGATCGCGGCTTAAAGGGAATCGAGACCGTCGAAAGCTGGGCCGAGGCGCAGACGCTTGGGCCGAAGCAGGTTGCCGCCTTGGTGCTGGGGCTCGATCACGGCTTCGTCACTCCCGATCTGGCCCTGATCACCGAACAGGATATCCTGGGCGACCGTCTCGCCCGTCCAGCGCGCAAGAAGAAAAAGGGTGCCCAGTTTATCGCCGAGGCCTCAGCGCTGTCCGAAGGCGATTTGGTCGTCCATGTCGAGCATGGCATCGGCCGTTACGACGGTCTGGTCGCGCTTCAGGTCGCCGGAGCCCCGCACGATTGCCTGCGGGTGATCTATGATGGCGGCGACAAGCTGTTCGTTCCGGTCGAAAATATCGAGGTTCTGACCCGCTTCGGCTCGGATCAGGGCGGGGTCGCGCTCGACAAGCTGGGCGGTACCGCCTGGCAGGCGCGCAAGGCCCGATTGAAAAAGCGGATTCGCGATATCGCCGACCAATTGATCCAGGTCGCCGCGCTGCGTCAACTGCGCCAGAGCGAGAGTCTGGTTCCGGCCGAGGGTCTGTACGACGAATTCTGCGGCCGCTTCCCCTGGGCCGAGACCGAAGACCAGTTACGGGCGATCGAGGAAACCATCGCCGACATGGGATCCGGCCGCCCGATGGATCGCTTGATCTGCGGCGATGTCGGCTTCGGCAAGACCGAGGTGGCGTTGCGGGCCGCCTTCGTCGCCGCGCTCCAGGGCTTGCAGGTGGCGGTGGTGGTGCCGACCACCCTGCTGGCCCGCCAGCATTACCGCACCTTCCGCGACCGCTTCCAGGGGCTGCCGGTGCGGATCGAACAATTGTCCCGGTTGGTCACCGCCAAGCAGGCGTCCGAGACACGGGCGGGACTGGCTCAGGGCACCCTCGACATCGTCGTCGGTACCCATGCCTTGCTGGCGAAGTCGATCAATTTCAAGCGACTGGGGCTGCTGATCATCGACGAAGAGCAGCATTTCGGTGTCGCCCATAAAGAACGGCTGAAGCAGCTCAAGGCCGATATTCACGTCCTGACCCTGAGCGCGACGCCGATCCCGCGCACCCTGCAACTGGCATTGTCGGGGGTGAAGGAAATGAGCGTGATTGCGACGCCCCCGGTCGACCGGCTGGCGGTGCGCACCTTCATCCTGCCTTATGACCCGGTGGTGCTGCGCGAAGCGATCATGCGCGAACGCTATCGCGGCGGACAGGTGTTCTATGTCTGCCCGCGTCTGGCCGACATCGACCATGTCGCCGACCGACTGGCGAAACTGGTCCCTGAAGTCAAGACGGCTGTTGCACATGGCCGCCTGTCGCCCAGTGAACTGGAAGAAGTGATGGTCGCCTTCGGCGATCGGCAGTATGACGTTCTCCTGTCGACCAACATCGTCGAATCCGGTCTCGACATGCCCAGCGTCAATACGTTGATTATCCATCGCGCCGATATGTTCGGCCTTGGCCAGCTTTATCAGTTGCGCGGCCGGGTCGGGCGGGGAAAGGTGCGTGGCTATGCCTATTTCACCCTGCCCAACGACAAGGTGTTGTCGAAGGCGGCGGAGAAGCGGTTGCAGGTGATGCAGACGCTGGATTCGCTGGGGGCGGGGTTCCAGTTGGCCAGCCACGATCTTGATATCCGCGGTGCGGGCAATCTGCTGGGCGACGAGCAATCCGGCCATATCCGCGAGGTCGGAATCGAGCTTTACCAGCAGATGCTCGAAGAAGCGGTGGCAGCGGCAAAGGGCGGTCTGTCCAGCGATGAAGCTGAGGAATGGTCGCCGCAGATCACCTTGGGCAGCCCGGTCCTGATCCCGGAAACCTATGTTGCCGATCTCTCGGTCCGCCTGTCGCTTTATCGCCGGATCGGCCAACTGGATGAACAGGCCGACCTTGACGCGCTGGCCGCCGAATTGATCGACCGCTTCGGCAAGTTGCCGCCCGAGGTAGAAAACCTGCTCGAAGTCGTTGCAATTAAAGCTTTGTGCAAGCAGGCCGGAATCGAAAAAGTCGATTCCGGGCCCAAGGGCGCGGTGGTAACCCTGCGGGGGAACCTCTTCGCCAATCCCGCCGGACTGGTGCAGTATGTCAGCCGTGCCGCCGGGTCCTGCAAAATACGTCCAGACCACAAGCTGGTCTTCCTGCGTGACTGGGACGACCCGGCCAAGCGGGTCAAAGGCTTGCGATCCGTCATCGCCAAACTGGCTGAACTGGCCCGGGCGTAATTTTAGTGAAGTTCAGCCGAACGTCATTCAACCCCAGGACATGAGATGAAATACCCCAAGCCCCCCGGCGTGATCCCGCTCGACAATATCCTGCCCGACGAACCGTTGCTGATGATGGGTGCCGGTCCGGTGCCGATTCCGCACAAGGTCGCCAGCGCAAATTCGGTGGTGATCAATCATCTGGGCGAGACCATGAGTCAGGTGGTCGAGCAGGTCAAGGTGATGTCCCGCTATGTCTTCCAGACCAATTCGGGTCATGTCCTGGGCGTGTCCGGACCGGCTTCGGCGGCGATGGAGATGGCGATCTGTAATCTGGTCGAGCCGGGGACTCAGGTGTTGAGTATCCGTAACGGCCTGTTCAGCGGCCGTCTCGCCGAGATGGCGACCCGGGTCGGTGGCGACGTCACGATCCTTGAGGTTCCTGACAAGCAATCGGTCAGCCCGGAAGCGGTCGAGGCCATGCTGAAGACCGGCGGATTCTCGGTGCTGACGGTGGTGCAGGGCGAGACTTCGAACACGGTGTGGAACCGCGATCTCGCCGAAATCTGTCGGTTGGGCAAGGCCTATGGCTGTCTCAACGTCGTCGATACCGTCTGTACCCTGTCGACGATGCCGATGGAAATGGACGAGTGGGGCGTCGATGCCGTCATCACCGGCGGCCAGAAGGGGCTGTCGTCGATTCCCGGCGTCTCGTTGATTGCCTTTTCCGATGATGCCTGGGCCCGGATCGAAAAGCGCAATGCTCCGATGGCGCATTGGTGTCTCGATGCCCGTCTCGCCGATAAATTCTGGAATCAGAAATCCTATCACTACACCGCCCCGGTTTCGGGTGTTCTGGCGCTGCACGAGGCGCTACGGTTGATCTGCGAAGAAACCCTGCCGGCCCGCTTCCGCCGTCACGCCGTCTGTTCCGCCGCCTTGCAGGCGGGGATCGAGGCGATGGGGCTGGAATTGCTGATCCCGGCTGAAGCGCGGCTGAATTCCGTGGTGGGAATCAGCGTTCCCGACGGGGTCTCCGCCGACCGGATTCGCCACATCATGTCCGAGATGTACCGGGTTGAAATTTCGGGGGCTTTTGGCCTCAACATTCTGCGGATCGGTCAGATGGGCGAACAGAGCCGGACCCATAATCTGTCGCGGACGCTGCATGCGCTGGGGGCGGGGATGCGGGTGGCCGGGGGACGGGTCGACCCGCCCGCTGGTATGGCGGCGATGGAACGGGTTCTTGCCGCGAATATCGAACGGCACTGATCGCTCCAGACGACAAGGGGATGGCCGCCATTGCGATTGAACCCGGATTCGTGGCAAAAGGAAGACCGGATATGACCACATCTTGGGGTATCGCAATGGCGAGACCATCGAAATCTTGGCTGGCAATGTCGGTATCCCTGGGATTGCTGGCGCTGCCCGGTTGTGTCGGTGCCACTGATGGCCAGGCGGCGACCGATGAGACCCAGCCGGCCGCGGTGACGGTCGCCCCGCCGCCGTCCGCTGCCGCCGAAGCGACGGTGGCACCGCCGCCTCGGGCCGAGAGCTTCGACAGCTTTCTTTCGGGCGTACGCACTGATGCCCTCGCCGCCGGGGTGAAGCCAACGACGCTTGACGCCGCACTGGCCGGGGTCACCCATATCGATCGGGTGATAGAACTCGACCGCAAGCAGCCGGAATTTTCTCTCAGCTTTGACACCTATCTCGAGCGGATCGTCACCCCGGCCCGAATCGCCGAAGGAAAGCGCAAGCTGGAGGAAAACCGCGCGCTGCTGACCGCGATCGAACAGCGCTTTGGGGTTCAGCCCCGCTTCGTCGTCGCGCTGTGGGGGATCGAGACCGGGTTCGGTCGCAATACTGGTGGGATGTCGGTGATTTCCTCTCTGGCGACTCTGGCCTATGACGGGCGTCGCTCGGCCTATTTCCGCACTGAATTGATGCAGGCGTTGCGAATTCTCGATCAGGGCCACATCACCCCGTCGGCCATGGTCGGGTCGTGGGCCGGAGCGATGGGGCAATGCCAGTTCATGCCCTCGACCTTCGTCAAATTTGCGGTCGATTGGGACGGCGACGGTCGCCGCGATATCTGGCGCAACCGCGCCGATGCCTTGGCCTCTGCCGCCAATTATCTGTCGTCGGAAGGATGGAAGGACGACCAGACCTGGGGCCGGGCCGTTCAGATTCCAGACGGTTTGTCGCTGGATCTGGCCGGATTGGACAAGACACGGACCCTTGCGGAATGGTCGCGGTTGGGGCTGCGCGCCGCTGACGGCAAGCCACTGCCCCAGCGCGATCTCCGCGCTTCGCTGGTGCTGGCCGAGCCGGGCAAGGGGCCGCCCTTTCTGGTCTATGACAATTTCAGAACGATCATGAAATGGAATCGCTCGACCTTCTTCGCCCTGGCCGTCGGTCATCTTGCAGACCGGATCGGCGACCGTTAAGATTCAAAATTGATGTGTGTGGATGGCCGTGGGAATTGACCAGATGATGCGAAACGCGCGGCAGGCTTCGATACTCGCCCTGCTGATCGCGTCGGGGGTTTCGCTTGGCGGCTGCGCTGAGACGAATTTGTTCGGCCATGCGGCGAAATCGGCGATGTCGTCGGGCGATTCGCCTGCCATCTCATCCTCGGCGGTGCAGAATTACAAAATCGGCAAGCCCTATCAGGTCGCCGGGGTGTGGTATTACCCCCAGGAAGATTTCGATTACGACGAAACCGGCATCGCCTCGTGGTACGGTCCCGACTTCCACGCCAAGCTGACCGCCAACGGCGAGGTGTTCGACC
This sequence comes from Magnetospirillum fulvum MGU-K5, assembly GCF_000442515.1. Taxonomy (GTDB): domain Bacteria; phylum Pseudomonadota; class Alphaproteobacteria; order Rhodospirillales; family Magnetospirillaceae; genus Phaeospirillum; species Phaeospirillum fulvum_B. The sequence continues at coordinate 45,485 of NZ_AQPH01000010.1, read as the reverse complement.
AGAACGCTGTCACCGCCGCCCACAAGACCCTTCAGCTTCCCTGCATCGCCCGGGTCACCAACCTGGAGAACGGCCGCTCGATTATCCTGCGGATCAATGATCGCGGCCCCTTCGTCAATGGCCGCATCATCGACCTGTCGCGCAAATCGGCGCAGTTGCTGGGGATGGAGGGCAAGGGCACCGCGAAAGTGCGGGTTGAGGTCTTAAACGAGGAAAGTCGGGTTCTGGCCGGAAAGTTGAAGCCGGATTCGACCGGAAACGAGCCGAAAGTGGCTACGGCAGCCCCGCGGGGCTCGGTGACCGCCGAAACTCTGCCGCCGCCTCCCGGTGTCGCGGCGCGTCCTGGTGCCGATCAGCCTGCGGCTTCGGCCCCTCCGCCCCGGAGCGAAGTCGCGGCGGCGGAAGCCGATTTGTCCAATCAGGTCGTGAGCACCGTTCCCACTCATCCGACCAGCCTTTATGTCCAGGCTGGCTCGTTTGGTCGTCACGACAATGCGCTCCGCCTGTCTGCCCGCCTTTCTACCGTTGGTAGGTCTCAGATTCAGCAGGCGACGGTGCAGGGACGCACTGTCTATCGTGTTCGCCTCGGCCCGCTCGCCAATGTCGAGGAGGCCGACCGGATGCTTGACGCCGTCGTCGCCGTCGGCCAGACCGACGCCCGGGTGGTGGTCGACTGACGCTGCTTTTGTCCGCATCGGACTGGACAGACCATTCTTCTCCCGCGCATCACGGTTCCGATGCGCTTTGTTCCGTTACCAACTGACAGGTCGAAGACGTTGAAGATGCTCCCGCTTTTCCGCCGGTCGCTGCTTGCGGCCGCAATCGCCGCCGGTCTGGGCCTGGACAATGTCGCGTCCGCCCAGTCCATCGATACCGCCGCCCGTCAGGCGATCATCACTGATTTCGATACCGGAACGGTGATGATGGAAAAGAACGCCGACGAGTTGATGGTGCCGTCGTCGATGAGCAAGCTGATGACCGTATTCATGGTCTTCGAGAAGCTGAAATCGGGGGCTTGGAAGCCCGACGACGCCCTGCCGGTCAGCGAGACCGCCTGGAAACGCCATTACAAATCCGAAGGCTCGATGATGTTTCTGCCGGTCAATTCGACCGCGACCGTCGACGAATTGCTGAAGGGTGTTGTGATCCAGTCGGGCAACGATGCCTGCTCGGTGCTGGCCGAAGCCCATTCCGGCAGCGAGGAAGCATTTGCCGAAGCGATGACCCGCCGGGCCCGTCAGATCGGTCTGACCCGCTCGACCTTCCGCAACGCCAGTGGCTGGCCCGAACCAGACCACATGATGACCGCCCGCGATCTGTCGGTGCTGGCCCGTCATTTGATCGCCGATTTCCCCGATTATTATCCGCTGTTCAGCCAGATGGAGTTCGTCTTCAACGGCATCCGTCAGGGCAACCGCAATCCGCTGCTGTACGGCACCCCCGGCGCCGACGGATTGAAAACCGGCCACACCCAGGCCGCCGGGTTCGGGCTGACCGCGTCGATCAAGCGCGGCGACCGCCGCATCATCATGGTGTTGAACGGCCTGGGCAGCATGCAGCAGCGTGCCGATGAATCCCGCCGTCTGGCCGAATGGGCCTTCCGCGAGTGGGATCGCTATCCGCTGTTCCGCGCTGGCGAAGTGGTGGTTCCCGACGCCCCGGTATGGATGGGCGAGGCCCGGACCATTACCCTGGCGGCGAAATCGGATCTGGCAGTGACGTTGCCGCGTCGGGCGCGAGCGGATATGAAGGTCTCGGTCGTATTCAACGGTCCGATTCCGGCTCCGATCAAGGCCGGAACCGAAATCGGCAAGGTCGTTGTCACTGCGCCCGGCCTCTCGGCGTTGGAAATGCCGCTGGTAGCCGTCGCCGATGTTCCCCGACTCGGCTTTGGCGGCCGTCTGGTCGAAACCATCCGCAGCTTCTTCTCGGGTTCGCAGAGGTAGAATCGTGACTTTGCCGCCGAAACCGGGCCGGTTGATTACCTTTGAAGGCGGCGAGGGGGCTGGCAAGTCGACTCAGGTCGCCTTGCTGGCCGAAGCGCTGCGGTCGCGTGGGGTGACTGTTGTCACCACCCGCGAACCCGGCGGTTCGGAGGGAGCCGAGGCGATCCGCGCCTTGTTGGTTTCGGGAGAAACCAGCCGTTGGGACGGCATTACCGAGGCTTTGCTCCATTTTGCCGCCCGGCGCGACCATTTGCTGCGCACCGTCTGGCCCGCGCTGGAGCGTGGAGAGTGGGTGATTTGCGATCGCTTCGCCGATTCCACTCTGGCCTACCAGGGCTTCGGTCATGGTCTGTCGGCCGAGACGATTGGCAGCCTGTACCGGATCGCCGTTGGTCGTTTCGCGCCCGATCTGACTTTGGTGCTGGACCTGCCGGTCGAGGACGGATTGAAGCGGGCCGGGAGTCGGGGAGGAGCCGAAGACCGTTACGAGCGGATGGGACTGGGCTTTCATCAACGCTTGCGCCAGGGCTTCCTGGGCATTGCCGCCGATAATCCGCGTCGGTGCGCCGTGATCGATGCCGGTCAGGCCCCGGATATCGTGCATCGCGCTATCCTCGCGACGGTCGAAGCGCGGCTGTCTCCACCATGAGCGATGTCCCGCCGCCGCGCGAGTCCGCCGAGCTTTTCGGCCACGAAGCGGCGGAACAGGTCCTGCTTGACGCGTGGTCGTCCGGCCGCTTCCCCCATGCATGGCTGATCTGCGGCCCCAAAGGGATTGGCAAGGCGACCCTGGCCTATCGTCTGGCCCGGTTCGTCCTGGCAGGCGGCGGCGGGCCAAGTCTGTTCGGCGATGCGCCGTCCTCGCTGGCGATTTCTTCCGATCATCCCGTGTTTCGGCGGGTGGCGGCGCGGGGTCATGCTGACCTTGATGTCGTCGAGCGTGGCTGGGCCGACGATCGCCAAACCCGATTGCGCTCCGAGATCGTGGTCGAGGATGCCCGCGGCATCGGATCGTTTCTGTCGCTGACGCCGGCCGAGGGTGGCTGGCGAATCGTCATCATCGATTCAGCCGACGAGATGAACCGCAATGCTGCCAATGCGGTTCTGAAAGTACTTGAGGAACCGCCCCGCAACGCATTGATGATATTGATCTCTCACTCTCCGGGTCGGCTGTTGCCGACGATCCGGTCGCGCTGCCGCCGCCTCACTTTACGGCCGCTTCCCGAAGAGATCGTAACCCAGCTTCTGGCTCACCACCGTCCCGACCTGACCGAGGACGACCGCGCCGCTTTGTCGCGCCTGGGGGAAGGCAGCATCGGCAAGGCGCTGTCGCTGGCCGAGGCGGGTGGTCTCGATCTCTATCGCGAGATCGTCAACCTTCTGTTGACGCTGCCGCGGCTTGATCTGCCTGCGGTTCATGCCTTTGCCGATCGGGTGGCGCGGCCCGAGGCGGGCGAGCTGTTTTCCACCGTCTCCGAATTGCTGTGCTGGTGGCTGGCCCGGATGGTTCGCAATGGGGGCCGGGCCGGTGAGGGCAGGGTAACCGAGGTGGTTTCAGGAGAATCCGCGCTGATCGATCGCTTGCTGGCGGCGGCCTCTCTTGAACAATGGCTGGAGGTATGGGAAAAGATCAGCCTCATGTTCGCCCGAGCAGAGGCCGTTCATCTCGACCGCAAGCAAGTTTTGCTGGGGGCCTTCTTGACCGTGGAGCGTTTGGCGCGCCGCGCGTCTCGCTAGCCGTTAGTCGGGCGTTCACAAGACCAAAGACGGAGGGACCGCCGAATGACCGGGGCCGCAGCCTTTTATGTCACGACACCGATTTATTATGTCAACGACAAGCCCCATATCGGCCACGCCTATACCACTCTGGCCTGCGATGTCATGGCCCGGTTCAAGCGTCTTGACGGGTATGACGTCCACTTCCTGACCGGCACCGACGAGCATGGTCAGAAGGTCGAGAAATCGGCCGAAGTGGCCGGGATCACTCCGCAGGCCCTGGCAGATCTCAATTCGGCCAATTTCCGCGAGTTGGCCCGCCGTCTCGGTTGCTCCAACGACGATTTCATCCGCACCACCGAAGAGCGGCATCATGTCGCCTGCCAGGCCTTGTGGAACGAGCTGATCCGCCGTGACGAGATTTACCTTGGCCATTACGAAGGTTGGTATTCGGTCCGCGACGAAGCATTCTATGCCGAGGATGAACTGATCTCTGGTCCGGGCGGTGCCCGCCTTGCCCCCACCGGCGCGCCGGTCGAATGGGTCAAGGAACCCAGCTATTTCTTCCGTCTGTCGAAGTGGCAACAGCCGCTGCTCGATTGGTACGAGGCCAATCCCGACGCGGTGGCTCCGGCCTCGCGCCTGAACGAGGTCAGAAGCTTCGTTGCTGGTGGCTTGCAGGATCTGTCGGTTTCCCGCACCAGCTTCAAGTGGGGCATCCCGGTTCCCGGCGACGAGAACCACATCATGTATGTCTGGCTCGACGCCCTGACCAATTACATGACGGCGGTTGGCTATCCCAATACGCAAGGTGAGTTCGCCCGTTTCTGGCCCGAAGTGATCCATGTCGTCGGCAAGGATATCGTCCGCTTCCACGCCGTTTATTGGCCTGCGCTGCTGATGGCGGCGCAATTGCCCCCGCCCAAGCGGATTTTCGCTCATGGCTGGTGGACCAACGAAGGCCAGAAGATTTCGAAATCGGTCGGCAATGTGATCGATCCGTTGGGACTGATCGATACCTATGGCCTTGATCAGTTGCGTTTCTTCCTGCTGCGCGAAGTCCCGTTCGGCAATGATGGCGATTTCAGCCACCGCGCCATGATCGGCCGGATGAACAGCGAGTTGGCCAACGATCTTGGCAATCTGGCCCAGCGGGTTTTGTCGATGATCGGCAAGAATTGCGGCGCCAAGGTGCCGACGCCTCAAGCCGAACGGACCGAGGACGATTGCGCGATGCTGGGCGCGGCCGATGGGCTGCTGGCCGCCGTGCGTCCGCTGATCGACCGTCAGGCCTTCAACGAGGTGCTGGAGACGATCTGGGTGGTGATCCGCGCCGCCAACGGCTATGTCGACCGTCAGGCTCCGTGGGCGTTGCGCAAGACCGATCCGGCCCGGATGGAGACCGTTCTGTACGTGCTGGCCGAAACGATCCGGACCGTTGCCACTTTGTTGCATCCGTTCATGCCGACATCAGCCGATCGGATGCTCGACCAGTTGGCGATTGCCGCGGACGGTCGGGTCTTTGCCCGTCTGGGGGAGGCCGGGCGTCTGGTTCCTGGGACTGCCTTGCCCGCGCCACAGGGGGTGTTCCCCCGCTTTGTCGAGGAAACGGCGGACTGACATGCTGGTCGATAGTCACTGCCACTTGGATTTTCCTGATTTTGCCGACGATCTTGATGAGATCGTCGCGCGAGCCGGACGGGCAGATGTCGGGGTGATGCTGAGCATCGGCACCCACATTACCCGCCATCCCCAGGTGCTGGCGATCGCCGAGCGGTTTGAGCAGGTCTATTGCAGCGTCGGCATTCACCCTCACGAAGCGGGGACCGAACCGGCAGCGACGGTCGAGACTCTGCTGGCCTTGGCAGAGCACCCCAAGGTGGTCGCGTTCGGTGAGACCGGGCTCGATTATTACTACGACAAAAGCCCGCGCGACCGGCAGCGAGAGTCGTTTCGGATTCACATCGAAGCTGCCCGCCGCGCTGGTCTGCCGGTGATCATCCATACCCGCGACGCCGATGCCGACATGGCGGCAATTCTCGAAGAGGAGATGGGGCAGGGGGCCTTTACCGGTCTGATCCATTGCTTCAGCGCTGGACCCGACTTTGCCGCCACGGCGTTGCGGTTGGGGCTGTATCTGTCGGCATCAGGGATCATGACCTTCAAGACCGCCGACAGCCTGCGCGAGACCCTGGCATCGGTGCCGCTTGACCGGCTGCTGGTCGAGACGGATTCGCCTTATCTGGCGCCACTGCCGCATCGGGGCAAGCGCAACGAACCGGCCTATGTCGCTCTGACCGCCGCCCGTCTGGCCGAAATCCGGGGAATTTCCCCCGCCGCACTGGCCGAAGCGACCACCGCGAACTTTTTGCGCCTGTTCACAAAGGTCGGGCGATGAAAATCACGATCCTGGGCTGCGGCGGTGCTGCCGGGGTTCCCGGGATTTCAATGGGGTGGGGCAGGTGCGATCCGGCAGAGCCGCGCAATCGTCGCCTGCGCTCCTCGATTTTGGTCGAGAGCGGTCCGACCCGGATTCTGGTCGATACCTCTCCCGACCTGCGCGAGCAATTGCTGTCGGCTCAGGTGCGCAGCCTGGACGCCGTGATCTATACCCACGATCACGCCGACCATCTGCACGGTCTCGACGATCTGCGCGAAATCAACCGTATTATCCGCCGTGCTCTTCCGGTGTGGGCGACTGCCGAAACGCTTGACGCGGTAAGGGGGCGCTTTCCCTATGCCTTCGAGCCGATCGGCGATATCTCCGGACCGATCTTTCGTCCGTTGCTGGATGCCAAACCGATCACCGACCGGTTTCAGGTCGGCTACATCGATGTCCTGCCGCTGGATCAGGATCACGGCTATTGCCGCTCGCTGGGTCTACGCTTTGGTGATATCGCCTATTGCACCGATGTCGTTGCCTTTCCCCCGCAGTCATTTGCCGCGTTGCGTGGCCTCGATCTGCTGATCGTCGGCTGTCTGGTCGATGAGCCTCATCCCACCCACGCCCATGTCGGTCGCGTACTGGAATGGGTTGAAACCCTACGGCCGCGCCGCACCGTGCTGACCCATTTAGGGTCGCGTCTGGATTACCAATCCCTGCGGGCGCGGCTGCCCGAAGGAATCGAACCTGCCTATGACGGCATGATCCTTGAGGTGCCATGCCCGTAACCGACCCCCAGGTGGTGGTGCTGATTCTGCTGCTGGGTGCGGTTCTGGTGGTGCCTTTGTTTCAGCGCCTGGGGATTCCCTCGGTGCTGGGTTATCTGGTCGCCGGGATTGCCCTGGGGCCGTATAACCCCGGCCCGGTTTCGATCAATGCCGAGATTACCCGCCCGCTGGCCGAGCTTGGGGTGGTGTTCTTGTTGTTCGCGATTGGTCTCGACCTGCCATTTGCCCGGCTGCGAACCTTGCGACGGCTGATTTTCGGCCTGGGAATTACGCAGGTCGTCTTGTGTGGAGCAGTGTTTTACGGTCTGGGCCTCGCGTTCGGTCTGTCGCCTCACGCTGCGTTGGTCGTCGGGGTGACGCTGTCTTTTTCCTCGACGGCAACCGTGCTCGCGATCCTGGTCGAACGCAACGAAGCGGTCAGCCATCACGGCCGCATCGCGATCTCGGTTCTGATCCTTCAGGATCTGGCGGTGGTCCCGTTGTTGGTGTTGTTGCCGCTGCTGGCCAGCGCCCCGGACCGGATGGCCTCGGCCCTGGAACTGGCCGGGATCAAGGCTGTGCTGGCAATTCTCGCGATCTATCTGGTTGGGCGGGTGATCCTGCGTCCGGCCTATCGCTACATCGCCAGGATTCGCAATGCCGAGGTGTTCACCGCCGCCAACCTGTTGCTGGTGCTCGCAGTCGGCTGGTTGACCGCCCAGGCCGGAATGTCGATGGCGCTGGGGGCGTTTCTCGCCGGTCTGCTGGTAGCGGATTCACCTTATCGTCATCAGGTCGAAGCCGATATCGAGCCATTTCGCGGTCTGTTACTCGGATTGTTCTTCATGACGGTGGGGATGTCGATCGACTTGCCCTATGTCACCGGTCATCTGATGACGGTCACAGGACTGACGTTTGGCCTCGTTTTCGTGAAGGCGGTTCTGATCGGGCTGTGTGGACTCGCTATCGGGATTGGGAGGATACAGTCCTTTCGGGTTGGGGTTCTGCTGGCTCAAACCGGCGAGTTCGCCTTCGTCGTGTTTTCCCGCGCCGACCAATTGAACCTGCTTGAGCGCGAGCAGTCTCAGACCCTGGTGGCCGCCGTGGTGCTGTCGATGGCGTTGACGCCCGCGCTGGCCGGGCTGGGACGGGCCGTGACGCTGTTCTGGCGCAAGAAAACGGCCCGAGAGATGTTTCCGTCTGCTGCCGAGGGGAAAAGCGGCCACGTCGTCATCGCCGGATATGGGAGAATTGGACGTGCAGTCGCTAGGATTTTGTCGGAACACGATATCGATTACCTCGCGCTCGATCTCGACATCGACCGGGTGGCCAAGGCGCGGGCGAACGGATTGCAGGTTTATTATGGCGATGCGGGGCAGGTCGGCGTACTGCGGTCGGTCGGAATCGAGCGGGCGCGGGCGGCCGTGATCACGGTCAACAAACCTCGGGCCGCCGAACGGGCCGTGGCCCAAATCCGTCAGACGGTCCCCGGTCTGATCATCATTGCCCGGGCGCACGATCTGGCTCAGAAAGAAATTCTGGGCAACGCCGGTGCAACCGCCGTTGTGCCCGAGACAATCGAAGCCAGCTTGCAGCTGGCCGGTCTGGTGTTGCGATCGACCGGTATCGATCCCGACGCTGTGGAGCAGACGTTGCGCCGCCAGCGCCACAGCGTCGATTTGCCATTGGGACCCGTGCCGCGAGACGACAAGACGGTCACTCTGGACTGATCGGTATTGCATATCCTGGCCCCCCTCCTGATTATCGCCATAATATACATTATGCGACAATCGGGTGTTGGCATTTATAGCCTCCCTTCGGGGCAACACCACCCTTCCCGCTCTCTTTTCACGTGATATCAAAGATGTCCGCGCCACGCTGTCCAGGCCAGGGCGAGTGGTCGTGGGTGGCTGCGGACAATCCCTGGCGCGAATGGATTGCCGTTTGCCTGATGCAGCGCGGCCAGATGAGCCTTGGCTTGCACCGCAGCCAACACAGCAGGAAGCGCCGTTCGCGTCACGCGGATGCCTCGCCCTTGAACCAGCCAGTGGTCGGCCCGGTCCATCATTGCTCGGGCTGCGGCAGTCAAATCCTCGCCAGTCGCTCGTCCGGCCAGAATCGCGTCGGCTCCGTCTTCCGGCAACAGCGAGGCCGGTAAAGTCACCCGACCCAGGGCGGCATGATAGGCAATCGAGCGCAGATGCCCCAAAATTCCCCAGGCGGTCGCGATGGCGCGAACGCAATCTCGGTCCGCCTCGCCATCGCTGCCAAGGATCGACAAAGCCAGCATTCCGACACCGACCGGCGCGGCCGCGGCCAGACGTTCCGCCGCGTCGAGATCGGCGGGCGGATCAGGATCGAAATCGTGTTCGCGGGCGATCAGAATCTCGTCGATCTGCTCTGGGTCGAGTTGGTGCCGGGCAATTGCCAGACGCAGCGGCTCGACCAGGGGATGACCGGCCCCACCCTGCCCGGCCAGCAGCGCGTCACGCCACCATTGCAGGCGGATCAGCCCGGCCAGAGGTTCGCGAGCCTGTTCCCGGATTTTCGTTAATTCAACGTTCAGCGCATAGAGTGAGAACAGATCGTCGCGACGGTCCGCCGGTGCGAACAAGGCGGTGACGAAGCGTTCGCGATCATACTGGCGCACCAGAGTGGCGGCATAAGACAGGCCGGTTTTCAGAGGTGGCAAGGGTCTGTCCCTTCCGTGCAAGACGTGTCATATATGCGGCCTCCTCACCGATACGTCTATGGAAGGATTCGCCGTGACCCGCGCCGCAGCCCCTTTGTCTGCCGCTGCCAGCAAGACCGCGAACGAGGAGAATTTCCCGGTCGCGTCGCTTCTGCTGCATAAATCACGCCGCAGTACGGTGATGGCCTATTACCATTTTGCCCGTCATGCCGACGATGTCGCGGATTCTGCCGCCTTGACCGGGGTGCAGAAGGTCGCGGCTCTCGACGCGCTTGAGGCCGCGCTGCGCGGGACGAAGGAGGCGCCAGAGCTGGCGACTGCCCTGACCTACCGCGCCGCCGTGTCCGGCGATCTTGCCCTGATCGACACTGCCGCCGAATTGCTGAACGCGTTTCGTCGCGATGCGCTGCGTAATTACTGCGCTGATTGGGCCGATCTTCTGAGCTATTGCCAGTCTTCGGCGGCTCCGGTCGGCCGTTTCCTGCTGACCCTGCACGGTGAATCGGCCGAGACCTTTCCCGCCAACGATGCGCTGTGCGCCGCTTTGCAGGTGCTGAATCATCTTCAAGATTGCGGCAAGGATCTGCGCGAGCTGGATCGGGTCTATATTCCGCTCGATCTGCTGAACGCTGCCGGCCTGACCCGTGAGGTACTGCGGCAACCCTCCAGCCCGGCCGCATTGCGGACGGTACTCGATCAGATGCTCGACCTGACCGATGGACTGATTGCCGACGCCCGCCCCCTGGTTGGGAAAATCCGCGACGTTCGGCTGCGGCTCCAGACGTCGATCACCGTCCGGGTCGCGGAAGTGCTGTCCAAGCGCCTGCGCAGCGGCGATCCGCTCGCCACCCGGGTCAAGTTGTCTCCGCTCGATTATGCCGGTGTCGTCGTTGTCGGCGTGGCACGCGGTTTAGCGGTCTAAAAGGCGACGGTCTGATGCCCCATCCCACGACTCTTCACGTTGTCGGTGCCGGTCTGGCCGGTCTGGCCGCCGCCACTGCGGCCGCCCGGACCGGAATTCGGGTCTGTCTCTATGAATCTGCCAGCCATGCCGGCGGACGGTGCCGCTCGTTCTTTGACGACAAGCTTGACCGGTTGATCGACAATGGCAGCCACCTCCTGCTGGGCGCGAACAAGATCGCCTTGAGCTATGCCCGCGCCACTGGCGGGATCGAGGCGATGGTCCCTGCCCCGCGCCGGTTCGATTTCTTCGATCTGGCCGACCAATCGCGCTGGACCGTCAGTCCGACCCGTCTGCCCGCCGGATTGGGGGAGATTTTGCGGGCGCTGGGCTTGCCCTGGACTGGGGCTGAGGCCAGTGTCGCCGACCGGTTGGGACAGAGTCCAGGCTTCGCCCGCTTTTGGAAACCGTTGTGCGAAGCGATCTTGAACACCACGCCCGAGGAATCATCGGCGCGGATGTTTTCTTGGACGATGCGCCGCGCGCTGCTGGGCGGTGCGCCCGCCTTATCCCCCTGGACCTTTCCGTTGGGGCTGTCGGCGGCTCTGGTCGCCCCTGCCCTGGCCACGCTAGGCAGTTTCGGTGCTGAAATCCAATTCCGGCATCGCCTGATCGGTGTTACGGCAGGTCGGCTCGATTTTGACGAGGATCGCTCGGTCATCCTCGGCCCGCATGACCGGGTGATCCTGGCCCTGCCGCCGTGGGCGATGGGATCGGTTCTCCCCGGTTGGGATTTGACATTGCCGACCCGCACCATCGTCAATGCTCATTTCCGCCTCGCTCATCCCGCGATTCTGCCCCAGGGCGTTCCATTCCTGGGGCTGGTCAACGGCTATGGTCATTGGCTGTTTCCGCGTGGTGACGTGCTGTCGGTGACGGTATCGGCGGCGGAGGGATTGGTTGATCGCCCGGCTGACGAGATCGCCGCGATCTTGTGGGGCGAAGCCGCCAGTGCGATCGGACTCTCTGCTGCGGATGTCCCTCCTGCGCGGGTGATCAAGGAACGCCGGGCTACCCTCGCCCACGATCCCGCCACCATCCGTCGTCGCCCCGGTCCCGAGACGTCGATCCCCGGCGTTTATCTTGCCGGGGACTGGCTTCGTTCGTCTTGGCCTTGCACGATTGAAGCCGCGATAAGCAGTGGATTATACGCAGCTCAACGGGCATTGGGACAAAAGACCCTATCCTTTGGGCGGTAAGACCCTTCACATCTCTCCAATAAATGCCTATCTTTCCCAGGATGGTTTAGATCCCTTCTAAGCCTAACGAGAACATTCTGAGAGAGCGAGGTATCCCATGGCCTTCGAGCTTCCGCCGCTTCCGTTTGCCATTGATGCGCTGGAGCCGCATATCTCGGCGCGAACCCTTGAGTTTCATCACGGCAAGCATCACGCAGCCTATGTCAACAATCTGAACGGCCTGATCAAGGACACCGATCTGGCGTCCAAATCGCTCGAAGAGTTGATCCATATTGCCGCCGCCGATCTGCCGGCCAAGCAAGGCATCTTCAACAATGCCGCCCAGGTGTGGAACCACACGTTCTTTTGGAACAGCCTGACCAAGGGCGGCGGCGGTCAGCCCAGCCCGAGCCTGCTGGCACGAATCGAGGCTGATTTCGGCAGCTTTGAGGCGTTCAAGACCGAGTTCAAGAATGCTGCGGTGACTCAGTTCGGTTCGGGCTGGGCGTGGCTGGTCGAAGACGGCGGCAAGCTGAAGATCACCAAGACCGCCAATGCCGACCTTCCCCTGGCGCACGGCCAGAAGGCGCTGCTGACCGTCGATGTGTGGGAGCACGCCTATTACCTCGACTGGCAGAACCGCCGCCCGGACTTTGTTCAGGCCTTCCTCGATCACCTCGTCAACTGGTCCTTCGTCGAGGCGAACCTGGGCTGACCGTCCGGTTTTGTTTCGACTGCCCTGCCCCCCTGGAAGTAACCCTTCCAGGGGGTTTTTCATGGGCGACAACATCCCTGAGATTGCCAATCTTTCAGGAATCAGCTTATAAGGGTAAGGAACAAAACGTGATCTTACTAAGATCGTTCGCGGGGGGCTTCCGAGATGAGTGCAACCACGTCGATCCGATCCTGCAATGAAGCGGGAAAGGATATCATTCGCCAGTGCGAGGGATTGCGGCTGAAAGCCTATCTTTGTCCGGCGGGGAAATTGACCATAGGCTATGGCCACACCGGGCCTGACGTCAAAACGGGAATGACGATCACCGAAGAGGACGCCAACACCCTGCTCTCTCGGGATCTGGTCGCCGCCGAGAAAGCGATTGTTGGTGCGGTCAGCGTTACGATCACCGACAACCAGTTTTCCGCGCTGGTATCGTTTGTGTTCAATCTGGGGGCCGGAAATTTTTACGGCTCGACCCTGCTGAAGAAGCTGAACGCAAACGATATCTTTGGTGCTGCTGACGAGTTCCTGCGCTGGAACAAAGTTAATGGACAGGTTCTGGCCGGTCTGACCCGTCGCCGCGAGGCCGAGCGGACGCTGTTTCTCAGCAACACGAATCGGTTGGCATAGACTCGGGGATAAGGTGCCTCGTCGGAAAACGAAAAAGCCCCCAGGAAATCGAAATTTCCTGGGGGCTTTTCATTTGGTGGGCCCGCCGGGACTCGAACCCGGGACCTCTCGATTAAAAGTCGCTTGCTCTACCAACTGAGCTACGGGCCCTCACCAAAGGGCGCTCACCATATTCAGGAGAGCGCCCTTCGTCAATCTCCTGTTTTCATCTTTGGCCGACTATTTCTTAACGTCGGCCAAAATGCGGGCACGGACCAGCTTATCCGGCTTGCTGACGATGCCGTTGTCGCTGGGATCGCCCTTCTTGATCCGGTCGACCAGATCCATTCCCTCCAACACGGTGCCAACGATCGTGTAGCGACCATCCAGGCTGGGGGATGAACCGAGCATGATGAAGAACTGTGAATCGGCGCTGTCCGGGCTGTTGGCGCGGGCCATGCCGACCACGCCGCGCACAAACGGCTCGCCCGAGAATTCGGCCCGCAGCTTGGTGCCAGACCCGCCGGTGCCGGTGCCGGTTGGGTCGCCCCCCTGCGCCATGAAGCCCGCGATCACCCGATGAAAGGGGGTGCCGTCATAGAAACCCTTGCGCACCAATTCCTTGATGCGGGCAACGTGGTTCGGTGCGAGATCGGGGCGTAACTCGACCGTCACCGTTCCGGTGGCGAGGTCAAGCAACAGCGTATCTTCGGGCGTGGCGGCAGAGGCCGACACCAGGGTAGCAAACAGCAGAAATACCGCAGCGGCGGCACCCTTCAAAACAGACATTCTTTCATCACCTCACGGATTGGCGTCTTCGGCGGCATCCGCAGCGACCCGCAGGCTGAGGATCGTGTCCGGATTGTCGACGTTGCCATTGCGCAGAACGCTGCCTTTCTTGATGGCACCAACATGCTCCATCCCTTCGATCACCTGCCCCCAGACGGTATATTGGCCGTCCAGATGCGCAGCCGGTTCAAAGACGATGAAGAATTGCGAATCGGCGCTGTCGGGATTGCTGGCGCGGGCCATCGAGCAGGTGCCGCGGACATGCTTCTCCGCCGAGAATTCGGCCTTCAGCTTGACCCCCGAACCGCCGGTGCCGTTCCCCTTCGGGCACCCGGTCTGCGCCATGAAGCCCTCGATCACCCGATGGAACTTCAGCCCGTCATAAAATTTCTGCCGCACCAGATCCTTAAGACGAGCGACATGATTCGGCGCCAGATCCGGACGCAGTTCGATGACGACCCGTCCCCCCTTAAGCTCCAGGTGCAGAATATTCTCGCTGTCCACGCCTTCCTCCCCTCTTATGGCCGGTCCCCCGAGCCGAACTTGGCATCCAGCCTGGACTTTACAGCCGGGCTGACAAATTGTGAAATATCCCCCCCCAGACGACCGATCTCTTTGACGAAACGCGACGAAATAAACTGGCAGCGTTCCGACGCCATCAGGAAGATGGTTTCGATATCAGGGGCAAGGCGGGCATTCATACCCGCCATCTGAAATTCATATTCAAAATCCGAGACGGCGCGCAGGCCCCGCACGATGAGATTGGCGCCGCATTCCCGGCAAAAATTCATCAGCAGCGAGTCGAACGGCCGCACCTCGATACTGGTGCCAAGTTGGGCGGATAGATCGTCCATTTCGGCGGTGACGATCTCCACCCGCTCTTCCAGAGTGAAGAGCGGTCCCTTTCCGGCGTTTGCCGCCACCGCGACGATCAGGTGATCGACCAGACCGGCGGCTCGGGCGACGATATCAAGGTGACCGTTGGTCACCGGGTCGAACGTGCCGGGATAGAGTCCGACCCGTGTGGTCATGCCGCGTCTCCTCCAGACAGGGGCGGAGCCTCGCCCTCAGCATTTTCGGTGTCGTCGTCGCTTTCCCCTTCGCCGTCGCCGGGTCCCCCCCCAGATCGCACAGCCGGGCCGCCGACACCACCCGTTCGCCCTCGGCCGTGCGCAGCAGCGTCACGCCCTGGGTCTTGCGACCGGCAATCCGAATATCGAAGACCGGCATTCGGATCAATTTACCACCATCGCTGACCAGCATGATTTCATCTTCGTCGGCGATGGGGAACGATGCCACCACCGGCCCGGTCTTGGCGGTCATGTCGATATTGGCGATACCCTGCCCGCCTCGTCCGGTGATGCGGTATTCGAACGCTGAGGTCCGTTTGCCGAAGCCGTTTTCGGTGACGGTCAGGATGAATTGCTCTTCCGCCCGCATCCGCTCGGTCTGCTCGATCGACAATTCGCCCCGCGAGAAGGCATCGCGGGTTTCACTGTCGTAATCGACGTGGGCGAGGATCGACATCGAGATCACCTCGTCGCCCTCTTCCAGCCGCATTCCGCGCACGCCGGTCGAATCGCGTCCCTTGAACTCGCGGACTTCCTGAACGGCGAACCGGATCGCCTTGCCCATCCGGGTGGCGAGCAGCACGTCGTCGCTTTCGGCCGAGCAGGTCTGAACCGAGATCAGCCGTTCGTTCTCGCCCAGCTTCATCGCGATCTTGCCGTTGGCGCGCACTTCGGCGAAATCCGACAGCCGGTTGCGGCGGACGTCGCCGCGCGAGGTCGCGAACATGACATGCAGATCGCCCCACACCGCTTCATCCTCGGGCAACGGCATGATGGTCGAGATCGTCTCGCCTTCGTCAAGGGGAAGCAGATTGACCATCGCCTTGCCCCGCGCCTGAGGCGTGCCGAGCGGCAGACGGTAGACCTTCAGCTTGTAGGCAATACCCGCCGAGGAGAAGAACAGCATCGGCGCATGGGTGTTGGCGACGAACACCTGATTGAGGAAATCCTCTTCCTTGATGTTCATCCCCGAGCGGCCCTTGCCGCCTCGCTTCTGGGCACGATAGGCCGACAGCGGCACCCGCTTGATGTAGCCGGTGTTGGTCACCGTCACCACCATGTCCTCGCGGGCAATCAGGTCTTCGATATCGGCTTCGAACTCGTTTTCTTCGATCATCGTCCGGCGCGGAGTCGCGAATTGCTCGCGGATTTCGGCCAGTTCTTCCTTCATCACCTCAAGACGCCGCGTCCGCGACGACAGGATTTCAAGGAATTCAACGATCTGAGCCCCGATCTCGCGCAGTTCGTCGCCGATCTTGTCGCGTTCAAGCCCGGTCAAACGGTGCAGACGCAGATCAAGGATCGCCTTGGCCTGGATTTCCGACAGACGATAGGTCCCGTCCTCAATCCCCCGTCCCGGCTCGTCGATCAGACGGATCAGCGAATCGACATCGCCGACCGGCCAGGCACGCGCCATCAATTGCTCACGGGCGGTGCCGGGATCGGGCGCGGCGCGGATCAACCGGATCACTTCGTCGATATTGGCGACGGCGATCGCCAGACCGGCCAAGACGTGGGCACGGTCGCGAGCCTTGCCGAGCTCAAAGATCGTGCGGCGGGTGATCACCTCTTCCCGGAAGGTGACGAAGGCGGCAATGATGTCCTTCAAGGTCATCATCTCGGGACGGCCGCCATTCAGCGCCAGGGTATTGACCCCGAAGCTGGTCTGGAGCGGGGTAAAGCGATAGAGCTGGTTCAGCACCACTTCGGCGATCGCGTCACGCCGCAGCTCGATCACCACCCGCACGCCATCGCGGTCGGACTCGTCGCGCAGGTCGGAAATGCCTTCGATCTTCTTGTCGCGGACCAACTCGGCAATCTGCTCGAGCATCCGCGCCTTGTTGACCTGATACGGCATCTCGGTGACGACAATCGCCTCGCGATCCTTGCGGATTTCCTCGAAATGGACGCGGGCGCGTAAGATCACCGAGCCACGCCCGGTTAATTGGGCGGCGCGGATACCGGCGCGGCCGAGGATGGTGCCACCGGTGGGGAAGTCCGGGCCCGGCACCAGTTCGGTCAGCCGGTCCGGGGTCACCTCGGGATCGTCGATATAGGCGCAGCAGGCGTCGATCACCTCGCCCAGATTATGCGGCGGGATGTTGGTGGCCATGCCGACGGCGATACCGCCAGCGCCATTGACCAGCAGGTTGGGGAACCGCGCCGGAAGCACCGTCGGTTCGAATGAAGATTCGTCGTAATTGGCCTGGAAATCGACCGTTTCCTTGTCGATATCCTCGATCAGCGAGTGGGCGACACGGGCCAGACGGGCCTCGGTATAACGCATCGCCGCGGGCGGATCGCCGTCCATCGATCCGAAATTGCCCTGCCCGTTGATCAGCGGCAGCCGCATCGAAAACGTCTGGGCCATCCGGACCATGGCGTCATAGATCGCACTGTCGCCATGGGGGTGATACTTACCCATGACGTCACCGACGATGCGCGCCGATTTACGGAACGGTTTATTGAAGTCGTAACCGGCCTCTTTCATCGCGAACAGAATACGTCGATGGACCGGTTTCAAGCCATCGCGGACGTCGGGAAGGGCCCGGCTCACAATCACGCTCATCGCGTAATCGAGATAAGACCGCTTCATCTCATCTTCGATGGTAACCGGGGTGATATCGAATTGTGGCGACACAGGAGGGGTGGTCAACGATGTCTTCCCATCGGTTGCACAGGACTTCGGACATGACCACACCGGCGCTGACAACCAGGGGTTGCGGCGACCGGTCGGCTATGGAGGCGCACGCTACCAGATATCGTGCAGTGCGACAACCGCGCGGCCATCTTTCCTCTGCCCGGGCGAGAAAAGTGCCCCTTCCGCCGCCCGGTCCCATGCGATAATGTGCGCCGCCTTGATCATTCGCGGGGACAATGCGCCATGGCTGGCAGCGTCAATAAAGTCATTCTTGTCGGCAATCTGGGACGTGACCCCGAGGTGCGGACGTCGCAGGACGGGGCGAAGATCGTCTCTCTCAACATCGCCACCTCGGAATCCTGGAAAGACCGCGCCAGCGGTGAACGTAAGGAAAAGACCGAGTGGCATCGGGTGGTGATCTTCAACCCGAACCTTGCCGATGTTGCCGAGCGCTATCTGCGCAAGGGCAGCTCGGTTTATATCGAGGGGGCGCTTCAAACCCGCAAATGGACAGATCAATCCGGTCAGGAGCGTTACACCACCGAAGTGGTGATCGGGCGGTTCAAGGGTGAACTGACCCTGCTGGGTGGCCGCGATGGCGGTGGCTCGGCCGGTGGTGGTGGATCTGGCGGCGGGTTTGGTGGCGGATATGACGACGCCCCGCCCCGTCAGAGTGGCGGCGGCCGCCAGGGCGGTGGGCAGAGCTGGGAGCCCCCGGCCGATCTCGATGACGAGATTCCGTTCTAACCGACGATCGTTCCAAGCTGTTCATTCGACGGGAGGTTCCACCAGGAGCCTCCCGTTTTTCTTTGCGCGATGGATAACGACCTGGACTCTGACCGGGCGATAGCCTATCGGGAGGCGCGAAGGGCAGAGGTCCCTTTTTATCCATTCTGGCTCGCCATCCGACCCGGATATATGCGGCAGACGCATCGCGTTCCAGTTTCATTTGAGGGGAATACACCGTGCCGAGGTTGGGTCTTTCGGGAAAAATGCTGATCGTTGTCGCGGCCAGCGTCGTCGGGTTCATTCTGGTCGCGAGTCTAGGGATGGTCTTCCTCCATGAATCGATGATAGCGGATCGCATTGCCAAACTGCGCAGTGTCACCGACATCGCCCGCACCCTGACGCAGGCAGAATACGACCGCGCTGTCAGAGGCGAATTCTCGCAGGACGAGGCGCAAAAGCGGGTCCGCGATCAGTTGCGCGCCGTTCGTTATGACGGGGGAGAATACCTGTTCATCTATGCCGAGGATGGGACCTGCATGCTCAGCCCCGGCCGGATCGAGCGCGAAGGTAAAAACGCGCTCGGGATCAGGGATATCAACGGCCTGCCCTTCATCGCCCGGATGATCGAGGTCGCCAAGGCGGGCGGTGGTGCCGTGTTCTATCAATTCACCCGCCCCGGCTCGGAAATCCCGGTTCCAAAAGGCTCATACGCCCAGTTCTTCGCCCCCTGGGGCTGGATGATCGGCTCTGCCGTCGCCATCGACGACATTGAAGCCGAATTCCGCTCCGCCGCGCTGAAATTCTCCGGAATCGTTCTGCTGATCACCTTGCTGACCACGATCCTGGTGATGGCGGTCGCCCGCCACATTGCCCTGCCGCTGAAGCGATTGACCGAAGCCACCACTCAGTTGGCCAACCAGAATTACGCGACCGAGGTGACCGAGACCGAGCGCGGCGATGAGATCGGCTCCCTGGCAAACTCGATCCGATCCCTGCGCGACATCGCCCGTGAAGCCCAGTCTCTGCGCGATGCTCAGGAACAAGTCAAGCGGCAGGTCGAAGACGAACACCGTCGGGCTGCCCTGGCGATGGCGGATTCCTTCGAACGCAGCGTCAAACAGGTCACCGACGTTATCGCCACGTCAGCTCATAGCATGCGCGATGCCGCCCAGAGCCTGACCGGGGTGGCAAATCAGACCTCGGCCCAAGCCGGCGAAGTCGCGGCGGCGGCTGACCAAGCGTCATCCAAGGTGCAGACCGTGGCGGCCGCCTCGGAGCAATTGTCAGCATCAATTCAGGAAATCAGTCGCCAGGTTCGGGATTCGGCAACGATGTCCTCGGATGCGGTGGCCGAGGCAGGACGGTCCGATCATCTGGTTCAAGGTCTGGCCGATGCGGTCGGGCGGATCGGCGAGGTGGTCAATCTGATCAACGATATCGCTTCGCAGACCAACCTGCTGGCCTTGAACGCGACAATCGAGGCGGCGCGGGCGGGAGAAGCGGGCAAAGGTTTTGCCGTCGTCGCCGGTGAGGTTAAGAATCTCGCCAACCAGACCGCCAAGGCGACCGAGGATATCGCGACCCAGATCAACGCGGTCCAGAACGCCACGTCCGAAGCGGTGGTGGCGATCCGTAATATTGGCGGAACAATTGGGCGAATCAATGGGATTGGGGCCGCGATTGCGGCAGCGGTGGAACAGCAACATTCCGCTACCACCGAGATTTCGCACAACATTCAGCAGGCCTCTGCCGGAACCCGTCAGGTGACCGATTACCTTGCCGCGCTGGCGGGGGCGATCGCCGATGTCGAGACGACATCGGGTGGCGTTCTGACGGCCTCGAACACCCTCACCGAACAATCGAAACGATTGGACAAGGAAGTCGGTTCGTTCCTCCACAGCATTAGAGCCTGACGATAAGAGGCTGATATCCAAAACGATATCAGCCTCATCCCTCGCCGATTACAGGTGACGGACCAGATCGGCCCCGACCTCGCTCAGCGTCAGAATACCCATGATAGCAAACAGGATCGCTGCAACGATGTGAACCAGTCGCAACGGAATCCGGGTTGCCGCCGCTTCGCCCAGCAAAACGGCCGGGACATTGGCGGCCATCATCCCCAGCGTAGTGCCCAGGGTCACCAGCAGCAGGTCATCGAAGCGCGCCGCCAGGGCCACTGTCGCGATCTGGGTCTTGTCGCCGATCTCGACCAGGAAGAACGCCACCAGGGTGGCGAGGAAGGGGCCAAACCGTTCCCCAATGCCAGGAGCGTCATCGTCGATCTTGTCAGGCACCAGAATCCAGACCGCCATCGCCAGAAACGACAGACCCAGCGCCCAGCGCATCGTCTCTCCTCCCAGCCAGTCGGCGACCGCAGTTCCGGCCCAGGCGGCAAGGCCATGATTGGCCAGGGTCGCGACCAGGATGCCCAGAATGATCGGAATCGGCCGTCGGAAACGAGCGGCAAGAACCAAAGCCAGCAATTGAGTTTTGTCGCCGATCTCGGCGATCGCCACAATCGCGGCGGAAATAAACAGCGCGTCCATAATAACCTTTGGGGGCTGGGCGGATAGAAAACCAATGGCTTTGCGCCCCGCCCACCCCCCTGGTGTCGGACGCCAAGCCAAAGGTCTCGCCAAGCGACTCTTGCCGAATGCGCCATGAGCTGTGCAGCTCAAGTCTGTTGACGCATCCCTCTCGGATCAGGCCGAGAGAGGCTACTCCCCAATGACGGCGCACACCGTAAATGCATGGCTTCTTATACGCAAGCTCGTTTGCGGTTCAGGTATTTCTTTGGAACAATCTGGAAAATTAGCATAGGGGTGCATATGTCTTCGGATTGATTGCACCTGTTGGTTATGGGTGGAGATGTGACATGATCCCTAAAATGGGAATTTCCGGAAAGTTGCTGATCGTCGTTGCGGGCAGTATCTTCGGCTTTGTTGTGGTTGCTGCCTTAGCGATGTTCTTCTTACGCTCGATCATGGTCGAGGATCGTGTCGCTAAGTTGCACAACTTAGTTGAAGTTGCCCAGGGGATTGCGCAAGACAACTACAACAGATCTTTAAAGGGAGAATTCGATCAAGCCGAGGCACAAAGACTGACTCGCAACATTTTGCGCGACCTTCGCTATGATAAGGACGAATACTTTTTCATCTATGCCGTAGATGGAACGGGAGTAATGATTCCCGGGCATCCCGAGCGCGAAGGCCAAAGCGCTTTGGAAACAAAGGACTCTAACGGCATCTTTATCATTCGCCGCCTGATCGAACTGGCCCAGGCCGGTGGCGGATCGCTGTTTTATCAGTTCCCCCGCGTCGGCTCGGATGTGGCCATCGACAAATTGTCTTACGCCAATCTGTTCGCGCCCTGGGGCTGGATGATGGGCACCGGGATTTATATCGACGATATCCAGGAAATTTTCTGGGATAAGGCACTCCATTTCGCCGGTCTGGTCTTACTGGTTACCCTGCTGTGCGGGGCTCTGGCGCTTGGTGTGGCTCGTCACATCGCCAATGCGTTAAAGCGGCTGTCCACGATCACCAACCGCCTCGCCAATCAGGATTACGATACTGTCGTCACCGAGATCGACCGTACCGATGAAATCGGTTCGCTAGCGGTTTCGATCCGCACCTTGCGCGATGCCGCCCGCGAAGCGGCATCATTGCGCCGCGAGCAGGAAATGTCGAAATTGCGTGCCGAGGAAGAACGTCGGGCTTCCGCAATGCGGATGGCGGATTCGTTCGAAAGCAGCGTCAAGCAGGTTTCCGACGTTATCGCCGCCTCGGCAGGAAGCATGAAAAGTGCGGCGGAATGTCTGACCGATGTCGCCCGCCAGACCTCGTCGCAAGCCACCTCGGTTGCCGCTGCGGCGGAAGAGGCGTCAACCAACGTCCAGACAGTTGCCGCGGCATCAGAGGAATTGTCGGCGTCGATCCGCGAAATCAGCCGTCAGGTCCAGCAATCGGCGACAATGTCGGCCGAGGCGGTATCCGAGGCGCAACGGACCGATCACTTGGTTAAAGGACTGGCGGAAGCGGCGGGCAAGATCGGCGATGTCGTCGGTCTGATCAACGACATCGCGGCCCAGACCAATTTGCTGGCGCTGAATGCCACCATCGAGGCGGCTCGGGCCGGTGAGGCGGGTAAGGGCTTTGCCGTCGTCGCCAACGAGGTCAAACATCTCGCCAACCAGACCGCGCGGGCGACCGAGGAAATCGGGGCCCAGATCGGTGCGGTCCAGGCCGCCACCACCGAGGCGGTGGGCGCGATTAGCATTATCGGCGGCACCATCGGTCGGATCGACGAGATCGGGGCCGGTATCGCAGCCGCCGTCGAGGAGCAGCACGCCGCGACCGCCGAAATCTCGCGTAACATCCAGCAGGCGTCGGAAGGAACCCGTCAGGTCACCGATTATCTGACCCAATTGGCCTCGGCCGTCGGCGAGGTGGGCGAGACATCGAACGGGGTTCTGACGGCGTCGCACGAGTTGGAAACGCAGTCACAGCGTCTCAACAAGGAAGTCGGAACGTTCCTCGACAGCGTTCGGGCCTGAGTGATTTTGCCGACGGAGGATGGCGTGACGGAGGGCTTTATCCCACCCGGGAAACCCTCTACCATCCGCCGCCGGTTCACAGTTTGACGAAGGCTGATCGACAATGAGCGGCGTCATCCGGGTTCGTGGAGCCCGCGAACATAATCTGAAAAGCGTCGATATCGACATTCCTCGCGACAAACTGGTGGTGATCACCGGCCTGTCAGGGTCGGGCAAGTCTTCGCTGGCGTTCGATACGATTTATGCCGAGGGTCAGCGCCGCTATGTCGAGTCGCTGTCGGCTTATGCCCGTCAGTTCCTTGAACTGATGCAAAAACCCGATGTCGAAAGCATCGAGGGACTGAGCCCGGCGATCTCGATCGAACAGAAAACGACCTCGCGCAATCCGCGCTCGACCGTCGGCACCGTCACCGAAATCTACGATTACATGCGCCTGCTGTGGGCGCGCGTCGGCGTACCGCATTCACCGGCAACCGGTCTGCCGATTGAAAGCCAGACGGTCAGCCAGATGGTCGATCGCGTCGAGACGATGGCCGAGGGAACCAGGCTGTATCTGCTCGCCCCCTATGTGCGCGGTCGCAAGGGCGAGTACCGCAAGGACCTGCTCGACCTGCAAAAGAAGGGGTTCCAGCGCGTCAAGGTCGACGGCACCTTGTATGAGATCGACGCCGTCCCGACCCTCGACAAGAAAAAGAAGCACGATATCGACGTGGTGGTCGACCGCGTGGTGATCCAGTCCGGCCTGGGCAACCGGCTGGCCGATTCGATCGAGACCGCTCTCGGCCTTTCGGACGGGCTGTGCATTGCCGAGGATGCCCGAACCGGCGAGCGCACGATTTTCTCGGCCAAGTTCGCCTGCCCGGTCTCGGGCTTTACCATCGAGGAAATCGAACCCCGGCTGTTCTCGTTCAACAACCCGTTTGGGGCCTGCCCCACCTGCGACGGACTCGGCGTCAAACTTTATTTCGATCCCGAACTGGTCATCCCGAACCCCGATTTGTCGTTGCGAGAAGGCGCGATCGCGCCCTGGGCCGGGTCGACCTCGCAATATTACCTGCAAACCCTTCAGGGCCTGTCGGCGCATTACCGCTTTGGCCTCGACCTCCCCTGGTCGGCGCTCCCGGAGCGAGTGCGCGAGGTGATCTTGTACGGATCGGGCACCGAAGAGATTACGATCGAGTACGAGGACGGCTTTCGCGGCTACCACACCAAGAAATCGTTCGAGGGGGTCATCCCCAACATGGATCGCCGCTTCCACGAGACGGATTCGGCCTGGGTGCGCGAGGAATTATCGCGGTTCCAAGGCACGGCCCCGTGCGAAGCCTGCGGCGGCGCGCGTCTGAAGCCCGAAGCGCTGGCGGTTAAAATTCGCGGACTGCATATCAGCCAGACCGCCGAAATGTCGATTGTCGCGGCGCGCGACTGGTTCGGTGAGCTCGACCAACATCTGAAGCCCAAGGACCGCGAGATCGCCCGGCGTATTTTGCGTGAGATCAACGACCGTCTGGGCTTCCTGGTCGATGTGGGCCTCGATTATCTCACCCTTGGGCGTGGCTCCGGTTCGTTGTCGGGGGGCGAGAGCCAGCGCATCCGGCTGGCGAGCCAGATCGGATCGGGTCTGACCGGCGTTCTTTACGTTCTGGATGAGCCTTCGATTGGCCTGCATCAGCGCGACAATGATCGTCTGCTGGCAACGCTGCGTCGGCTGCGTGATATCGGCAATACCGTGATCGTCGTCGAACATGACGAAGACGCGATCCGCAGCGCAGATTACCTGATCGATATGGGACCGGGGGCCGGAATTCACGGCGGTTCGGTCGTTGCCGAGGGCACCCCGGCCGAAGTGATGGTCAATCCGGCCAGCCTGACCGGCCGCTACCTGACCGGACAGACGCGGATCGAGCTGCCGACGCAGCGCCGTCCCGGCAGCGGCGCGGTCTTGTCTCTGATCGGCGCACGCGGCAACAATCTGAAGGATGTTACCCTCACCGTCCCGCTCGGGACGCTCACCTGCATCACCGGGGTGTCGGGGGGCGGCAAATCGACCCTGGTGATCGAAACGCTGTACAAGGCCCTGGCCCGCCGCTTGATGGGAGCGCGGGAACAGCCGTCCCCGTTCGACCGGATCGAAGGGGTCGAACATCTCGACAAGATTATCGATATCGATCAGAGCCCGATTGGCCGGACTCCCCGCTCGAACCCCGCGACCTATGCCGGAGCCTTCACCCCGATCCGCGACTGGTTCGCCGAACTGCCCGAAGCGAAAGCACGCGGCTACAAGCCCGGTCGGTTCTCGTTCAACGTCAAAGGCGGACGCTGCGAAGCTTGCCAAGGCGACGGGCTGATCAAGATCGAGATGCACTTTCTGCCCGACGTCTACGTCCAATGCGACGTCTGCAAGGGACGGCGCTATAACCGCGAAACGTTGGAAATTACCTTCCGCGGCAAAAGCATTGCCGACGTCCTCGACATGACCGTCGAGGAGGCGGCCGAGTTTTTCAAGGCGGTTCCCGCGATCCGTGACCGGATGGTAACCCTACAACGGGTTGGGCTTGGCTATATCCATCTGGGGCAACAGGCCACCACCCTGTCCGGCGGCGAGGCTCAGCGGGTCAAGCTGGCCAAGGAATTGTCGCGCCGGGCCACCGGGCGGACCCTCTATATCCTCGACGAGCCGACTACCGGGCTGCATTTCGAGGATGTCCGCAAATTGCTCGAAGTGCTTCGTGCCCTGGTCGATACCGGCAACACCATCGTCGTAATCGAGCATAACCTGGAAGTGATCAAAACCGCCGATTGGATCGTCGATCTTGGTCCCGAAGGGGGCGATGGCGGCGGTCGCGTCGTTGTCGCGGGAACGCCGGAAGATGTTGCTGCCTGCTCGCAGAGCTATACCGGCCAGCATCTTGCCCCAATTTTGGCCCGCCATGTCGGAACGGGTGATCCCGGTCGCTTCTAGGCGTTTACCGTCAGATCCGGCCTCAGACTCTCAATGTCGGGTATGAAAGGGAAGGGGGTAACCCCTTCTTTTTTATACTTTTTCGCCCGCTAGCGCTGAGCGGGCTCAAGCGAATCCATTAAATCAAGTCAACCTAAGATGACAGTGGTGCAGGGGTCGACTGTCAACCTTGACTTAACAACACAAGTAAAAACTCGCTTTACAGCGATATTTTATCTTGAGACAGTGTGTATAGATCAAACTGTCTTTAGCGTGATGTCTTGATGCTGACGGTTCGCCCCTTACGGTTCATCCGGGTTCTGGTTGCCTTGTCCGGGCTAACCGGACTGGCTGCCTGCTCATCCACGTCGTCCGACTATGGGGCGGGTCAAGACACTCTCTCCCCACCTCCCCCCGTCGTCGCCACGGTGCCAGCCCCTCCTCCGGTCAGTCCGCCCTCGCAGCCAGAGGATCAGCCAATGGTCACCGAGGCTCCTCCGGTCGAGCGGACAGCGCAGCCGATCGTGCTGACGTTCGCCTTCAACAAAGACGAGATCACCGCTTCGACGATGCAGCGGCTGTGGGATGCGGCCCCGGCTCTGAAGGCCGCCAAGCCTGATGAAATCCGGATTTATGGCTACACCGATTCCCGTGGCCCCAAAGCCTATAACCAAGCCTTGTCGGAACGGCGTGCCCGGTCGGTGGCCAAGCAATTGGTCAAACTGGGGGTAACAGCCCCGACGATCGAGATCGTTGGCAAAGGTGCGGACGACCGCGCCGCACTTTCGCCGTCATCGCCTCAGGCACGCCATGACGAGCGCCGGGTCGAAATCACCTGGGGTCCGGTCGATAGTGCGATGACGGGGCCGTCTCCGCAGGGGTTAACTTTGGTTGACGGGGTAGCTCGGACCAACCTGACGTCAACCAAAGTTGACAATGTGATATCAACCTCAGTAAAAACTGGGAATCCGCGCCTGGATCTGACGAAGAGCGACGGCATGAGCGCGGCGGCAGGTTTCGGGATCAAGTCCCCGCGGGCTGTCTTGCAAGGCGGTGGGCAGAACGGCCTCATCCCGGGACTCGATCAGAGTCTCGTCGTCAAACCGCATGATGTCGCCCTTGTATTTCCGTCCCATCGTCCACTTCCGTCGGCGCTGTCTCAGAGCAAAGCCGGATCGTCGCGCCCCCATCCGACTTCGTGCCGGATCATGACGATGGATCGTGGCGATAAAGCGGTCAGTTCGGTGACGTTTTTATGGCAAAGCGCGCCACTGACCCGACGCCAGACCATCCAAACTCCAATCCCCCACCGCCCAGCGGATCAGCCGCAGGGTCGGGAAGCCGACCGCGGCGGTCATCCGGCGCACCTGGCGGTTACGGCCCTCGCGTAGAATCAGCTCGATCCAACTGGTGGGAATGGCGGCACGGCTCCGGATCGGCGGATCCCGCTGCCACAGCCCTTCGGGTTCGGCGATCATCCGGGCTCCGGCCGGACGGGTCGGACCGTCCTTCAGCACGATCCCTTTGCGTAGCGCGGCCAGCGCCGCCGGGGTGGGGATTCCCTCGACTTGGGCCAGATAGGTCTTTGCCATTTTATGGCGGGGGTCGGCGATCCGGGCAATCAGCGGTCCGGAATCGGATAAGACCAGCAACCCCTCGGAATCGCGGTCAAGCCGTCCGGCCGGATACACTCCGGGCTGGTCGATATAATCCTTGAGCGTGCGCCGTCCACCCTCACGATCGGTGAATTGGCACAGCACATCGAACGGCTTGTTAAACAGGATCACCCGTGGCGGCATCGGAAAAGCTCGGTTACAGTGTCGGCCTTTTTCAAAATTCGGAGCATCCCATGTCCGCCCAGATTCGCGCCGCCCATATCCTGCTGATGTACAAGGGCTCGATGCGGTCCCAGTCGACCCGGACCAAGGACGAGGCGCTGTCGGCTATCACCGAGATTCTTGACGAAATTCGTGAAGGCGCTGATTTCGGCCAGATGGCCAAGGAATATTCCGACTGTCCGTCGGCAGAGGAAGGCGGCGATCTCGGTCATTTCGGTCCCGGAGCGATGGTTCCCGATTTCGACCGGGCCGCGTTCGCCCTGGCTGTGGGCGAGGTCAGTGGCGTGGTCGAAACCCCGTTCGGCTATCACCTGATCCATCGCGTCGAATAGGTCGGGTCGGAGCGGGGGCGTGTCCCCCGCTCCGCTTTCCGCCTAGATCATCCCACGAGCAGACCGCGCCGCTTCAGTTCGGCCTCGGTGCTCAGATCGAAGCGGGTTAGCGCGCTATCGACCGTGCGTCCGGTCAGGTCGCGCCACGTCGCAAGGGCGGTCTGGCGATCGAACGGACCCAACACCTGGGCCGGACTGCCCGCCGCGATGGTGGTGAAATCGGTCCCGGTATATTCGCCGCCGACGACGTACCAGCCCCCCTCCCCGGTCTCCGGGCCAGTCTCGCGAATGAAATAGCGCACCATGGCATTGTCGACGGTCTTGCCGGTCAGAGCGCGCCAGCATTCATGAGCCTGACGTTCCTCGAATGGCCCGAAGGTCTCTTCGGACTGGCCGGGAGCGAGAGTGGTAAACGTGGTGTCGGCGTATTCGCCGCCGACGACGTAATATGTCCTGGCCATATGCCCTCCTGGGTCAACTCTCCGCTTATACCCAAAATCAGACTGGGAAGAAATGATCCGGCCGGTAAGTGCACGGCAAAATCTGCCGATGTCTTCCCGCGCCAAGGCCCTGATCTTGGCCGATTAGACCGTGGCACGAAGTCTGCATGTCCTTATCGCAACATGTTAAGGCCATGGAGTGTGTGCCATGCAATCTGTCTCATCGATCCCCAGCCATCTTTTGCTGAACCGTAAGGACGAGCCCAGCAGCCATTCCTCCAACTCGGAAAAGACCGGGCCATCTAGCGCATTCGCGACCTACGCTTTTGGACCGCTCGATACCTCCGACGGTAAAAGCGTCACCGATGGCAAGGCCGTGACCGGAACCAATTCAATCGCGGCGGCAACCGGCGGCAGCATCGGCTGGCTGACCCAAATGACGGCGCAGCAGAAGATGGGGTAGCACCGGCTTACCCCACCCCTGGACAGAAGCCGTCGAAGCGGCTATGTCGGTGGGTATGAGCGAAAAACCAATTCACGTCGTCGGCGGCGGGCTGGCAGGGTCGGAATCGGCCTGGCAGCTCGCGCAGGCCGGCCTCCCCGTCATCCTCCATGAAATGCGCCCCAGGCGCCAAACCCCAGCCCATCACAGCGACGGGCTGGCGGAACTGGTCTGCTCGAACTCGCTGCGTTCGGACGATGCCGACCACAATGCCGTTGGCTTGCTGCATGAAGAAATGCGGCGGGCGGGCTCTTTGATCCTGGCCGCCGCCGATGCCTGCAAGGTCCCGGCGGGAGGGGCTTTGGCGGTTGATCGCGACGCGTTCTCCGCCCATGTCCAGACCGCCCTGACCAACCACCCCAACGTCACCATCCGGCGTGAGGAGGTGACGGGGCTGCCTCCGGAGGAGTGGGAGCGGGTCATCGTCGCGACCGGGCCGTTGACCTCGGCTCCGCTGGCCGAGGCGCTGGCAGGCCTGACCGGGATTGATTCTCTTTCCTTCTTTGATGCGATCGCTCCGATCGTGGTGCGCGAAAGCATCGATTTCTCGAAGGCTTGGTTCCAGTCGCGCTACGACAAGGGCGACGGCTCGGATTACATCAATTGTCCGCTGTCGCGTGAGCAGTACGATGCCTTCATCGACGGCCTGCTGTCCGGCGAAACCGTCCCATTCCATGATTGGGAAAAAGACACCCCCTATTTCGAAGGCTGTCTGCCGATCGAGGTGATGGCCTCGCGCGGGCGCGGCACGCTTGCCTTTGGTCCGATGAAGCCGGTCGGCCTGACCGACCCGAATGGGCCCAAGCCGTTCGCCGTGGTCCAGTTGCGCCAGGACAATGCCCTAGCCACGCTTTACAACATGGTCGGCTTCCAGACCAAACTGCGCCATGGCGAACAGGTTCGCTTGTTCCGGACGATTCCGGGGCTGGAGAACGCCGAATTCGCCCGGCTGGGCGGACTGCACCGCAACACTTTCGTCAACGGACCGCGCGTGCTGAACCGCGATCTGACGCTGAAAGCCCAGCCCCGCCTGCGTCTGGCGGGACAGGTCACCGGCTGCGAAGGCTATGTCGAGAGTGCGGCAATCGGCTTGCTGGCGGGCTGCTTCACCGCCGCGGAGGCGCTAGGGCGGACGTTGTCTCCGCCTCCGCTGACCACCGCCCTGGGGGCCTTGCTCGGGCACGTTACCGGCGGAGCGATGGCCGACACCTTCCAACCGATGAATGTCACGTTTGGCCTGTTCCCGCCGCCGCCCGAACGCGATGAAAATGGGCGCCGGGTCAAGGGGCGCGAGCGCAAGAAGCTCTATTCAATCCGGGCGCGCAACGATATTGCTCCCTGGCTGGAGACCCTGCCCTCCACCCGAGACTAACCGCCGATCCTCAAAAAAACGCTCCCGACCCAACGGGTTGGGAGCGTTTCAAGGACGTGGCCAATGTCAGCCCTGTTTGGCCTCATAGGCGGGAACGAGACGCCCGCAGCCGAGAAGGCGGAAGGACTGCCCCCTCCAAACGATTTTACGACTGGTCATGCAGGCCGCCCACACCACGAAGCACAGGCACTCCCGCACAGGCACAAGCCACAGCGGCATCGGTCGCGCGAACGAGATGCGACGGTTCAGCGTCGCGGTCAAAATAAATCGCAGCAACAAGTACAGAACGACCGCAACGGCCCCGACAATCGAGGGAAACAGTGCCAGTTGCAGCAGATAGATCGGCAAAAGGCAGGTGGCCACCGACAGGACATGATCAAGCGGGCGGGTGACCCAGACGGTCTGTGCCCAGCGGATTTCATGGCGGATCAAGGCGAGCAGACTGGTTTCGTCAACCATTGTCGCGACGGTAAAATGAGACAGATGAACCCGCCATCCCGCCCGGGTCATCAGATCGCCAATCTCATGATCGTCGGCTAAATGATCGGTGACGGCGGCAAAGCCGCCGATCGACTCCAACGCTCTGCGCCGCAGAAGCAACACTGCACCCAACGCGCAATCGATATTGTTGATTGACTTGTCGAGCAGAACAGACGGAATGATCCACCCGTTGATGTTGAGTTCGCCCAGTCGCGATACCCAGCCCGCAGTCGCTTGGCCGGTATAGAGGCAAGAGACCGCTCCGATTCCGTCATCCTTAACCATCGGATCGACAATTGAGCGCAATCCGTCCCGGCCAATTTTGACATCACTGTCGGACACGACGAGATAATCATGGCGGCAGGCCGACATCATATTGATCAGATTACTGATCTTAAGGTTGCTGCCATGCACGGCATCATTGCAGACCAGGGTGATGTCGCGATCGGGGAATTCGGCACGAAGGCGATCAACCACCGCAACAGCGGGATCATCAGCCTTGTGAAGGCCAAAGACGATCTGATACTCGGGATAGTCTTGATCGCAGAACGAGCGGAGGCACTCATAGAGTCGAGGCTCGCTTCCGCACAGCGGCTTCATCACAGAAACCGGAGGGGTTTCGCCATTGGCCGGGGCCTTGCGGCGTTCCTTGAAATTCAAGGCCTGACGGAGGCTTAGTCCTAAAAAAGCCCACCCGGTCGAGGCGGTCAGAACCAAACCAAGGTCAACCGCTTCAACGTTCCAAAAGGCCATACCCACCCCTTTAGCATATAGTTTTGAGACTAACTATACGCTTCCCACCCCAAACGCCAGCGAATTGTAACAGGCGGATACAAACCCGCCCCACTGTTACAAAACGCTTACAAACTGGGTGGCGATGGGCGCGAATGGGATTTTTTATGAAACCTGGATCAATTCGACCCGGTATCCATCGGGGTCTTCGACGAACGCAATGATCGTGTTGCCAAGCTTCATCGGTCCGGGAGCCCGAACGATCTTGGCCCCGGCTTGATCCAAAGCATCGCAGGCAGCGTAAATATCCGGCACACCCAAGGCAAGATGCCCGAACCCAGCCCCCAGATCATAGGAGGGCGTGTCCCAATTATAGGTCAGTTCCACCACGGTCTGCTCGCTTTCTGCTCCATAACCGACAAAGGCCAGGGTAAACCGTCCCTCGGGATAGTCTGTGCGGCGCAGAAGCTGCATTCCCAACAGATTGGTGTAAAACGCAATCGAGCGGTCCAAATCGCCGACTCGGATCATCGTGTGCAGAAAGCGCCAGCCTTTGGTGTCGGGCGTTGTGCTCATTGCTGTTCTCCAATGAAAGTCAGGATCGTCGCGGCAGCCCGAGCGCTGGGGCTGGTTTCTCCCCATCCCAGACGGGTCAGCGCCTCGCGTTCACCGCGATGTTGGTCGGCAACCGCATCGGGATCATCCAGCAACTGGCTCACCGCCTCCGCCAGTCGATCGGGGCGGCAATCGTCCTGAAGCAGTTCTGGCATCACCTGGCGTTCCGCCAGGATGTTGACCAACGAGACGAATTTCAAGTCCAGGCCGAGGAAGCGGGTGGCAACGAAGGCCGATACCGGTGAAACCCGATAGGCGATCACGGCGGGAACTCCGGCCATCGCCAGCTCCAGCGCCACCGTTCCCGATGCGGCCAAAGCAGCCGAGGCGGCGGCAAAGGCATCAAAACGTTCGGCCGCGCCGCGCAGTACCAATGTGGGAAGCGTCCACCCAGCGGCAGCGGCGGCAACTTCGTCCGCAACGGTTTCGACCGTGGGCACTGCCACTACCAAATCGGGATAACGGACGGCAAGCTGGTCCAGAGTGGCGGCAAACACCGGCAACAGGCGCGATGTTTCCGACCGTCGGCTGCCCGGCAGCAGGCAGAGAATCCGTTGATCGGCAACCAGTCCATGCCGGGCACGAAATGCCGCCCCGTCCCCCCGCCCTGCCCCGCCCTCGATCACCGAATGGCCGACATGGATCGAGCGGAGCCCTTCCTTCTCGAACCATGCCGGTTCATTGGGAAACAGGGTCAACAGCAGGTCAAGCACCTGAGCCAACGTCTTGGCCCGGCCTTTTTTCCACGCCCAAACCATTGGGGCAACGTAATGAATACGCGGAACGCGGGACTGACGTTCTTTCAACCCCTTGTGAATCCGCCCGCAGAAGCCCCAGGAATCAATTGTGACCACTGCGCTCGGGACTTTTGTTTCGATATCGGAAAGAGTCTCGCGGATCCGACGGAGGATCAGTGGCAACCGCGGCAACACCTCGACCAGTCCCATCACCGACAGGTCGGCCATGGGGAACAGCGAGTCCAGCCCTTCGGCGCGCATTTCCTCGCCGCCGATACCAGCAAAACGAACAGCCCCTCCGGTTTGCTGTTTGAGGGCAGCCATCAGTCTGGCACCAAGCAGGTCGCCCGACGGCTCTCCCGCGATCAGGTAGATTAGAGGAACGGCGACGGTCATAATGGCGCGATTCCAATAACGAACAAACCAAGGCGACGGGCTTCGGCAGCAACCGCCTCGCGTCCCAATACCAAGGCAGCGCCAGCTTCGACGGCAATGCCGCGCAAACCGGCAGAAGCAGCAGCGGTCACCGTGTTGGTGCCGATTGCGGGAAGATCGATCCGGCGATCCTGACCGGGCTTCTTCAGTTTAACCAGAACACCGCCGACGCCGTCGCGAGCGAGAAGACCGCACCGTTCCAGCAGGCGGTCGGTTCCCTCAATCGCCTCAACGCCCAACACAATCCCTTGCTGGATCACCACCGATTGTCCGACATCGACCGCGCCAAGCGCTCGGGCAACTTCGATTCCACGGGCAATATCGGCTTCAGCCTGGGCGTCCGGGGCTGGGCCGCCATAGAGACCCGGCCTGGCAAGACAGGAGGCAAGGACCTGATCAATCCCGACAACCTGAAAGCCTTCGCTTTCAAGTTCGGTCACGACGGCCCGCAGCAATCCGTCATCGCCCAGCGCCTTCAACCCGATGCGGGCAAAAAAGCGGGCGGTGCGCAAATCGGGAGCCAGTTCAGACAGCGATGGTCGGCGGACAGGGCCAACCATCACCACGTCTGAGACTCCGGCCTGGCGCAGGCTGGCGAACCCACTTCCGGCTTCGCCCAGACGAATCCAATCGGTCGGCAAATCGGCGGCGGCAATCACCGCCGGATCGGCATGGCCGGTCAGGGCGAGGACATGGGCCGGTCGCCCCTCGGCCCGGCACGCAGCGGCGATCAACCCGGGAAGGCAACCGCCGCCCGCAATAATACCGAGCTTGCGGTTAGACGCCATCGCCGGTGAATTTCGGCGTACTGAGCGACCGCGAGGTGTCCGAGCGGATGAAGGCGACGATTTCCATCACCACCGCATTTCCCTGGAACTGATCCTCGACGTCGGACAGCCGTTCCTGCAACGTCCCTTCGGGAGCGAACAGCAGACGGTAGGCGTTCCGCAGGGTATGAATGTCGTCGCGTGAAAAGCCACGACGCTTCAACCCGACGATATTCAGTCCGTTCAGATGGGCGCGGTTGCCAATGACGACACCAAAGGGAATGACGTCGGCCTCGACCCCCGACATGCCGCCGATCATCGCGTGCTTGCCGATGCGGACGAACTGATGAACCGCCGATAAGCCGCCCAGAAAGGCGTAATCGCCGACGGAAACATGCCCGGCCAGGGTGGCATTGTTGGCCATGATGACGTTGTTGCCCAGGATGCAATCGTGGGCAACATGGGCGCTCGCCATGAACAGACAATTATCGCCGACCCGGGTCACCATCCCGCCGCCTTCAGTGCCGGGATTCATCGTGACATGTTCACGAATCTGGTTGTTGGACCCGATTTCCAACACCGAGGGCTCGTCTTTGTACTTCAAATCCTGCGGACGGTGACCGATCGAGGCAAACGGAAAAATCCGCGTACCGGACCCGATCCGCGTCCGCCCCGCGATAGCGACATGGGACAGCAGTTCGACATTGTCGCCCAAGACAACGTCGGGACCAACCATACAGAAGGGGCCGACCACCGCCGACGCGGCGAGTTCGGCTTTGGGATCGACGACGGCGCTGGGATGGATTTGGGTCATTATTCGTCCAAAATCATGGCGGCATACGTCGCTTCGGCGACCAGGGTTCCGGCGACCTTGGCCTCGGCGCGGAACTTCCACACATTCGCGCGGCTACGTTCCTTGAAAACGTGGATCATCAGCTGATCGCCCGGCCCCACCGGCTTGCGGAAGCGGCAGGTGTCGACGCTCATGAAATAGACCAGCTTTCCTTCGGCCGATGGACCCAGCGTCTCGACCACCAAGACGGCGGCGGTCTGCGCCATCGCCTCGACGATCAGAACGCCCGGGAAAACCGGACGAGAGGGGAAGTGCCCCTGGAAAAACGGTTCGTTGATAGTGACGTTCTTGATGCCGACAGCGCTTTCGTTGGCGACGACATCAATCACCCGGTCCACCATCAGGAACGGATAGCGATGCGGGATCATCTGAATGATCCGGTTGATGTCGATGACCTTACCCCGGTCGGTGACGGTGGTGTCCATATCGATCCCTGCCCTCTTTCTAACCTTCCCTGGCCGGCAAAGGAGCCGGCAACCCATGTATTTTCCGTTCTCTAGCCCTTGCGGCGGATCATCCGGCTCAACAAAGCCGAGCTACGCAGCCAGTCGGCCATCGGGACGGCGGGCGAGCCCCCGACAGTCTCGCCGGGAGCAATGTCGCGCATTACCCCGGACTGAGCGGCAATCCGCGCCCCTGCCCCGATATGCAGATGGCCGGTCAGCCCGGCCTGACCACCGGCGGCAACAAAATCGCCAAGATGGCTCGAACCGGAGACGCCAACCTGCGCCACCAAGACGCAGCCGCGGCCGAGATGGACGTTGTGCCCAATCTGGACGAGGTTGTCTATCATACAGCCAGCGCCGATGACGGTATCTGGACCAGCTCCGCGGTCGATCGTCGCATTCGCGCCGATTTCAACGCCATCGCCAATCACGACCCGGCCCAATTGCGGGACCTTCAAATGCCCCTGGGGCCCCATCGCAAAGCCAAATCCATCCTGGCCGATCCTGGCGCCGGGATAGATCGAAACACGGCGGCCCACCAAGGCGTGAGTGACGGTGGCTCCAGCTCCGATCGCGCAATCGTCACCGAGCACAACACCATCGCCAATGACGGCATTGGCGCCGATGCGGCAGCGCTGGCCGATTTCAGCCCGAGCGCCGATCACCGCGCCAGGTTCGATCCGGCATCCTTCGCCGACGGTGGCGGTCGGGTCGACCCAGGCGGTCGGAGCCAGCCACGGTTCGGGCGGCAGCACGGGGTAGAATGCCTGGGCGATCCGGGCATAAGCGCGATAGGGATCGTCGGCCAACAGCAACGCCATTCCCTTCGGGGCCTTGGCAGCCATCGCCGGGGCGACAACGCACAGACCGGCCCGGCTCGCCTGGAAGGCGTCGAGATACTTGCGGTTATCAAGAAAGGAAACGTGCTCGGGACCGGCGGTATCGAGCGGGGCAACATCGACGAAAACGGCCTCGGCCGAAGCCTCACCGCCCGCGACGGCACCAGAGATACCGACCAAAGCCTCAAGAGTGAACGGCCCCGCGACCGTAAAGAAACGTGAATCGGCCATGGCTCTCTACTTTCTACCGGGTTTGGCCGGCGGCGTATCCTCGACCACCGGTACAGGAAAAGAAACAGTCGGCAGCCGACGATTAACCCGCTCGATCACGAGACTGGTCACGTCCATGCTGGGTTCATGCAGGACGACTTGCTGCTTGGGCAGAACCAGGGTTGCCCCCATCTCGCCCGCGATTTCCCCAGTGATGCTCAAAATGACGTTCATCAGTTCGGTGGCGGCCGTGTCAGTCGATTTCTCCAGCGCCCGAACCGCCATCTGGGTTCGCCGCTGAAAGGCGACGACCTGTTGCTCCAGGTCCTTGACCTTCTGGTCATAGGCTTCCTGGGACATCGTTCCCTTCTGCCGGGCCAGATCCTGATCGCTGACCTGAAGACGCTGGCGCGCCGAATTGAAATCGTTCTGGAAGCTCTGCTGGTAATGATCGCGCTGAGTGATCAGGGCCTTTCCGGCCTGGGAGTCCCGTTGGGCCTGCTGGACGTCAACAACAATGATGATGGTGGCGGGGGCTGCGGCGGCTTTCTTGGCCGCCGGAGCGTCGGCAGCGCTGACCACGGAAGCGGCCATGGCCAAAGCAACCACCATCCCACAACAGCTCACCCAGTGTCTGGCCCGGCCAAGCCTGGACAAGCCCCCCATTGATCCTCGCCCTCTGCTCATACTCATCCGTGTCAAACCCCTTTCGAGACGCCCCGCTCCATTCCAATGTTGCGGAGGAGCCTTCCCTGCGGGGTCAGAACTTGGTGCCGAAGTTGAATTTCAGCAATTCCGTCTTGTCATAGCTCTCTTTTAACAGAGGCACACCGATATCGAGAGAAACCGGTCCCATCGGCGACTTCCACGACACGCCGACGCCGCTCGACAGGCGCAACGAACTGCTTTGGCGTACCCCTGTCGAATCTTCGATATCGGACGAACCGACCGTACCGGCATCGGTGAAGACCTGACCGGAAACACCGAACTCGTCGGGCAGACCGATGGGGAAGCGAACCTGGGCCGACCCAGTCAACATCCAGACACCCCCCAGCGAATCGTCGGTGGCAATATCGCGAGGACCGATACCCGCCGTCTCGAAGCCGCGAAGGGTATCCCCGCCGACGAAGAAACGATCGGTAATGTGAACGCGCTCGCCCAACCCGACGATGTAGCCATTGCTGGTCGTCAGGCCCAGAACAACCTGATCGTCGAGGGTGAAGTACTGACCGCCGGACAACGTTCCACGAACGAAATGGATATCACCACCAAGGCCTGCGCCTTCCGCTGCAACTCGAACGAAATAGCCTTCGCCCGGTTCGATCCGGCTGTCACGCTTGTCGTAGGTTAAGCCGGTGGTGATCGACGAGGTCACCCGCGACCCCACCTGATCCAGGATATAGCGTGAGGTGCTGGTGACGTTCGACACCTTGTCCTGCTTCAGGGTGTATTTCCAGTCCTGACGCAAAGGATCGGTGATCTGATAGCCCAGACGCAGGCTGCCGCCGATCGTCTCGGAATCATAGGAACTGTAATTGCTGAGATCGCGGGTAATCGCGAAGGCATCAAAGCCCGCCGCGATCTCGCGATCGAGGAAATACGGTTCAGTGAAGGAGAAGTTCAACTGGGTCCGCTTGCTGGCCAGCGTCGAGGACAACACGACGTCCTGGCCCCGACCAAGCAGGTTGCGTTCGCGGATCGAGGCCTCAATCATCGGACCGATCTGGCTCGACCAACCCACGCCAAAGCTCAACTCGCCGGTCGATTTCTCCTGAACCTCGACCTTGATGACCGTCCGGTCGGGTGCCGTTTCGGACGGCACATTGGTCACCTCGGCCTTCTCGAAGAAGTTGAGGTCTTTCAAACGCTGGCGCGACCGCCGCAACTTCGCGGTGTTGAAGGCATCGCCTTCAACCAGCCTGAATTCGCGCCGGATGACCTTGTCGAGGGTCCGGACGTTTCCGGTGATGTCGATCCGCTCGACGAAGACCCGTGGTCCCTCCTGGATGTCATAGGTGACATCAATGACCTTGGTCTCGCGATTGCGGTTGATCTGCGGGCGGATATCGACGAAGGCATAGCCTTTGGTTCCGACCGCATCGGTCAGTTTCTGGACGATATCCTCGACCTGATCGGCATTGTACCAATCGCCCTCGCGACTGACGATGATCGGCTCAAGTTCTTCGGGCTTCAGATCGCGCAAACCGGCATTGATCGTCGATTTGCCGAACTTGTAACGCTCCCCTTCTTCAATCGTGTAGGTGATGAAGAAGCCTTCGCGATTAGGCGTCAATTCGGCAATCGCCGATGCCACCCGGAAATCGGCGAAGCCGTGCTTCAGATAAAACCGCCGCAGCAATTCGCGGTCATAGGTGACCCGATCGGGATCGTAGGTGTCGTCGGTGGTGAGGAAGCGATACCAGCGCTCTTCCTTCGTCTGAAGGGTTTCGCGCAGCTTGGTTTCATCGTAACGACGGTTGCCGACGAAGGAAATCCGGCGGACATAAGTCGGATCACCTTCGACGATTTCATAGACCAGATCGACGCGGTTCTGTTCAAGCTGAATGATCTTGGGCTCAACCGTAGCGGCAAACCGGCCAT
This sequence comes from Magnetospirillum fulvum MGU-K5, assembly GCF_000442515.1. Classification (GTDB taxonomy): domain Bacteria; phylum Pseudomonadota; class Alphaproteobacteria; order Rhodospirillales; family Magnetospirillaceae; genus Phaeospirillum; species Phaeospirillum fulvum_B. Next base: position 6,594 of record NZ_AQPH01000010.1, on the reverse strand, counting down.
TGCGGCGGTACAGATCGAGGATGCGCTTAACGTCGGACTGAACCTTGGACCGGGTATAAACCGTTCGCGGCTTTAACTGGGCTTCCGATGAAAGCTGCTCTTCCTTGATCTTGCGGTTTCCCTCGAAGGCGATGCGGTTGATGATCGGGTTTTCTACAACCCGCACCACCAACTGATCTCCTTCGCGCCGGATCGCGACGTCGGCGAACAGACCTGTATTGAACAGAGCCTTCAGCGAGCGGTTGACCCGTTCGGTGTCGAACAGGTCACCCTCGGTGATCGTCATATAGGATTTGACGGTATCGGCTTCGATACGTTGGGTACCCTGGACGATAACGGAACGCACACGTCCGGCATCCTGCGCCCAGGCGGCGGTCGAGACAGCCAAAAGACCTGCTGCCAGACCGGTCCACTGCAAGAATCGCATCGGGTCCCCCCACGTCAGCCCAGTGTACCAACCCGGTCCAGGGTCACGAGAACATGCGTACCACAGCGTCCCAGACCGGCAGGGCCACGATATCGTTTCTAGTCGCGAAGACCATCAACGCCAATACCAGAAACAGCCCAATTCGAAAACCAAATTCTTGTGCCTTTTCCCCCAGGGGGCGGCCAAGGATCGCTTCGAAGGCATAAAAGAGAAGGTGCCCGCCATCGAGGACCGGGATTGGGAAAAGATTGATCAACCCAAGATTCAAGGACAACAGGATCGTGTAATAAATAACGCTGCTGATACCCAGTTGCGCCGCTTCACCCGCTCCTTTGGCAATGCGGATCGGACCGCCCAGTTCGTCTGAATTGCGGGTTCCGCTAATCATCTGACCGATGCCGACGAAGGTCGAGCGGATCATGCTGCCGGTTTCGGCCAGTGACTCACCCAGGGCCGATACCGGGCCGTGATGAATGATCCGGGTGCTGGCCGGATCAGCAGACACACCGAGGACCGGCACCTTCTCCAAATCGCCGAACAGGCCCTTGCGCGTATCAATCCGGGGCTGGGCCTGGATCGTGAAGGTCTCATCGCCCCGTTTGATCGTCATCTCCAGCGGACGTTCGATCTCAAGGCGGACCACTCGCTGGATATCCTGGAAGCGATCGACCGAGCGGCCGTTGATTGCCAGGATGCGGTCGCCGGTCTTCAGTCCGACTTCTTCGGCGGCGGTGCCGGGATAAATCCCGCCGATCACCGGCTCGGTCACCGGCTGCCCCAGGACCATGAACAGCCCGGCCAAGCCCAGAATCGCGAACACAAAATTAGCCGCAGGACCCGCGACAACGATCGCGGCACGCTGCCCCACCCGCTTGTGCTGGAACGACCAGGATTTCTCTTCGTCGCTCATCGGCTGGTCGCTCTGGGTCGCCGACGCGGCGTCGGCATCGCCATAGAACTTGACGTAGCCGCCGAGCGGGATCAGAGCGATCCGCCAGCGCGTCCCGGCCGAAGTGGTCCGCCCCCACACTTCCGGGCCAAAGCCGATCGAGAACACCTCGACCTTGACCCCGTTGGCGCGGGCGATCAGGAAGTGTCCGAGTTCGTGGACGAACACAACCACGGTGATGATGACCAGGAAGATCACCACGTAATACCACACGCCATGAAGGACGTTGGAGAGCAGAAGAGACAGGTCCATGAGGCTCCGAACCGGTTAAAGGCGCCCGATCACCGACTCGGCAAAGCGCCGCGCCACCTGATCCTGGGCCAGAACGTCGTCGATCGAAAGAAGCTCGCGGTGGTTAACACCTTCAATGGTGCGCTCGACCACGCGGGCGATGTCAAGAAAACCGATCTTACGCGCCAGGAAGGCGGCAACCGACACTTCATTAGCGGCGTTCAGCACGGCGGCAACCGATCCACCGGCGCGCAGGGCCTCGCGGGCCAGACGCAACGACGGGAACAGCGTTTGATCCGGGGCTTCGAACTTCAGGGTTCCGATCGACGCCAGATCAAGGCGGGGGACCGGAGCCGGAATGCGATTGGGCCAGCCCAGCGCATAGGCGATCGGGGTACGCATGTCGGGCGACCCCAACTGCGCCAGAACCGAACCATCGGTATAAGCGACCAGCGAATGGATCACCGACTGGGGATGGACGACGATGTCGATCTTCTCTTCAGGCATGTTGAAAAGATGATACGCCTCAATCAGTTCCAGCCCTTTGTTGAACATGCTGGCGGAATCGACCGAGATCTTCGCTCCCATCGACCAATTAGGATGGGCGACCGCCTGCTCAGGCGTGACCGAGGACATGAATTCACGGGTCTTGCCGCGGAACGGCCCGCCCGAGGCGGTCAGGATGATCTTTTCAACCTGATCGTGCTGCTTGACGTCGAGAACCTGGAAGATCGCCGAATGTTCGGAATCGACCGGCAGCAGGGTTGCACCGTGGGTCTTCACCTCGGCCATCATCAACTGCCCGGCACAGACCAGCACTTCCTTGTTGGCGAGGCCGACGGTGGCACCGCGGCGGATCGCCCGGAGGGTCGGAGCCAGACCGGCGGCACCGACGATCGACGCCATCACCCAATCGGCGGGAAGATCGGCGGCATCGGCGACGGCGGCGGCCCCGGCGGCAACCTCGATCCCTGTGCCGGCCAAAGCGTCCTTCAGGGCAGGATAGGCGGTTTCATCGGCAACGACGGCCAGACGTGCCTTGAGACGGCGCGCCTGATCGGCAAGGATATCGACCCGGGAATTGGCTACCAGCGCCTCGACCCGGTAAAGGTCAGGGCTAGCCTCGACCAATTCGACGGTGTTACAGCCGATCGAACCGGTCGAGCCGAGAATCGTAACCCCACGCCTTGCGCTCATAACCCCCCCACTCACTCTTCAGCTTACTGCCAGATCAGGACCGCTTTGCCCGTGGCGAAGGTCAACGCCGCCACCACGATTGCCGCAGTCAAAAGGCCATCGACGCGGTCGAGGACCCCGCCATGGCCGGGAATGATGTTGCTTGAATCTTTGACGCCCCAGCGCCGCTTGACCCAGGATTCCAACAGATCGCCCGCCTGCGCCACCACAGCGAGAAGTGCGCTGACAAAGCCAACCCAGGCCAGCCCGGCAAGCTGCTCGGTCCAGGCGACGGCGACGCCAACCAAGGCCGCGCAGAGCATCCCCCCCAGCAGACCCGCCCAGGTCTTCTTGGGGCTCACCCGCGGCATCAGCAACGGACCGCCGATCAGGCGACCGAAGGCATAGGCACCGATATCGGTGGCCCAGACGACCAGGAGAAGCCACCAGACCGTCGCCGCGCCGTATTCCGGATCGCCACGCAGCCAGACCAAGGCCAGACACGGCAGACCGATATAAAGCGCCCCCAACCCCGACCAGACCCGGCGGCCGGGAACCGGGCAAACCAGCAGAGCCGAAACCACAAAGGCCCCGGCCACCATATAAAGCGCTGCGTGCGGTGCCGTCACCGCCAGCAGCGAGGCGGTAAAGCACAGAAACGCAGCGGAGCGCGCGGCGTAGCCGTAACCGCCACAGGTGATGCGGTGCCATTCCCAGCACATCAGCGCTGCGGCGATCGCAACCATCAGGGCAAAGGGATAACCACCGTACCAGGCGGCGAACAGGGCTGGCGGAGCCAGAGCCAGGGCGGATAGGGCGCGTGTTTTCAGCACTTGAACAACTTACCTCGCCCCGCCGAAGCGGCGGTCGCGCTGCTGGAAGTCGCGCAAGGCGGTTTCCAGTTCAGCGCGTCCGAAATCCGGCCAAAGGGTCTCGATGAACACCAGTTCGGCATAGGCTCCCTGCCACAGCAGGAAGTTACTGATCCGTTTTTCGCCACTGGTGCGGATGATCAGGTCGGGATCAGGGATGCCCGAGGTGAAAAGATGAGACCCGACAATCGTCTCATCGACGCCATCCGGGGACAGAGCCCCGGCGGCAACCGACCGGGCGACGGAACGCATCGCTTCGACGATTTCCTGCCGCCCGCCATAGGAAAGAGCGAGAACCAGCGTCAGCGCGACGTTGGATTCGGTCCGGGCCTCGGCGTCTTCGATCAGGCGGACGATATCGGGTCCGAGCCGCGAGCGTTCGCCGATCACTTTGAGGCGGATGCCATTCTTATGCAGATTGGCAACCTCATTGCGCAGATAAAGGCGCAACAGCCCCATCAGATCGGCGATTTCGCCGGCCGGACGCTTCCAATTCTCAGAAGAAAACCCATACAGAGTCAGATAGGAGACCCCCATCTCCCGTGCTGCCTCGACCGTGCGGCGGACGGATTCCGCCCCGCGTTTATGTCCAGCGGTTCGAGGCAGCCCCCGCGAGCGCGCCCAACGCCCATTGCCGTCCATGATGATGGCGACATGGGCCGGTGGTGGTGGCAGCTCGGCGGCTTGGGGCGAGGTTTCCATTGGGATCAGACCTGAATGATCTCTTTTTCCTTACTCGTCAGCAACTCGTCGATCTTCTTGATCATCTCGTCAGTGACAACCTGGACTTCCTTTTCGTGCTTCTTGATCTCGTCTTCGGAAAGATGGCCATCCTTTTCCATCTTCTTCAGCGAGTCCATACCGTCGCGACGGACGTTGCGCACGGAAACGCGGGCCGCCTCGGCATACTTGCCGGCGACTTTCTGCAATTCCTTGCGACGCTCTTCGTTCAGCGGCGGGATCGGCACCCGGATCAATTGTCCGTCGGCCTGCGGATTGAGGCCGAGACCGGCATTGGCGATAGCCTTCTCAACGGCCTTGACCTGTCCCTTGTCCCACACCTGAACCGTCAGCATCCGGGGTTCGGGCACGCCGACGGTCCCGCATTGCGACAGCGGCATGGTCTGGCCATAGGCCTCGACCACGACGGGATCAAGCAGATTAACCGAGGCACGACCGGAACGCAGGCCGGAAAATTCTTTCTTAAGAACCTCGACGGCGCTGTCCATGCGCCGAACGATATCCTTCCTGAGATCGCTCCAGGTGGTCGAAACAGACACGATCGAACCCCTTTTCTAATCGTTCGCGATAGTTGTGAAGAGTCCGCAACCCGTGACCACCTGAGCGAAAGCGCCCGGACGGTGCAGGTCGAACACGACGATGGGCATCCGGTTTTCGCGACAGAGCGCGATTGCCGACGTATCCATCACCGCCAGATCGCGGCTCAGAACCTCATTGAAGGTCAGGCGATCGTAACGGACCGCATCCTTGACCTTTTTGGGATCAGCGGAATAGACGCCATCAACCTGGGTGGCCTTCAGAAGGGCATCGCAGCCCATCTCGACCCCGCGCAGGGCGGCGGCGGTATCGGTGGTGAAGAACGGATTGCCGGTCCCGGCGGCGAAGATCACCACCCGCCCCTTTTCGAGGTGACGAATGGCGCGACGGCGAATGAACGACTCGCAGACCGTCGGCATCACGATCGCCGACTGAACCCGGGTCTCGACCCCGTGCTTCTCCAGCGCATTCTGCAACGACAAGGCATTGATCACGGTCGCCAGCATGCCGACATTGTCGGCCGCAGCCCGCTCCATGCCGGTCGAAGCGCCGGATACGCCACGGAAGATGTTGCCGCCGCCGATAACCACACAGACTTCGACGCCGAGATCGCGGACCGATCGCACTTCGCCTGCGACCCGATCAAGAGTGACGGGATCAAGCCCATACTCTTTCGATCCCATCAGGCCTTCGCCGGAAATTTTGAGAAGAACGCGTCGGTACTGAGCGTTGCTGGCCATAGGCTCCCTTTGGGGCTTGGTGGCGCAAAGGCCGGGAAGCGCGGTCGGCTGTGGGTTTTTACACAGGACCGAGCGGCGGCGATCATACACTATTCAGCCAGCCTGTCGCGCCTGTTGTCACGGACGGGGCCACCCCTCCTGGAGAGGGGCGGCCCTTACCGGATAGGAGCGTTAGCGCCCGAGCTGGGCGGCGACTTCGGCGGCGAAGTCGGTCTGCTCTTTCTCGATGCCTTCGCCGAGGGCGAAGCGCGCGAAACCGGCCAGGCGGATCGGCGCACCGAATTCCTTGCCCTTGATTTCGAGCAGCTTGGAGATCTTGTTCTCCTGGTCGATTACGAAGATCTGCTCGCTCAGGCAGACTTCCTCGTAGTACTTGCGGATACGACCTTCGACCATCTTCTCGATGACATTGGCGGGCTTGCCCGACGCCTGGGCCTGCTCGGTCAGGACATTGCGCTCGCGATCAAGCGCCGTGGTGTCAACCGAGGTCGGGTCAAGGAACTGCGGGTTGGCAGCGGCAACGTGCATCGCCACCTGACGGCCCAGTTCGAGCAGCCGAGCCTTATCGGCGGTCGATTCGAGCGCGACCAGACAGCCGATCTTGCCCAGACCGGGGGCAACGGCAGTGTGGACATAGGACGCAACGACGCCGTCGGTCACTTCGAGGCGCAGCGAACGGCGCAGCGACATGTTCTCGCCGATGGTGGCGATCAGAGCGGTCAACTGGTCGCCGACATTCTTGTCCGAGCCGGGGAACGCGGCGGTGCGGACCGCCTCGATATCACCCTGGGCCAGCGCCACCTGGGCGACGGCGGACACGAAGCTCTGGAACTGCTCGTTGCGGGCAACGAAATCGGTCTCGGCATTGACTTCGACAACAACGCCCTTGGTGCCTTCGGCGGCGACGCCAACCAGACCTTC
>NZ_AQPH01000009.1 GCF_000442515.1 Magnetospirillum fulvum MGU-K5 | reverse complement strand
GACCGCCATTGGCCGAGGTCGCGGTCAGATCAAGCGTCGCGCCGCTGGTCGCATATTGATAGCTGACCCAGTCGGTGCCGCCGCCACCGCTCATCGTCGGTGCGCCCGAAGCGGTGCCGCCGATGAAGGTATCGTTGCCGCCGCTGCCGATCACCGTCGCGATCGCGTTATAGCTATCGCCCGAGGCATAGCCGCTCGAGCGACCGCCTCCGGTCAGGTCGATCGTCATCGCCGCGCCACGGGCATAGCTGACAATGTCGGTGCCGCCGCCGCCGATAAAGCTGTTGGCAACGGAATCGGCGAAGAAGGTGTCGCCCAGGGTCGACCCCGGACGTTCTCGATCCCGATCAGATGATCGTATTGAGCCGCGCCGCCGTTCAGGCTGGTGGTGCCGTTATAAGTCAGATCGACCGTCACCGCGCCCGTTGCGTATTGATAGCTGACCCAATCGGCCCCGCCGCCGCTGCTCATCGTCAGCGATGCCGTTCCGGTGCCGCTCATGAACGTATCGGCCTGGGCGCTGCCGACAATGGTGGCAATGCGGACAAAGCTGTCGCCCTGAGCTTCCAGGGTGCCGTGACCGCCGCCGGTCAGGTCAATCGACAATCCGGCGCTGCTGGAGGCATAGGTAACGACGTCAAGACCGCCGCTGCCGCCGTCAAAGTAATCTGCCCCCAGCCCGCCGACAAAGGTGTTGTTGAACGCATCGCCGATCAGCCGGTCATTGCCGCCCGAACCAATGATGTTCTCGACATTGCTGAGACGATCCAGCGCCGATGAACCGGCATTGTTGGCGTTATTCGACAGATCAACGGTCACCCCGCGCGAGGTATCGGTGAGTGCGGCATAGCTGACCCAGTCGGCGCCGCCATTGCCGACAAAGCTGTTCCCCGCGCCATCGGCCACAAAGGTATCGGCATAGATCGAGCCATAGACGTTCTCGATATTGGTCAGCTTGTCGTTGGCCGCCGCGCCGCCATTGACATGGCTGACCAGATTGACGGTGACGCCAGCCCCACCGGTCAGATAGCGGTAATCGACCCAGTTCGAACCGGCGGCGCCATCCATCGTCGCCGACCCGGCCCCGGTGCCACCGATGAAGGTATCAGCGGCGGCGCTGCCGACGATCGTCGCGATCCCGCTAAAGGAATCACCCGAGGCATAGCCGCCGCCGTGATTGCCCGCAGTCTGGTCGATTGTCACCGCCGAGGCGGCCCGGGCATAGCTGACGACATCGAGACCGCCATTGCCGACGAAACTGTTGGCCGCCGCGCTGGCATAGAACAGGTCGGCATTGGCGGTGCCCTTGATGTTCTCGATGCCGCTCAGCCGGTCATTGACCGCCGCGCCGTTATTGTTAAGGCTGTCGGTCAGATCGACGGTGACGCCGCTTGCCCCGCTGACATACTCGTAATCAACCCAGTCCAAGCCGGTGGCACCGTCCATCGTCGCCGACCCGGCCCCGGTCCCGCCGATGAAGGTGTCGTCGGCGGCGCTGCCAACGATCGTCGCGATCCCGCTATAGCTGTCGCCTGAGCCATAGCCGCTGCCGTGATTGCCCCCGGTCTGATCGACCGTCACCGCCGATCCGGCGCGGGCATAGCTGACGGTATCAAGGCCGCCATTGCCGACAAAGCTGTTGACCGCCGTGCTGGCATAGAACAGGTCGGCATTGGCGGTGCCCTTGATATTCTCGACGTTGGTCAGCCGGTCGTTGACCGCCGCGCCGCCATTATTCAGGCTGTTGGTCAGATCGACGGTGGCCCCGCTGGCCCCGCTGACATACTCGTAATCAACCCAGTCCGAACCGACCCCGCCATCCATCGTTGCCAGAACCGAAGCGGTGCCGCCGATGAAGGTATCGTCATACTGACTACCCGCGATCGTCTCGATGCTGCTGTAATAATCGTTGGCGGCAAATCCGGTGCCGTGATTACCCCCGGTCTGGTCGATCACCATTCCGGTCAGCACGCCGGAGCGGACATAGCTGACGACGTCGTTCCCGCTTCCACCGATGAAGCTGTTGGTCTCGCCGTCGGCATAGAACAGATCGGCATAAGACGAACCGATGACGTTCTCGATCCCGTTGGTGCGGTCGTTGGCCGCCGCCCCGCTATTGTTGCTGTTGTTGAGCAGATCGACGGTCACGCCGGTTCCGCCCGCCAGATATTGATAGCTGATCCAGTCCGCCCCGCCGCCGCCGAACATCGTCGCCGATCCGGCGGCAGTGCCGCCGATGAAGGTATCGACCGAAGTGCTGCCGATAATGGTGGCGATCCCGGAATAGGCGTCCCCGGCCGCGGCCGAGGTGCCCCGGCCATATCCGGCCTGATCGATCACCAGCGAATCGCGGCTTTGGGCGTAGGAAACGACGTCAACACCGCCGCCGCCGGTAAAGGTGTCGGCCCCGGCTCCAGCGATGAAGGTGTTGTTGTTGGAATCGCCAGTCAGTTTGTCGCCATACGCCGAGGCAATGATGTTCTTGACGTTGATGAAATGGTCGTTGAGCGCCGATCCCGCATTGGCCCCGGTGGCGAGGTTGACGGTGGCCCCCGAGGTTGCGTTCTGGTAGCTGACCCAGTTCTCGCCGCCAGCCCCATCCATTGTCGCCGACCCGCTCGCTGTGCCGCCGATGAAGGTGTCGGACAAAGAACTGCCGACGATCGTCGCGATCCCGCTATAGCCATCGCCCCGCGCCAGGCCGGTGGCGATTCCCGATTGGGTCTGGTCGATGATCAGATCGACCGTGCTGTTGGAATAGCTGACGACATCGGTCCCACCGCCGCCGATGAAACTGTTGTTATTGCCATCGGCATAGAAGGTATCGCTCGCGGTCGAACCGATCAGGTTCTGGATCGCGATCAGGGAATCGTTGCTCGCTCCGCCGCTGCTCAGATGGTTGAACAAATCGATGGTGACGGCGACGCCACCGTTCTGGGCATAGCTGACCCAGTCCGACCCGCCGCCGCCGTTGAAGGTGTTGCCCTGCCCGCTGGCGATGAAGACGTCATTATTGACCGAGCCGTAGACGTTCTCGATGTTGACGAAACGATCGGTGGTGACCGCGCCGCTGGTGGTCCCGGAGGCGAGGTTGACGGTGACCCCCGCGCCGACCGCGAGAAATTCATAATCGATCCAGTCCCGGCCGCCGCCGCCATCCATCGTCGCCGACCCCAGAGAGGTACCGCCGACGAAGGTATCGACGCCGCTGCTGCCAACGATGGTTTCGATGTTGACGTACTGGTCGCCCGCCGCTGCCCCAGAGCCGTGATTTCCCGTCGTCTGATCGACCGTCACCGCCGGACCGCCCGCATAGGTCACGACATCGTTGCCGACACCGCCGTCGAAATAATCGGCTCCGCTGCCGCCCGCCAGGGTGTCGTCGCCCGCACCGCCAAACAGAGTGGTGGATTGGAGCGCATCGCCAGTCAGGGTGTCGTTGAGGCTGCCGCCGATTACCACTTCGATGTTGCTAAGATGGTCGCCTGCGGCATGACCGCCGGAATTGGTGTTGGTCGTCAGATTGATGACGTGGGCGGCAATATCGGAACTGTAATCGACGGTATCGCGGCCGTCGCCGCCATCGATCACATCGGCCCCGGCGCCGCTGATGAAGCTGTTGGCCTGGGCGTCGCCGGTCAGAGAATCGCCGTGATCCGAGGCGATGATGTTCTCGATCCCGCTTAAGTGATTCGTCGCCGCCGAGCCCGCATTGCCTCCGGCCGCCAGATCGACCGTCGCGCCGCTTACGGCATGCTTATAGCTGATCCAATCAGTGCCGCCGCCGCCGATCGCGGTGCCGACCCCGCTCCAGGCCCCGCCGATGAAGGTATCGTTGCCACCGCTGCCGATCACCGTCGCGATGCCGTTATAGCTGTCGCCCGAGGCATAGCCGGTCGAATACGTGGTCCCGGTCAGGTCGATCGTCAGCGTCCCCGACCCATCGCGGGCATAGCTGACCACATCGCCGGTTCCGCCGCCGCCGACGAAACTGTTGGCGCTGCCATTGGCATAAAAGGTGTCGTTGTTGGACGAACCGACGATGTTTTCGATATTGATCAGGGAGTTGTTCGCCGCCGAACCGCCATTCGCCGAGGTCCGGGTCAGATCGACCGTCGCCGCCGCCTCTCCGGCATAGCTGACCCAGTCGCCCCCGGCCCCGTTCGCGCCGCCATCCATCGCGGCGACCGCCGCCGTGCCGCCAAAGAAGGTATCGTCGCCGGAACTGCCGATGATCGTTTCGATTCCGTTATAGGAATCGCCCGATGCCGCCCCGGTGCCGCGATTGGCCGCGGTCTGATCGATCGTCACCGCCGACTGACCGGCATAGCTGACGACATCGTTTCCGCTTCCGCCAACAAAGCTGTTGGCGGCGGAACTGGCGTAAAACAGATCGTTGCCGCTGGTCCCCTTGACGTTCTCGATATTGACCAGCCGGTCGTTGGCCGCCGCGTTGGTGATAACGCTGCCGCCGTTGATCCCGGTATCGAGATTGACCGTCACACCGCGATTCAAGGTCGCATCGACCTGAACATATTCGTAATCGATCCAGTCGCCGACGGTATCGTTAGCGGTGCTGCCACCGTCCATCGTGCCGACACCGGAAACGAGACCGCCGATGAAGGTATCGCTGCTGCTGCTGCCGATCACGACCGAGATTCCCGAATAGGAATCGCCCGAGGCATAGCCCGAGCCATAGCCCTGCCCGGTCATGTCGATCGTCATTCCCCCCACCGGATTGCGATCGTAGCTGACGGTATCGTGCCCGCCGCCGCCGACGAAGCTGTTGGCGGCGGAATCGGCATAAAACAGGTCAGCGAACGACGAGCCGACCACGTTCTCGATATTGACGATATGGTCAAGCTGGGCCGCGCCGCCATTGGCGGCGGTCCCAGTCAGATCAAGGGTAACCGCGCCGCTGGCATTCTGATAGGTGACCCAATTGTCGCCACCCGATCCATCCATCGTCGCGACATCCGAGGGCCGCCCGCCGACAAAGGTATCGTTACCCGAACTGCCGATGATCGTCGCGATCCCGGTATAGCTGTCGCCCGAAGCCGCCCCGGTGCCACGATTTCCCCCAGTCTGATCGACCGTTACCGCCGACTGCCCGGCATAGCTGACGACGTCGGTTCCGCCGCCGCCGATAAAACTGTTGGCATGTGTATCGGCGTAAAACAGGTCGTTGCCGCCCGAGCCGTAGACATTCTCGACATTGACGAAACGGTCGTTGCTGCCCGAGCCGCTAGAGGTACCACTCGCCAGATTGACGGTGACACTGGAACTGCCGACGTAATTGTAGCTGATCCAGTTGTTGCCCCGGGCTCCGTCCATCAGCGCCGAGCCCGCATCGGTGCCGCCGACAAAGGTATCGTCGCCGGTCGTGCCAACCAGGGTGGCAATTCCGGTGTAGGAATCGCCCGACGCCGCCCCGGTACCGAGACCACGGCCGCTTTTCTGATCAATCGTCAGCGCGGTTTGTCCGTCATAGCTGACGATGTCGGTACCGCCATTACCGATGAAGCTGTTGGCTTCGTTGCTGGCGTAGAACAGATCGTTGCCGGTGCTGCCTCGGATATTCTCGATATTGATGAGATGGTCATAGAGCGCGCCACCGCCATTGCCGATACTATCGTTCAGATTGACGGTAACGCCGCGATTGTTGACAACGGAGGTGTATTGGTAATCGACCCAGTCCGAACCGCCGCTCCCATCCATCGTCGCCGAACCAGCCGCGGTACCGCCATAGAAGCGATCATCCCCGGCGCTGCCGATGATCGTCGCGATCGCGCTGTAGGAATCGCCCGAGGCATCGCCCAGCGCTCGGCCCCCGCCGGTCTGATCGATCGTGACGGGCGCGGCGCTGGCGGCATAGGTCACGGTGTCGCGGCCACCGCCACCGACAAACACGTCCCCGGCCGAGCCGCCCGCCATGACGTCATTGCCCGCGCCGCCATAGATCGTCGTGCTGGTGGTGGCATTGCCGGTGATGGTATCGCCGCCCGGCCCGGCCTTGATCACCGAGATGTGCGACAGCACGCTGCCTTCGGCATAGCCACCGTGATTGGCGTTGGTGGCGAGATTGATGGTGTGGGAGGTGGCATCGCGGCTGAAATCGACGGTATTGATGCCGCCGCCGCCGTCGAAAGTATTGGCCGCCCCCAGGCTGACCATCGTGTCGTCGGCAATGCCGCCATAGATCGTGTTATGGCTGCCCTGGGCATAGACCAGATTGGGAACGCCGTTACTGGGCAGGACATTGACCGCGACGGTCTTGGTCGCGTCGTTGGGATCGGTCACCGTGACGTTGAGGTCGGAGGCGGAATGGACCTCCTTGACCTGGATCACGATCTTCTGGTGCAGGTCGTAATTGGCTCCGCTGTAATAGACGGATTCGGCGAAATCCAGCGTGATCGGGGTGCTGGATGCGTCGGTCGGATAGATCAGCTTCAGCGGGAAATTGGTCAGCGTCTGGGTCGGATCGACCAGGGTGATCGTCCACACCCCTGGCGTTGACGCGGTGGCGACAACGGTATTGACGACGGTGAAAGCGGCGCTGAGGCTGACCAGGGAAAAGCCCAGCGGCAGCCCCGAAATTGTCATCGCCCCGGCGCTGTTGAAGGTGCCGACCACGCGGGCCATGAAGACCTTGGCATAATAGCCGGTCGCATTGGCATTGACGCCGCTGCCGGTCGTCCCCAGCAACGGCCCGACCCCATCGACATAGGCGGTCTGATTGCCGGTGAGGGTCAGAATTTCAGGGGCGATCTGTTCCGGCGAATTGGCCGCCAGCGGTGCATTGGTGCTGAAATTGCGCGGGTCCGAATCCGGGGTGCCGCCCGCGCCATAGACCGTCTGACCAACCGCGACCTGATCGCTGTAATTGCCGAACCAGACCTGAAGAGTGGGCAATTGCGGCACCGTCGCCTGCGCCCCCGGACTTGACGGCGGAGGAGACGGCGGGCTTTGCGGCGGAATCGGCACCGGCGCATGGGTGAAATCGCCATGCTTGTTGCTTTCGCCGTCCAACGTTTTCTTGGCATCGGCCAGCAGGGTTTCGACCGTGGTGGGCGGCGGCGAACTGAGCGGGGCGACATTGGTGGGCACGTCGCTGGACGGCGGCGAATCGGCGGCGCTGGCAGACGCGCTTTCGCCCTTGGGTTCGCCATTGGTGACGAACGAGCGCGGACCCTTGGTTTTCTGGGCCTCGTACTCGGTCAGGCTGGTCATCGCCGGAACCGGCAGCGCGGGGCTTTCGACCTGGGCGACCGCGGAGAACAACTGAGCCGTGCTGACCTGACCGTCCGAGAACATCACGCTCGGCGGTTTTTCCGAGGTGGAATCAATCGCCGCCCCGGCCAGGATCACCCGTTCGCCGCTGGTGGTCTGAAGCACAAGATCGATATCGACGACATCGACCCGGGCAATCGCCGATTGCGGCATGTTCAGACGGAACATGCCCTGGGTCGATTCGATGACTTTGACCTGCTGTGCTTCAGCCATCAATTCTCCTCGACCGGATCACCCGGTCCATTATCCATCCGCCCGGTGCCGCTATGGACACGGTCCCGGCGGAACAGTCTTTGTCGTCCAGATCAGCCCGCCGTGCCTTGCTGACGGGTGACATCCCTCATCTCGGCGCGCAGCTCGCGCATCATATTGCGCTGCGACATCCGCATTTCTTCCAGAGTGGCTTCAAGCAGCGAGGTCTGCTTGCCGACGCCCTGGGCCATCCCCTTCAGCGGTTCCAGCAGCGCGTTCATCCCGTCGAACGATTCCTTGATGCCATAAAGGTGACGGGTCGCGCCAATCTCGACTTCCTGAACCTTCTGCATTTTTTCCTGCAAACCGGACAGCAGGTTTTGCATCTCGGCCGACGAATCGCGCAACACCTGCTGAACCGAGCCCAGCGCGTTGATCTGGGTCTGGGTGCCGACCGCGACCTCGCTCAGTTTGGCGGTCATCTGCTGCATCGTCGCGCCGATATTGGTGGTGGCGGAAGACAGCGCCTGAAGACGGCGATCCAGCTTGGTTTCGCTGTCGGAGGTCTGATCGTTGACGGCGTGCAGCACACCGACCGCCTCGTCCAGCTTGGCCAGACTCTGGATGTTGAAATTGCCGACCATGTCGAAATGGCTGCGGGTGCCGTCGTTCGAGGCGGAAATCTTCTGATCGATCGAGCTTAGGGTATCGGTCAGACGCATCATCGATTTCTGGCGGTCCTGGTTGTTGGACAACAATGCGCGCACTTCGCTTAACAATTCCTCGTTGGTCTCTTTCATCCGGGGACCGAAGCCGAGCAGATCGTTGGTGCGGCGCACCGCCTCGATATTGCTTTCGATCGCGCCCACCATCTCTTCCAGCCGGAACGCCAGATTATCGATCCGGCTGACCATCGCCAACGAACCGTCCTGCGAGCGGTGAAACATTTCCAGCATCTGGTTCATGTTGCTGGTCAGATCAGCGATGAAGGTCGACAGGAAGGATTCGCTGACGCCCCCGGCGCGAACCGCCTCGCTGACGCCCGCCATGCCGACCGGGCCCTTGACCCGCTCGACCAGACGGTTGAGCAGATGGCGCGCCTCGCCCAGCACCTTTCGGGCGTGGCGGCGCACCGTCAACTGCATCATCCCCAACATCAAGCTGCCCAGCAGACCGAACATCGACGCCGAAAAGGCGATGCCCATGCCGGCCAGCGGGTGGCGCAACTGACCGACCAGCTTCAGGAATTCGGCATCAATCGAATCCCCTGCCGGAGCGTTGACCATCCCGTCCAGCATCCCGCTGATGCCGGTCAGGGTTTCGAGCAGACCGATGAAGGTGCCGAGCAGGCCCATCGCGATCATGAAGCCGACCAGGAAGCTGGGCAGTTCCATCCGAGAATCGAGTTCGGTCTGCAATTGCTCCAGTTCGGTCTCGATCGCCGACTGATCCATGTGGGTCGACAGCTTGCCGCCGGTCTGGGCCAGATTGCGCAGGTAATCCTGCACCACCCGGCCATTCAGCCAAGGCGCCGACAACAATTCATTCATGTCGGCCCCGTCGCCGACCTCGCGGGCGAAGCGGTTCAGCGCGGTCCGCTCGCGTTCGGCCTGGATCAGATTGACGATCCAGAGAACGCCGCCCCCCAACGCGACCACCAGGATCATCGAATTGAGCAGAACGTTCCCACGGATAGCCATCAACACAAAGTCGATATGGGTAACCCCGACCACGGACAGAAGAACAACCGGAGCTATTGCCTGTAAGAACGTGGAACGAAACTTGGTCATGCTCAAATTCCTAGCGGGCATCGCGAAAAGCGTTGAATAAGAATCGCGTAAACGGTGATGTGATATATCGGATGATTGTACGCTGTCCGGTGATGACATCGGCAGTGATCGTCATCCCCGGAACTATTTTCTTCCCGGAATACGAGGGCGGCAATTGGTCGACCTGAATGGCGACGCGGTAATACGGATCGCCCTTGCCATCGGGAACGGTATCGGCGCTGACCTCGATGACGCGGCCATCCAACGGACCAAGCTCGCCGATGTCAAAGGCGCTGACACGTACCTTGGCGGGCAGTCCGACCCGCAGATCGCCCCGGTCACTGGGTCTGGCCCGCGCTTCGACCAACACCTCTTCGGCGCTGGGGGTGATCTCGATGATGGTGTCACCCGGCTTGACCACGCCGCCGACGGTATTGGACAGGATGCGATTGACGATCCCTTCGACCGGGGCGCGGACCTCGGTGCGGATGAAACGATCGGCCTGTCCGGTGATGATGTTGCCCATCCGCTCGATCTCGACCAGAACGCCCGACAATTCGTTCTGGGCCTCGGCACGATAGCGCGCCTGGGCTTCCTGGCGGCGGGCCTGGGATTCGGCGATCGCCGCCATAATCTTGGGACGGCTGCCCTCGGCATCGCTCAGTTCGGTCTGAAGGCGCTGTTCCCGGCTGCGGGCGTCCAACACTTCAAGCTGGGACGCGGCATTGCGCGAAGCCATTCCGGTGATCAGCTTGTTGCGTTCACGCGCCGTCTCCAGTTCGCCCTGAAGCTTGGCCTGACGCGCTTCGACCTCGCGCAATTCCGCCGTGCGCTGTCGGATCTGCTCTTCGAAGATCAGGGTCTCCTGCTCCAGCTTCTGGCGGCGGGTAGCAAACAATCTGGCCTCGGACTCCGCCAGGTCGGCGTTCCGGCGCAGGATGTCGCCCCCCTTCATCGTCGGCAGACCGCGCGATTCGGCCTCAAGCCGGGCCGCCTTGATCCGCAGACTTTCCAGCTTGCCCTGAGTCTCGGCCAGCGAGGTCTGGGCCGTGGTGTCGTCGATCACGACCAGGACCGCCCCTTTGTGAACGACCGCGCCCTCTTGAACCATGATCGCCGCGACGATGCCGCCTTCCAGATGCTGGATGCTCTGGCTGCGTCCAGCCGGGATGATCCGGCCCTCGACCCGGACGACGCGATCGACCGAGGTCAGCGACGCCCATACGATCACCGCGATGACGATCAGGGTGATCAGCCACAGATAGGTTTCCGGCGCCTCAAGACGGCTGATGAATCCGGCCCGCCCCCGACGCGGTCTTCGGGGCACCGGCGCGGACGCGGAATCCGGCTCAGGGGCGGACGAATCGGAGCTCAATCCTGGCATCCCCCTGATCTTTGCCTTGTTTGGTGGTGATCTTGATCGCCTGACTGCCGACAAGTTTCTTTTCGAGCAGGAAGTTGCGCAGGTCGAGCGCCCGGTAATAGGCCATCCGTCGCCCTTCGCTATAAGTCTCGAGCCCCATGATCGAGTCGATCTTGGCGACCGAGCCGGGCAGCCGCGACCGATAGGAGTCCAGCAGCTTGGCCAGTTGCGCCCGCGAGGACTCGTTCAACAGCACCGCCGCGCGGGGATAGGTAATGACGATGACATTGCCCCCGACGATATCGGCCGATTCGTTGGCTCCATCGACCGATTTGGCAGGCGAATCGTTTTTGAGCGTCAGCGGCTTTTCGACAATGCTGGGAGTCGAGGCCGCCTCTTTCTCGCGGACCGACTGGCGGAACGCCTCCAGCCGCTGATTGGCCGTCCGCAACTCGGCGATCTCGGCGGCGAGCTTGTCACGAACTTTTTGCGATTCGGCCAGTTTGCCTTCGGCGTCGGACAGCTTGCTTTCGATCTGGGACAGCTTGGCGTGCGAGGTGTTTTCCTGCTCCAGCCGCTGCTCGACCATCTGCACGGTCTTCTGCTGCATCTTGCTCGACGTGATCAGCAAGGCGAAGACGAAGACAACCAGGACGAAGACAAGGGTCAGCACCACGTTGCTGAGGGCATCGACAAAACCCGGCCAGTAATTCAGTTCGCGGTTGCTATCCGCCATCGCCGTTCCTCACTCTCCGGTCCGGACCACGATCGCCTCGACCAGTTCGCCCATCTGCCGCCGCACCAGATAGCTGGCGGTGGCTTCCGAGATCAGCAGACGACTAAGCTCGTTCTGCGACTGATAAAGACGTTCGTAGGCATCAAGCAGATCCAGCAATTGCCGACTGCCATTCAAAAATTGTTCGTCGAACGCGGTGGCCACCTTGGCGTTCGCGTCCAGGGCGCGGTTGGTCGATTCGACCAGCCCGTTGGCGGCGTTCAGCGCGCTGAAGCTGGTCCGCACGCTTTCTTCCAGCCGCAACCTTGTGTCGGTCGCCTGATACGATGCCTGCCGCGCATAAGCGGCATTGGCCAGACTTTGCCCGATATCGGCCCCGCCGTTCAACGTCCAGTTGAACACCAGCATCATCCGGCGGTCGTTAACATAGGGATAAACTTCGGACGGCTTGACGTTGACCGGCAATTCCTGGCTGACACCCCCGGCGTTAAAGGTCCGTGTGTCGGTCAGTTGCATCGACAGCTTGGGCAGGAAGGCGGTCATCTGCTTCCACGTCGCGGTCAGCGCCGCGTCGGCCTTCAATTGTGCCGCCTGATATTCCGGGTTCATCCGCAGGGCGCGCAACAACACCTCATCGACCGTCTCGGGGACGTCGGGCATCAGTCGCGCCGGCAGACTGAGCTTGATCGGGGTGACGTTGGTCAGGCGACGGAACTCGACCAAGGCGGCTTGATATTCCGCCCCGGCCTCGATCATCGCCGAGCGGGCGCTGGTGGCACGGGCATTGATGCGGTCGAGTTCAACTCCGCTCGACCCGCCACCGCTGACCCGAAGCTTCATCCGCTCGCCCAGCCGATCAAGGTTGGCCTTGTAGTTGGAGGCAAAGCTGATGGTAAGGCGCGAGCGAACCAGCCGCAGATAACAGGTGATGGTATCGAGCGCAACCCGTTCCCGGGTCGCCGTCTCGTCGGCGCTGGTGGCGTCGTGAACCTGATCGCGATTCAAGATATCGGCGACGATGCCCATATCGACCAGCGGCTGTTTGACGCTGTAACTGCGGGTCCAGGTATGGTGGGTGCTGACGTCAACCAGCGGATTCTTGGAGCTGTCGGTTGTGCTGACGGGGACGTGGTAAGCCCCCGGCGAAGACCGTTCCGTCCCGGTTTGCCGTTCGAACTCAAGCCGGGGCAGATACTGGCCGATGCTGCCAAAAAACTCCCAATGGGTTCCCTGGGTTTTCGCCCGGGCCGCCTTGATCTCGAAATTGTTCTTAAGCGCGAAGGCAACCGCCTCGCCCATATTGAGCGGTTCGGGCACGGTGGGCGGGTTGTTGGGGTCGGGCTCAAGAATCAGCACCTCGCCGCCGCCCAGCTTCTTCAACAGATTGGCCCGCACCACCCCGCGATCAAGCCCCTCCGGCTCGGGCGGAACCGGCTTGGCTCCCGCCTGGGCCTCCGTGGCCGGAGCAGGTGGCGCAGCATCGGGCGTCGTTTTGGCGGGCGCGGCAACCGGGGCGTTTCGCTCGGCCAGACTGGGTGGCAATTCCAGGCCGCCGCGCGCCCGAACCGGGCCGGATTCGCCAGACTCCACCTCCCCCCGTGGAACGGGCAAGGGCAACAGCGGTTCGGACACAGTCTCCTGGGCATGGAGCGGGACAACCGCCGCAAACACCAACACCAACCCTGCCGTCATTTCCGCGGGGAAAAGCCGTTTCAAAAGGCCGCGCACAAACACCTCAGCACCCCAATTCGCCCCGCACCCCGATGTCGTGGCGCATATGTTCGGAATGGTCACACATATAGATCAATAATCGGTAAAATTCATGACGAAACCGTGACGAACGCCAACCTAGGGTTTTATTCGCAAAAGACCTCTATCACGCGGATCGCAAAGGTATCTATTTGGCTGCCGACTGTTCGCCGGTAAGGCGGTATATCCCAACCGCAACCAAGGCACGAATTTCGAGCAACTGCCCGGACAAACCGTCGCCGCCAAGACGGGCCAACAAAATGTCGAACGAGGCGACGGCACGCTGCCACGCCTCGCCAGTCAGAGGTCGGTCGGCAATCGACACAGCCAGGGCCTCCAGGCTCTGGCGGTCGGAATAAGCCCGGCGGAGGTCTCGATTGGTCAACCGCCGCCAAAAACCGCTGGACGCCCCATCCCGCTCCGTCGCTTCGATCGCCAGAGCGATCAGACGGCGCAATCCCTCAGCGGGAGCGCTTTGGCGCAGCGTGTCAAACGCCGCCTGGGGAATCGTCCCGTCAACCACCGGATCAATCGGGCAGGCGGGATTGAACACGATCCGGGCCGGGCGCCCGTCGAAGGTCATGAAGGTGACGATGATCACCCCTTCGGTCCGGTCGATATCGATTTTCAGAATGTTGGTTCGGGCGATCTCGGCGTCGGACAGGCTGACCCGCGACAGGCTGGATTCATAGCGACGCCCCGACAGAAAGGCATTGCCGTTGCGGGTGACGTCGACAAGAAGCTCCCGCCCCTCGGCCGAACGGTCGGTGAAGTGAAGCCGGACATACGTCTCCGTTACCGCCACCAGTTTCTGCCCCTGATCGGCCAGATCGGGAGCCGAAAGCCCCAATCCACGCAGAGTTTGGTGAAGCGGCAGCAGACGATGCGCGACCCGTGCGGGAAAATCCGGCGCGACAGCGGCAATCGCCTCAAGGGACGCACCAGTCTCGATGGCGGCATGTACTTTTTGCCAGGATTCGGCAAAAGCCTGTTCGTCACGAAGGCTGTCGGTCGGAAACGTCATCTCGGTCCCTTTTTCGTCTACGCTCCGCCCGGATCGATCAAAAACCGAGCATCCTGTGCAACATTTCGTCTCTAGATGTCATCATTTGTTCACGTTCGGAAAGACATGAAACATAAAATGAAAATCAATTCAGACTATATATTTAAATAAACCGCACGGCGAGCTGTCAATATCCAATCTCACCAGAGACGGATACCCCAGGCCATATCGGATATGACAAAAGACTCAGAGCGGACGAACACAGCTTATCTCTCAGATCGATTTAGGAACCCTTCGTATTGCCTGCCAAGGCTGCGCATGACGCACACCCTGACGCGCAAATTATAATAATAAATTCGCCCGACCTCGTCAGTCTGACAAGATCGGGCGATTGAGGTCGGGGCAAACGGGACCGTGACGTCAGAAGAACGGTGGCAGCGTCACACCTGCAATTCGGATCGACCGGCGTAGTGATCCAGCGCCTCGGGATTGGCCAGGGCTTCGCGGTTGCCGACCGGGCGGCCGTGAACGATGTCACGCACCGCCAGTTCGACGATCTTGCCCGAGCGGGTGCGGGGGATATCGGCCACCTCGATCACCTTGGCCGGAACGTGGCGCGGCGTGGTGTTGTCGCGAATCCGGGCCTTGATTCGCTCGACCAGGGGCGGTTCCAGGCTGTGGCCGGGAACAAGCCGAACGAACAGCACCACCCGGACATCGTTGCCCCAATCCTGGCCGATCACCAGGGCCTCCGCCACCTCGGAAATCGTCTCGACCTGACGGTAAATCTCGGCGGTGCCGATCCGCACCCCGCCGGGGTTCAGTGTCGCGTCCGAGCGTCCATGCACGACGATCCCATCATTGGGGGTCAGTTCGACCCAATCGCCATGAGTCCATACGCCGGGAAAGCGGTCGAAATAGGCGGCGCGGAACCGGGTGCCGTCCGGATCGTTCCAAAATCCCAGCGGCATCGAGGGAAAGGCGCGGGTACAGACCAGCTCCCCGGTCCGCCCCCGCACCGGGGTACCAGCGGGGTCGAACACCTCGACCCGCATACCCAGACCACGAGTCTGAATCTCGCCGCGCCGGACCGGGCCGGTCGGGTCGCCCAGCATAAAGCAGGACACGATATCGGTGCCGCCCGAAATCGAGGACAGGCAGACATCGGGCTTAATCGCGTCATAAACGTAATCGAAGCTTTCCGGCGCCAGCACCGATCCGGTCGAGGCAATCGTCCGCACCGCCGCCAGACGATGAGTTTCGACCGGCCGCAACCCGGCCTTGGCAATCGAATCGATCCATTTGGCCGAGGTGCCGAAAAAGGTCGCCGCCTCGGCCTCGGCATAATCGAACAGGATCGCGCCGTTTTTCAGCATCGGCGCGCCGTCATACAGCAGCAGGGTCGCCCCCGCCGCCAGCCCAGACACCAGCCAGTTCCACATCATCCAGCCGCAGGTGGTGAAATAGAACATCCGGTCGCCGGGGCGGACATCGCCGTGAAGACGGTGTTCCTTGAGATGCTGGATCAGCGTCCCCCCGCCCCATGCAGGATGCATTTGGGCGCGCCGGTCGTCCCGGACGAAAACATCACCATCAGCGGATGATCGAACGGCAGACGGCGGAAGCTTGGCCGGTCCGCCTGATGGGGGGCGAGGAAATCGGCCAGGGTAACCGCCCCCGCCAGCCCGGACAGATCGGGACTTGCGTCGAGATAGGGCACCACCACCAGCCGCTCGACACTGGGCAGCCCGGCCCGGATATCACCGAGCTTGGCCCGGATGTCGTGACCCTTGCCATTGTACCAATAGCCATCGACCGAGATCAGCAGCTTCGGCCCGATCTGGCCGAAGCGGTCGAGCACTCCGGCCACCCCGAAATCGGGCGAGGCCGACGACCACACCGCGCCGATACTGGCCGCCGCCAACAGAGCGGCGATGGTTTCGGGCAGGTTCGGCATCAGGCCCGCGACCCGGTCGCCGGGGCCGATTCCCATCGCTTCCAGCGCGGCGGCGAAGCGGGCGACCAGGGCGTTCAGTTCCCGCCACGACAGACGGCGCTTGACCTTGTCCTCGCCCCAGAAGACGAGGGCATCGCCCTCGTCGCTGCGGCGCAGGCAGTTTTCAGCGTAATTCAGCCGGGCCTCGGGGAACCAGCGCGCGCCCGGCATCCGGTCGGGATCATCGACGACGACCCCGCCGGGGCCGTCGTCGACAATGTCACAATCCGTCCACACCTCGCGCCAGAACAGTGCTGGCTGGTCAACCGACCAGCGCCATAACGACGCCATGCCGTCGAGGTGAAGACCATGGGTCCGGTTGATCCGCTCAATAAAAGACGTCACCAGAGCCGCATCCTTGCGGTCCTGGGAAGGCTGCCACAGCACGTCCGACATGGCGTTGGTTCCCTGCTGACTGGACGGAGGATCAGGCGGTCTTCAGTTCGTCGATCTGCAATTCCTCGATCATCATCTTGCGCATCACGAACTTCTGAATCTTGCCCGTCGCGGTCATCGGGAAGGACTCGACGAAGCGGATCACCTTCGGGATCTTGTAGTGGGCGATCTCGTCGGCGCAGAAGGCGATCAATTCCGCCTCGGTCATGTCGGTGTCGTCCTTCAGCACGACCCAGGCGCACAATTGCTCGCCATATTGGTGATCGGGGATGCCAAAGACCTGGACGTCGCGGATCTTGGGATGGCGGTAGAGAAATTCCTCGACCTCGCGGGGATAGATATTCTCGCCACCGCGAATCACCATGTCCTTGATCCGGCCGACGATGTTGCCATAGCCCTCGGCATCGATCACCGCCAGATCGCCGGTATGCATCCAGCGCCCGGAATCAATCGCCTGACGGGTCAAATCCTCTTCACCCCAATAGCCCCGCATCACTGAATAGCCCCGGACGAGAAGCTCGCCCGAAACGCCGCGCGGCACGACGCGACCCTGGGGATCGACGATTTTCGCTTCGACATGGGGATGAATCCGCCCCACCGTCGAGACCCGGCGATCAACCGGATCATCGACCGCGCATTGAAAGCTGACCGGGCTGGTCTCGGTCATGCCATAGGCGATGGTGATCTGGGGCATGTGCAGGCGGTCCATCACCTGACGCATCACCTCGATCGGGCAAGGCGACCCGGCCATGATCCCGGTTCGCAGCGACGACACATCGTAGCGGCCGAAATCGGGGTGGTTCAGCAGGGCGACAAACATCGTCGGCACGCCATAGAGCGAGGTGCAGCGTTCCCGCTCGACCGCCTGAAGCACCCGTTCGGGATCGAACCCTTCGCCCGGGATCACCATGCAGGCCCCGTGGGTGATCGCCCCCAGATTGCCCATCACCATCCCGAAGCAATGATAGAACGGCACCGGAATACACATCCGGTCGGCTTCGGTGATGCGGATTCCCTCGGCGACGAAATAGCCGTTGTTGAGGATATTATGATGGGTCAGCGTCGCGCCCTTGGGCCGCCCGGTAGTGCCGCTGGTGAACTGGATGTTGATCGGGTCATCGAATTGCAGGGTCGGGGCGATCTCAGCCAGCCGGGCGCGGTGGCTGTCATCGGCCAGCCCGGCGACATCGCAAAACGACACCATGCCGGGGCTCGCCTCGGCTCCCATTCGGATCACCACCCGCAAATCGGGCAGCCGGGCCGCGTGCAGCGCCCCCGGCCGACAGGTCTCCAGTTCGGGCGCCAGGGTGCGCATCATCGCGATGTAATCGCTCTGCTTGAAGGCGGGCGACAGGATCAGCGCGACACAGCCGACCTTGTTGACGGCATATTCAAGCTCGTGCAGGCGATAAGCCGGGTTGATGTTGACCAGGATCAGACCGGCCTTGGCGGTGGCGAACTGGGTCACCACCCATTCGACATTGTTCTGCGACCAGATACCGACGCGGTCGCCCGGCTTTAACCCCAGCGCGAGCAACCCGGCGGCAAAGGCATCGGTTTCCTGCCGCAGGCGGTCATAGCTCCACCTTATATCCTGATGGACGACCACCAGGGCCTCGCGCTCGGGAAACCGGGCCGCAATCCGGTCGAGCTGAGCCCCGATCGTGTCGGAAAGCAGCGTGGTGTCGTTGGCTCCGTGGACGTAACTGAGAATGCTGTTTTCCATGTCCGCCTCCCACAGCGTTGATATCGGTGTCCGGGCGGAGTTGATCCCCGCTCCGGCTGATCGTGATGGATTAAGCGAGCAGCGCCCTCCCGGCGCGGGACGCGCTGTCCCGCCCCAATTGAGCGCTGATCCAGGCCCCGGTTTCGGCAACGCTCCGAAGATCGATTCCGGTCTCGATACCCAAACCGTTCAGCAGGTACAAAACATCCTCGGTCGCGACATTGCCGGTCGCGCCGACAGCAAAGGGACAGCCACCCAGACCGGCAACCGAGCAATCGAAGGTGGCAATCCCAGCCTCCAGGCTGACCAGGACATTAGCGACGCCCTGGCCATAGGTGTCGTGAAAGTGCATCGCGATCCGCTCGGCCGGAATGCGGGCCGCGACAACGTCGAGCAGAGCGCGGACGGCATCGGCGGTGCCGATCCCGATCGTGTCGCCCAGGGAAATCTCGTCACAGCCAAGATCGAGCAGCCGCGCCGAAATGTCCGCCACCGCCTCGGGCGCAACCGCGCCGTCATAGGGGCAACCGAGCACGCAGGAGACATAGCCGCGCAGCCGTACCCCCTGGGCGATCACCTCGGACGCGACCGGAGCGATCCGGGCCAGACTGTCGGCGATGGAACAGGCGATGTTGCGCTGGCTGAACCCTTCCGAGGCCGAAACGAACAAAGCCGCTTCGGTCACGCCAGCGTCCAGAGCCGCCGCCAGCCCCTGGAGGTTGGGCACCAGGGCCGGATAAGCGGTGCCGGGGCGGCGGGTCAGACGCCGGTACAGTTCGGCCGATCCCGCCATTTGCGGCACCCGACGCGGCGAGACGAACGATCCGGCTTCGACCACCGGCAGCCCGGCGGCAGCGAGACGCTCGACCAGCGCCAGCTTGATGTCGAGCGAAACCGGCACCGCCTCGTTCTGGAGGCCGTCGCGGGGGCCAACCTCGACCAGCGTGACACGCGCGGGGCGGGCCATCGTTACGCCACCTCCGCCTCGAACGCGACCAGGGACTCTCCCTCGTCAACCAGGGCACCCACCGTGAAATGCAGCCCCGAGACGATCCCGTTGGCCGGGGCCTTCAGGGTGTGCTCCATCTTCATCGCCTCCATCACCACCAGCGGCTGGCCCTGGGTCACCCGGGCCCCGGCTTCGACCAGCACGGCGATCACCGTACCGGGCATCGGCGCGACCACTCCGGACGCCGCCTCTTCCGGCTCGTCGGTCGGCAAGGGATCGACGACGGTCAGACGGTGAGCGCGCCCGCCGAGGAACAGCGACAGATCGGCCCCGCGACGGACATATCCGGCCTGACGGCGCACCGTCCCGATTTCGCCGGACAGACGGCCATCGGCGGTCAGGGTGCCCCGTGCCTCGACCGGCCCGCCCGGCAGGGTCAGTTCATAGCCCCAGGGCCGGTAGATCAGCGGAACGACCAGATCGGTCTCGCCATGGCGCAAATGCAGGCTGTCATGGGCGTCGTCATTCAGCCGCCAGCCGTCGCACAGCGCCCACGGGCTGTAGGGATCGCTGGACCGGGCCGCGTCACGCTCGGCGGTGGCCCGGCGTTCGAGCAGCAGCCCGAGGCAGACCAGCCCCAGCACCGCGTCGGGCACCGGCTGGGGCGGCGGCAGCAACTGGGCGCGGTGACGCTCGATAAAGCCGGTATCGAGATCGGCGGCGGCAAAGGCCGGATGGGCGGCAATCGCGGCCAGGAAGGTCAGATTGGTCGCCAGCCCCGCCACCTCGGTCGCGGCCAGAGCAGCGCGAAGACGGCGCACCGCTCCCTCGCGGTCCTCGTCCCACACGATCAGCTTGGCAATCATCGGGTCATAATGGACCGAGATGCGGTCACCCTGGCGCACCCCACTATCGACTCGCAGATGCGGGCCGGTCACCGGGAACCGCAGATGATCAAGGCAGCCGGTGGCGGGCATGAACCCGGCATCGGGGTCTTCGGCATAAAGACGAACCTCGATCGCGTGCCCCCGGATCGACAGATCCTCCTGCCCGAGCGGCAAGGGCTGCCCCGCCGCCACCCGCAACTGCCACTCGACCAGATCGAGGCCGGTGATGAATTCGGTGACGGGATGTTCGACCTGAAGACGGGTGTTCATCTCCATGAAATAGAAGCTGCCGTCCGGCTCGAGCAGGAACTCGACGGTGCCCGCGCCGCGATAGTCGATCGCCTGGGCGGCGGCGATCGCGGCCTCTCCCATCCGGCGGCGTACGGCGGGGTCCATCCCCGGTGCGGGGGCTTCCTCGATCACTTTCTGATGGCGGCGCTGGATCGAGCAATCGCGCTCGAACAGCGACACCGCATGGCCGAAGCCATCGGCGAACACCTGGATTTCGACATGGCGCGGCCGAGCCAGATATTTCTCGATCAACACGCGGTCGTTGCCGAACGATCCGGCGGCTTCGCGCTTGGCTCCGGCAAGATGGGCGGCGAAGTCGTCGGGGGACTCGACCACCCGCATCCCCTTGCCGCCGCCGCCCGCCGATGCCTTGATCAGCACCGGATAGCCGATCCGCTCGGCGGCTTCGGCCAGCACCGCCGGGTCCTGATCGGTGCCGTGATAGCCGGGAACCAGCGGCACCCCGGCTTGTTCCATCAGCGCCTTGGCCTCGCTCTTGCCGCCCATCGCCCGGATCGCGCTGACGGGCGGACCGATGAACACCAGCCCGGCCGCAGCACAGGCTTCGGCGAAATCGGCATTTTCGGACAGGAAGCCATAGCCGGGATGGATCGCCTCGGCCCCGCTCTGGCGCGCCACCTCGATCAGTTTGTCAGCCCGCAGATAGGACTCGCGGCTGGGCGCTGGGCCGATCGCCCAGGCTTCGTCAGCCAGCGCGACATGCGCCGATCCGGCATCGGCATCGGAATGAACCGCGACGGTAGCGATCCCCATCCGCTGGGCGGTACGGATGATCCGGCAAGCGATTTCGCCGCGATTGGCGATCAGAATTTTCGAAAACATCGGCTCAGCCTCCCCACACCGGCGGGCGTTTGTTCAAAAAGGCGGCGATCCCTTCGCGTCCTTCCGCCCCGGCGCGCTGCTCGGCAATGCGGCGGGTGGTGTCGGCGATCAGCGCCTGGGAGAGCGGGCGATCGGTAACCGCGAAGATCAGGTCCTTGGCGGCGGCCTGAGCCTCGGGCGCCCCGGCCAGCAGCGGAACCAGCATCTCCTCGATTGCGGCATCAAGATCGTCGGCCTCGACCACCCGATGGAGCAGCCCGAGCCGCAACGCCTCGGCGGCAACGAACCGTTCGGCGGACAGGAACCAGCGCCTGGCAGCCCGCGCCCCGATCGCCGCGATCACATAAGGCGAGATCACCGCCGGGATCAGTCCCAGCCGAACCTCGGACAGGCAGAACACCGCACTATCGACGGCAATCGCGATGTCGCAGCAGGCCACCAGCCCGACACCGCCGCCAAAGGCCGCCCCCTGGACCCGGGCAATCGTCGGCTTGGGCAAGGTGTTCAGCACCCGCATCAGTTCAGCCAGCCCCTGGGCATCGGCGAGATTTTCGGCCGGGGCATAGGTCGCACTGCGCCGCATCCAGTCGAGATCGGCCCCGGCGGAAAAGCTGGCCCCATCGGCGGCCAGCACCACCGCCCGCACCGTCTTGTCCTTGCCCAGGGCGACAAGCGCATTGGTCAGGTCGGCGATCATCCGCTCGTTAAAGGCGTTGTGAACCTGGGCGCGGGCCAGGGTGACACAGGCCACCCCGTCGCCCCGTCGGGAGACGCGAATCGTTTGCTCGGTCATCGTCGCCTCACATTCTGAAGATGCCGAAGGTGGTCCGCTCAATCGGAGCGTTGAGCGCGGCCGACAGGCCGAGCCCGAGCACCATCCGGGTATTGGCGGGATCGATGATCCCATCGTCCCACAGCCGGGCCGAGGCGTAATAAGGATGGCCCTGGGTCTCGTACTGGGCGCGGATCGGGGCCTTGAACGCGGCCTCTTCCTCCACGCTCCAGCTTTTGCCCTGCACCTCCAGACTGTCGCGGCGGACCTGCGACAGCACGTTGGCGGCCTGCTCGCCCCCCATCACCGAGATGCGGGCATTGGGCCACATCCACAGAAAGCGCGGCGAGAACGCCCGGCCGCACATCCCGTAATTGCCCGCGCCAAAGCTGCCGCCGATCACCACCGTCAGCTTCGGCACCCGGGCGCAGGAGACGGCGGCAACCATCTTGGCCCCGTCCTTGGCGATGCCGCCCGCTTCGTATTTGCGGCCGATCATGAAGCCGGTGATGTTTTGCAGGAACACCAGCGGGATACCGCGCTGGGCGCACAATTCGACGAAATGAGCGCCTTTCAGAGCGGATTCGGAAAACAGGATGCCGTTATTGGCGACGATGCCGACTGGATAGCCGAAGATGTGAGCGAAGCCGCAGACCAGGGTGGTCCCGTACAGCTTCTTGAACTCGTCGAACGCGCTGCCATCGACCAAGCGGGCAATCACCTCGCGCACATCGAACGGCTTGCGCGGATCGGTGGGCACGATCCCATGCAGATCGTCGGCGGGATACAGCGGCTCGACCGGGGGGCGTAATTCGACATCCGGGCGCTTGGGCCGGTTCAGCGTGCCCACCACCCGGCGGGCAATCGCCAAAGCGTGGGCGTCGTCATGGGCGTAATGGTCGGTCACGCCTGAGATGCGGGAATGAACGTCGGCCCCGCCCAGATCCTCGGCCGTCACCACTTCGCCGGTCGCGGCCTTCACCAGCGGCGGGCCGCCCAGAAAGATGGTGCCCTGGTTGCGGACGATGATCGATTCGTCGCTCATCGCCGGAACATAGGCTCCCCCGGCGGTGCAGCTTCCCATCACCACCGCGATCTGGGGAATGCCTTCCGCCGACATCAGGGCCTGATTATAGAAGATGCGGCCGAAATGCTCGCGGTCGGGAAAAACCTCGTCCTGGTTGGGCAGGTTTGCCCCGCCCGAATCGACCAGATAGAGGCAGGGCAGCCGGTTTTCGCGGGCGATCTCCTGGGCGCGCAGGTGCTTCTTGACCGTCAGGGGATAATAGGTGCCGCCCTTGACGGTGGCGTCGTTGGCGATGATGACGCATTCGCGCCCGGCCACCCGGCCGATCCCGGTCAACAAACCGGCCGAGGCGATCTGTTCGTCATACACGCCATGGGCGGCCAGTTGCGACAGTTCGAGATAGGGCGTGCCGGGATCGAGCAGCCCGCGCACGCGGTCACGCGGCAGCATCTTGCCGCGCGATTGATGACGCTCGCGGGACCGGGGGCCGCCGCCCATTTTGACCTCGGCGACCTTGGCCCGCAAATCCTCGACCAGCGCCCGCATCGCCTCGGCATTGGTCTTGAAGGTCGGGTCCTGCCGCGACAGGGAAGAGTGAAGAATCATAGCTGGGTTCCTTCGCGTCCGGGGACGTCCTGTCGCGGTCAGGCGGTTTGCTTGAACAATTCGCGGCCGATCAGCATCCGGCGGATTTCGCTGGTCCCGGCCCCGATTTCGTACAGCTTGGCGTCGCG
This sequence comes from Magnetospirillum fulvum MGU-K5, assembly GCF_000442515.1. Classification (GTDB taxonomy): domain Bacteria; phylum Pseudomonadota; class Alphaproteobacteria; order Rhodospirillales; family Magnetospirillaceae; genus Phaeospirillum; species Phaeospirillum fulvum_B. Next base: position 59,440 of record NZ_AQPH01000009.1, on the reverse strand, counting down.
GAGCAGCCGCCCGGCGGGGAACTCGTTGATGTAGCCGTTGCCGCCCAGGATCTGAATCGCCTCCAGCGCCGAGCGGGTCGCCCGTTCGGCGGCATACAGGATCGCGCCAGCGGCATCCTGGCGGCTGGTCCGTCCGGCGTCACACGCCCGCGCCACCGCATAGACATAGGCGCGGGACGCGTTCATCTCGGTATACATGTCGGCGATCTTGGCCTGGATCAGCTGGAACTCGCCGATCGGCTGGCCGAATTGCTGACGGTCGTGGATGTAGGGCAGCACCAGATCAAGCGCCGCCTGCATGATCCCCAGCGGACCGGCGGCCAGCACCGCCCGTTCGTAATCCAGCCCGCTCATCAGCACCTTTACCCCCTCATTGAGGGAGCCCAGGATGTTTTCGGCCGGAACCTCGCATTCCTCGAACAGCAATTCCGAGGTCGGCGAGCCGCGCATCCCCAGCTTGTCGAGCTTCTGAGCCGGGCGGAACCCCTTGAACCCCTTCTCGATCAGAAAGGCGGTGATGCCGCGCGGTCCGGCGGCGGGATCGGTCTTGGCATAGACCACCAGGGTATCGGCGTAATGGCCGTTGGTGATCCACATCTTGCTGCCGTTCAGAACGAAGCGGTCGCCGCGCCGCTCCGCCCGCAGACGCATTCCGACCACATCCGAGCCCGCGCCGACCTCGCTCATCGCCAGGGCGCCGACATGTTCGCCCGACACCAGCCGGGGCAGATAGGTCTGCTTCTGCTGCTGGGTGCCCCAGCGGTGGATTTGGTTGATACAGAGATTGGAATGGGCACCGTAGGACAGCCCGACCGAGGCCGAGGCGCGGCTGACCTCTTCCATCGCGACGCAATGGGCGAGATAACCCATCTGCGACCCGCCATATTCCTCGGCGACGGTGACGCCATGAAGGCCGAGCGCCCCCATCTCGGGCCACAGATCGCGGGGGAAGTCGTCGCTGCGGTCGATTTCGGCCGCGCGCGGGGCAATCCGCTCATCGGCGAATGCCCGCACGCTGTCGCGCAACATGTCGATATCCGACCCCAGGCCGAAATCGAATACGGCGGAATGGTCCTGCGCCATCAAAGCCTCCCTGCTCTGTATCGTATCGGGCGTTTGGGCCGGAGAACCGGGCCACTGCCTCTGTTAAAAACGATCATACGTTTTTTTAATTGCCGCGCAAGGCTTACTTGCAGCACTATCGGATGGCGACGACCGATCCGATCAGAGCGGGAGTCCCGGTGATGATCCGGGGCAAAAGGATTGGAATCGTCCAGGGCTGCCCCGTACCGTGCCACGGCGAACGGGCATTGACGCGAACGGAACAAACGATGGCGCGAACGGCGGGATCACACGGTCCAAAGACGATGGAGGCAATCAGCCAGGCCGGGTTGCGGCTGATCTACGAGAAAGGCTACGAGGCGATGAGCCTGCGCCACCTCGCGACCGAGGTCGGGCTTCAGGTCGGATCGCTCTACAACCACATCAGCACCAAGCAGGATCTGCTGTTCGGGCTGTTGCGCAAGCATATGGAAGACCTGCTTTCCAGCCTGGACGAGGCGCTGGCCCCGGCCGGAGACGCGCACCAGAAATTGCAGACCTTCGCCGCCTTCCACGTCAGCTATCACATCGCCCGCAAGCGCGAGGTGTTCATCTGCTATTCCGAACTGCGCAGCCTTGATCCCGAGAATTACGACATCATCGTCGCGATGCGACGCGCCTATGAACAGCGGCTGATCACGATCCTGGAAGACGGGCTGGCCGAGGGCCGGTTCAGCGTCGCCGATCCCCAGGTCGCGGCCTATGGCATCCTGGCGATGCTGACCGGGGTGTGCACTTGGTTCCGGCCCGACGGACGGCTTGGCGCCGATGATGTGGTGACGCTTTACACCGGCATGGTGCTGGACGCGGTGGGGGACAAGACGCCCCGGCCGCCCTCCTCCAACCCCGAGGGTTCATGATGAGTCTGACCGTGTATGCCATCGATGGAATCGTCCCCGTCGTCGATCCCACCGCCTTCGTTCACCCCAGCGCGGTTCTGATCGGCGACGTGGTGGTCGGGCCGGGCTGCTATATCGGGCCGCTGGCCTCACTGCGCGGCGATTTCGGGGCGATCCGGATCGGTGCGGGCGCCAATGTCCAGGATTGCTGCGTGCTGCACGCCTTCCCCCGCGAAGAGGTGGTGATCGACACCGACGGCCATATCGGCCATGGCGCGATTCTCCATGGCTGCCGGATTGGCCGTAACGCCCTGGTCGGGATGAACGCGGTGCTGATGGACGGGGTGACGATCGGCGAGAACAGCATCGTCGCCGCCCAATCCTTCGTCAAAGCCGGGGAAACGATCCCGCCCGGCAGTCTGGCCGCCGGAACCCCGGCCCGGGTGCTGCGCCCCGTCACCGAGGACGAGATCGCCTGGAAATCGGCCGGAACCGCCGAATATCAGCGACTGACCCGGCGCTGTCATGCCTCGCTGGTCGCCTGCGCCCCGCTGGCGGCGGTCGAACCCAACCGGGGCAGCGTCGATTGCGGGCCGCTGCAACCGTTGCACCAGACCCGGTAAGCCCGGTCGGACGAAGGGGGTTAATAGACCCCCTTCGAATTGAGGAAGCTGGCGGCGCGGCGATCCTCGGACAGGGTGTGCGAGACGATCCAATCCTGGAGGAAGGTCAAGATTTCGACCGTCTTGTAGCCATCGCCCGCCGCGACGATGGCGCGGATGTCGCCCAATTGCTGAAGCAGGCGTTCGTGCTGGGCGCGGTGGAGCCTCGTATCGCCGTATTTATAGCGGACCATCAACGTCTCTTCCTCGCCGAAATGGAAGCGGGCGTAATCCAGCAACAGCCCCAGCGAATCCGCGACATCGGCGGAAGAACAGCCCCGATCCATCTGGTCCAGCACGGAATTGCTGATCTCGAACAGGCGGCGATGATGGCTGTCGATCCGCTGCACCCCGACTGAATATTCGTCGTTCCAGCGGATCAGCACCCGGGCGTGCTCGCCCGCCTCCAGCATCGCCCGCAGCCGCTTGGTGGTGGCTTCGAACAGCTTCCAGCGCACCGACGGGATGTCACGCAACGCTTCGGCCGGAACCAGAAAGACCTCGCACGGGTCGATCGCGCGGACCCGCAACAAGCTGGGCGTTTCGAACACCGCCGCTTCCTCGCCGAAATAATCGCCGACCCGAAGCGTCTCGAACATATGGTCGCCGAGATAGCGCCCGGCGGTGCCGCTCTTGATCATCCCGACCATGCCGGGGCCGGGATCGATCACCTGTTCCCCCGCGACCAGGATTTTGGTCATCGCCTGGGCGATCCCGTTCAACGACCGCGATGACACCACTTCGCCGAACAGCGCGGTGCGCAACAGGAATTCGCGATGCTCCTGAACCCGCGACAGGTCGGGGAAGACATCGTTGCGGCGGACGAACTCGCTATAAAGCGAGCAGGGAATCGCCAGGGTCTGGACAAAGCTGGTGGCGCGGTAGGTCTCGGACGCCAACGCACCGAACAGCCCCGACAATTCGCCGATCAACGCCCCGGCCGACAGCACGCTACGGGTTTCCAGTTCGATCGGGATCATCTCGACGCTGCCCGACAGCACCAGATAGATATAGTCGTTGACGGTGCGTTCCTTGATCAGGATCGTCCCCGGATTGAACGTCACCACCCTGTTGTTCAGCAGCACCCGAATCTGGTGGCGGGGGATGCCGGGGAAATAGGAATCCAGCGCTTCGTAAGCGAACGGCCAGATGAAATCGTGGTTGGACGGGATCAGCACATCGACGGTGCCGAACGACGCGGTTGACCCGATCGCCTTCTGGGCGCGGGTATTGCGGTGCGAGGTATGGGCCAGGATGATCTTGCCCGAGCGATCATCGCGGAAATCGTAGGCGTCGCCATGGATCATCCCACCGCCGACATCGATCTTTTTGACGTTGGCGGGCTTGGCATATTCGGCGGCGATCCGGTCGTACATCGCCTGATCGATCCCGGGGGCGGCGGGATCGTCTGTAACAAAGCCGCGCAGCACCGACAGGCGGCAGATATCGGCCAGATGGGAATAGGTACGGTAGCCTCCTTCCCACATCGCCCGGAAATGCATGATCGTCGTCTCGACCGGATGGGGCGAGAACACCGGCATCACCTCCAGCCCGTCGATCAGATTCCACGCGCCCTCGACCAGCGGGCAAACATCGAAATAATCGCCGAACGCCTCTTCCTCGATGCACAACAGCGCGGCAACCTTCTTCGCCACCGCCGCCCGCACCAAGGGCGTCGCGTAATATTTCAGCTTGTGGTCCGAGCGGATCAGCGTGGTCAGACCGGCGAAATGGTCATCATGGGAATGGGTGTGGAAAATCCCCTCGATCTCATTGACGCCGATCCCCAGCGCGTTCAGCGAATAAAGGATGTTGGGACCGGCATCGACCAGGAAGATCCGGCCCTGGAACATCACGATCGAGGCCATGCTGGGGCGGTTGATGTCCCAGCCGTCGCCCTCGCCGGAATGGATGACGGCGAAATATTCACGCCGCAACTGGTGATAGCCCAGCGGATAGGGCGGCTCGTAGGTCTCGAACGGCGGCAGGTTGAGATCGACCACCGCCGTCTCGCCCTCATAGGAAAACTGAAAGACGTTGAACAGCATCCGCCGCACCGTGACGCCGTTTCTGATCTCGACCGGCTCGGTATCGACGATCCGGGTATCGAGCAGATCGGCGGGATGACGAATCTGGCCAAACGCGAATTTCAGCTTCATCCGCATCATGGCTTGGGCGGTGGCCGGGTCGATCCCGGCCTCGACGATTTCGTCCTCGCTGACCAGCCCGTAATTGCCGCGATAGATGTACTGCATCTGCGCCTGAACCTGATCGGCGCTGCCCAGCAGCAACGGCTTGACCCCGGTATTGCCGGGATGGTCGGGCAGAATCATTCCCTGGCGATACAGCATCTGCAACACCGGGAACTCGGCCAGATTGGAAAAGCTGCCGTTCTGCACCATCGCATCGGACAGCAAGATCGCGTTGGGGCCGGTTTCGAAGGGAACGCCGTTCATCTCGGTCGAGACGATCAGGCCGCGCTTCATCAGATGTTTGACGACATCGGCGGGACAGCCGCACAGCACGCACAGACCCGCCTGGGGCACCTCGACCCACCAGACGCCGGTGGTAACTTCGATCTTACGCAATAACGGCATCCCATCCTCCCCGTCCCTTAAGTCCTATATAACACGGAGGATGAGCGGGGCCACCTCCCCGTAAAGGGAGGAAAAAGGATAGGTTTTCACAGCCCCAGATAAGCTTCGCGCACCCGTTCGTCGGCAAGAAGCCGGTCGCCCCGGTCGGCCAGAACCACCGATCCCGTCTCCAGCACATAGCCGCGGTCGGCGACCTTCAGCGCGGCATGGGCGTTCTGCTCGACCAGAAAGATCGTCGTTCCCGCCGCCTTCAGGCTTTGGATGATCGCGAAAATCTCCGCCACCAGCAACGGGGCCAACCCCATGCTCGGTTCGTCGAGCAGCAGCAGCCGGGGGGCCGACATCAAGGCGCGGGCAATCGCCAGCATCTGTTGCTGCCCGCCCGACAAGGTGCCCGCCGCCTCGCGCCGCTTTTGCCGCAGGATCGGAAACAGAGTGTACATCCGCTCGATATCGTCGGCGATCCCCGGGCCATGGCGGCGATAGGCCCCCAGCCGCAGATTGTCTTCGACCGACATTGGCCCGAATACCTGACGCCCCTCGGGCGACTGGCCGATCCCCAGCCCGACCCGGCGTTCCGGCGGTAGGCGGGTGATGTCGGTGCCGTCAAAACGGATCGTGCCGCCGCTGACCGGCTGCACCCCGGACAGACAGCGGAGCAGCGTCGTCTTGCCCGCGCCGTTGGCTCCGACCAGGGCGACCAACTCGCCCTCGGCGATCTCGATATCGATCCCTTTCAGGGCGGGAATGCGGCCGTAATGGCTGGAGAGGCCCGAGAGTTCGAGCAACATCGATCGTCCCTCCCTTATGCCTGAACGCCAAGATAGGCGGCGATCACCTCGGGATTGGCCCGAACCTCGGCCGGACTGCCCTCGGCCAGCTTGCGCCCGTAATCAAGGGCGAGAATGTGGTCGGAAATCCCCATCACCATCTTCATGTCGTGTTCGACCAGCACCACGGTAACGCCCGAGGCGGCAATCCGCTTGATCACCGCGTCGATCTCGCGGCTTTCGGTCGCGTTCAGCCCCGCCGCCGGTTCGTCGAGCAGCAGCAGCCGGGGCCGCGCCGCGAGCGCGCGGGCGATCTCGAGCCGCTTCAGCGCGCCATAGGGCAATTGCGACGCCTCGGCCTCGAGATAGCGCGACAGGCCGACGAACTCCATCAGACCGACGCAAAAATCACGGGCCTCGCGGTCGCGGCGGCGAAGCGACGGCAGGGTCAGCAGCGAGGGCAGCAGGCGGCGGTCGAGATGAAGGTGATGGCCGACCATCACGTTCTCAAGCGCGGTCATGTTGAAGAAGATTTGCAGGTTCTGGAAGGTGCGGCTCATCCCCAGCGCCGCCAGTTCGGACGGCTTGCACCCGGTGACCGGCTTGTCCTGGAACAGCACCCGCCCGGCGCTAGGGGTGTAAACTCCGGTCATCAGATTGAACAGGGTGGTCTTGCCCGCCCCGTTGGGGCCGATGATCGAAAAAATGGTGCCGGGATCGACGGAAAAGCTCAGATCCTCGATCGCGTGAATACCGCCGAATTCCTTCGACAGGCTTTCGATTCGCAACAGGCTCATCGCGCCCCCCTCCCCCGGCGGATCAACCCGATCAGACTGGGCAGCAACCCCTTGGGCAGAAAGATCATCGTCCCCATCATGATCGCACCCAGGATCATCGCCTCGTATTGCTCGAAGCTGGCCAGCACCTGGGGCAGCAGGGTCAGGATTACCGCGCCCACCAGCGCGCCGAAGGTCGAGGCCATCCCCCCCAACACCACCATCGTCACCAGTTCGACCGAGTGGAAGAAGCTGCCGATATCCGGGGTGATGAAGCCGTTCTTGTGGGCGAACAGGCTGCCCGCCACCGAGGCGAACATCGCCGAGATCACGAACACCAGGACCTTGGTGCCAGACGAATCGATCCCGGCCGCCTCGGCACCCGCTTCCGATCCGTGCACCGCCCGCAAGGCGCGCCCCAGCGGCGAATCGATCAGGTTCAGCGACAGCCACACCGACAGCAGAAGCACGCCCCCCGCAACCCAATACCAGTCCCGCTCACCCGAGACGGTGAGGCCGAACACAGTGAAATCGCCCAGCGACAGACCGTCAGGCCCGCCGGTCAGACCGGATTCGGTCTTCAACACGATATGGATGATGATGCCGATCCCCAGCGTCGCCATTGCCAGGTAATGGCCTTTCAGCCGCAGGATCGGCCGTCCCAGCACAAAGGCGGCCAGCCCGACCCCGGCCGCCGACAAAGCCAGCGCCGCCAGTGGGGCCAGCTCGAAGCGGCTGGTCAGGATCGCCGAGCCATAGGCCCCCAGCGCGAAGAACCCGGCATGACCCAGACTGATCTGGCCGCCATAGCCGATCAGCAGGTTAAGGCCGATACAGACGATGGCGCTGAACATCGCATTGACGGCGACATCGTAGAAATAGCCGTTGCCCAGCCCGAACGGGACCAGGGCAATGATTGCGGCGAGGAGGAGAAGCCCGCCGGTGCGGGCGCGAAACAGGGTCATGTCAGACTCGATCGGTGCCGCGTCGCCCGAACAGGCCACTCGGCATGAAGAACAACACGAACAGGATGATGATGAAGGCGATCGCGTCCTTGTACGCCGAGGACAGATAACCCGAGGCCAGCGCCTCGACCAGACCGACGATCAGACCGCCGACAATCGCGCCAAGCCCGCTGCCCAGACCGCCCAGTACGGCGGCGCTGAAGCCTTTCAGCCCCAGCATGATGCCGGATTCGTAGCTGGTGAAGGTGATCGGGGTGACCACCACCCCCGCCACCGCCCCCAGCAGGGCCGACAGGGCAAAGCTGGCCAGCAGCACCCGCTTGACCCCGATCCCGACCAGTTGCGCCGCCAGCCGGTTGTATGAGGTCGCCAGCATCGCCTTGCCGAACAAAGTGCGATTGAAGAACCACCACAGCAGCGCGATCGCCAGCGCCGAGGAGCCGATCACCCACAGGCTTTGCGGCATCAGGGTCGCGCCGCCCAGGCTCAGCGGCACCTCGCCGGAAAAGGCGGGCAGAGAATGAAATTCCTTGTCCCAGATCACCTGGGCCGCCCCGCGCAGAAAGATCGAGGCGCCAATCGTGATGATGACGATCGTAACAACATCGGCATCGCGGGCCGGTTCGATCGCAAAGCGCTCCAGCGCCATTCCCACCACCATCGCCACCACCAGGGCCAGCGCCACCGCCAGCCACAACGGCGTTCCCGCCGCGACCAGCGACGCGGTGGTCATCCCGCCGATCATGATGAACTCGCCCTGGGCGAAATTGATGACATTGCTGGCGTTATAGATGATGGCGAAGCCCAACCCGGCCAGAGCGTAAATCGCCCCGGAGGTCAGGCCCGAAAACAGGTATTGCAGGAATTCGGCGAACATTCTTTCCCCAGCTCAGTCAAGCAGGACCCAGTCGCCCTTGCGGACTTCCACCATATGAAACGCCGAGGGCGAAAGACCCATATGATCGGTCGGCGACATCGACACCATCCCGGCGGTGCCGACATAGCCCGAGGTCTTTTCGATTTCGTCGCGGAGCTTGGCCTTGTCGGTGCCCCCGGCGCGATTGATCGCGGCCAGCACGATCTGAAGCGCGTCATAAGAGTGACCGGCGAAGGTCGAGACCTCGGACTTGAAGGCCTTTTCGTACTCGGCCCGGAACGCGGTGACCACCGGCTTTTGCGGATCGGTGGCGGGAAGCTGGGTGGCGACGACCAGACCGGCGGCGGGCAGGCGCACCCCTTCGGCGGCATCGCCCGCCAGACGGATATACTCTTTCGAGGCGACGCCGTGCGACTGATACAGCGGCACGGCAATCCCCAACTGGCGGTAATTGCGGGTGACGATCGCCGGTCCCTGGCCCGCGCCGAAATTGAACACCGCCTGAATGCCGGGACTGTTCTTGATCTTGGTCAGCTGGGCGGTGACGTCGGGATCCTTGGCGGAATAAACCTCGTCGGCAACGATCTCGATTCCGTTCTCGCGGGCGACCGCAACGGTTTGATCGTGGCCGGACTTGCCGAACCCGGCATCCTCGGAGATCAGCGCGATCTTGGCGATGCCCCGCTTCTTCATATCGAGGATAACCTTTTCCGCCGCCATCCGATCAGTGTGCGGCACCTTGAACACCCACGGCTTGACCGGATCGACGATCGGAATCCCCGCCGCCAGCGAGATCAGCGGCACCTTGGCCCGCTCGGCCATCGGGACCGCCGCCATCGTCGTCCCGGTGGTGGTGCCGCCGATCAGCACATCAACCTTGTCGCTGTCGGCGAGACGCTTGGCAAAGGTCGCCGCCTTCTCCCCCGCGCCGCCATCGTCATAGATGACCAGTTCGATCCGGCGGCCCAGCACGCCACCATCGCGATTGGCGCGCTCGACATAGAGTTCAAGCGCCTTTTTTTCCGGCTCGCCCAGGAACGAGGCCGGGCCGGTCACCGACAGGAACGACCCGATCCGGATCGGATCGGCGGCCAGCGCCGCTCCCGCAGCCAGACAGGCCCAGACCGTCCCCACCCCAAACAGAAACGCCCGCCGCCGCACGAGACACCCCATCCCCGCCCCCTTCGCCGTACCGATCACGCGGGAACGCCCCCGCCACTCCGTTATCTAGCGGGGGAAGCAGGCAAAGGGCAACGCCTTCCGCCACCCGATCCCCGCCGAATCCGGTCGGAGACAGCCCCGCACCCGGCATCCGCCCGATGCGGCGGGACCACGGCTACTCCGGCCTTGCATCGTGGGGGCGGTCGTGTATATTCGCGCGCTTCAACCCTTGCCGACCCCCAACCGGGGAGCCGGCTATGCTCGTTCGCCCATTGGGGGCGAAGGGGAAGAGAAAAGCCAAAAGGGGTTTTTCATGCCTTTGTACGAAAGCGTGTTCATCGCGCGTCAGGACATTTCCGCCCCGCAGGTGGAAGCCCTGACCGAAGAACTCTCCAACATCATTGTCCAGGGTGGCGGCACCGTCTCCAAGAAGGAATTCTGGGGCCTGCGCAACATCACCTATCGGGTCAAGAAGAACCGTAAGGGCCATTACGTCCTTCTCAACATCGACGCTCCGTCGGCCGCCGTCAAAGAGATGGAACGGCAGATGTCGATCAACGAAGACGTTCTCCGCACCCTGACCGTCCGCGTCGAGGAGCTGGAAGAAGGCCCGTCGGCGATGATGCAGTCCAAGAACAGCCGCGATGACCGCCCGCGTCGGGGCGACGGCGAGGACCGCTCGCGCAGCGACCGTCCGCGTCGCGACGACCGTGAACCCCGCCGGATCGAAGGAGGCGAGTGATGTCCGAAGACAAGACCCAGGAACGCCCGCGTCCCGCCGCCGGCAGCCAGCCGCGCCGTCCGTTCTTCCGCCGCCGCAAGACCTGCCCGTTCTCGGGCGAGGGCGCGCCGAAGATCGATTACAAGGACGTGAAGCTCCTCCAGCGCTTCATCTCCGAACGCGGCAAGATCGTGCCGTCCCGCATCACCGCCGTGTCGGCGAAGAAGCAGCGTGAGCTGGCCCAGGCCATCAAGCGCGCCCGCTTCCTCGGCCTGCTGCCCTACGTGGTGAAGTGAGGCTGACGAGGATGCATCCGGGGCTGGCCAGAACGCTGTGAGAGAGGCGATCGGAATCGCGTTGGCGGCAGGTTTGCTGTCAACTTTGATGTTCGTCTCCCTTTCCGAAGGTCTGGCCATCGGTGTGCTGCTGACCTACCTCGCGCCGCTTCCGCTGATGATCGCGGGACTGGCGCGGGGACCGGCAACAGCCGGTCTGGCAGGTGCGGTGGCAACGGCCTCCGTCGCCGCAACGTCCGGGGGGATAGCCTCGCTTCCCTTTGGACTGGCGGTGGCGATACCGGCGGTGATCGTGGCCCGGCAGGCTTTGCTGTGGCGGACCACGCCTTCCGGTACAGTCGAATGGTATCCGCCCGGGCTGGTCCTGGGCTGGCTGACCGGCATGGCGATGGTTCTCATTCTGCTCGGAGCCGCTCTGGCTGCGGGACAAGCGGGAACCGACGTCGCGTCCGGCGGACTTCAGGAGTGGGTTACGGCCACCGTCGGCCGCTCCCTCGATCTGCTGACGCCGACGCTCGACGCCACCCAGCGCGAGCTGGTCGCCGGATGGTGGGTGCCGTTCTTTCCCGCCCTGGTCGGCGGGTCATGGCTGGTGATGACCCTGGTCAACGCCGTCCTGGCCCAGTCGATTCTGGCCCGGTCGGGACACAACCGCAGGCCGAACCCGGCCTATAGCCGCGAGATGGATCTCCCCACCTGGATCGGGGTGGTTCTGATGATCGCGGTGGCGGCCGGAATGGTGGTCGAGGGTGACCTTGGCTATCTCGGCCGCAGTATTGCGGTGGTGGCGCTGATTCCGTTTGCCCTGTCCGGGCTGGCGGCAGTGCATGGCTGGGCGGCTGGCCGACCCAATGCGAGGATGCTCCTCGTTGCGGTGTATGGGGTTCTGTTCCTGGTCTCGGCATGGGCCTTGTTGCTCGTGGCAGGCCTGGGACTGGTGAGGTTCGTGACGCGATTCCGCCCGACCGGCGACAGCGGCGGCGGAAAGGAGAAATAACATGGAAGTCATCCTGCTCGAACGCATCGAGAAGCTGGGCCAGATGGGCGACGTCGTCAACGTCAAGCCCGGCTTTGCCCGCAATTTTCTGCTGCCGCAGAAGAAGGCTTTGCGCGCCTCCAAGGCCAATCTGGTCTTCTTCGAAAAGCAGCGCGTCCAGCTTGAGGCCCTGAACCTCAAGCGTCGTGACGAAGCCCAGGCCGTCGCCGACAAGATGACCGGCCTCAGCGTCCTGATGGTTCGTCAGGCCGGTGAAAGCGGTCAGTTGTACGGTTCGGTCAGCGGCAAGGACGTCGCCGACGCGATCAAGGCTGCCGGCTACACCATCGAGCGCCGTCAGGTCAATCTCGACAACCCGATCAAGACCCTCGGCCGCTATGCCGTCCGCGTGTCGCTGCATCCGGAAGTCGCCGTGATCGTCACCATCAACGTCGCCCGCTCGCAGGAAGAAGCCGAGCGTGCCGCCGCTGCCGGTGCCGAGATCGAAGAGATCGAGGCCGAGGACGAGATCGAAGAGATCGTCGACGAGACCGTCGAGGACGACGAGATCGCCGGTTGATCCTTGGGGCGGTGACCCGCCCGGAGGAATGAAGGCGGCTGGACCTGATCGGGTTCGGCCGCCCTCTTGCCGTTTGACCGGGCGAATGTTATCGCTCTGCCGTACTTCGAAGGATAGGGAACGTCCGTCATGTCCGTGATGCCCGACAGCTGGATTCGAGAGCAGGCCAAAAGCGCCGGCATGATCGAACCCTTCACCGAAAAGCTTCAGCGCGACGGCGTGATCTCGTATGGCCTGTCGTCTTACGGCTATGACGCCCGGGTCAGCCGCGAATTCAAGATTTTCACCAACGTCAATTCGGCGATCGTCGATCCCAAGGACTTTTCGTCCGCCAGCTTCGTCGACCGCGACACCGACGTCTGCGTGATCCCGCCCAACAGCTTTGCGTTGGCCCGCACCGTCGAATATTTCCGCATTCCCCGCGATGTTCTGGTGATCTGCCTGGGCAAATCGACCTATGCCCGCTGCGGCATCATCGTCAATGTCACCCCGCTCGAACCCGAGTGGGAGGGTCATGTGACGCTGGAATTCTCCAACACCACCCCGCTTCCGGCGCGGATTTACGCCAATGAAGGCGCCTGCCAGTTCATCTTCCTGAAGGGTGATTCGGCGTGCGAGACCTCGTATGGCGACCGCTCGGGCAAGTATCAGGGCCAGCGCGGCGTCACCCTGCCCCGGCTCTAACCGCAATGGACGCCCCGTCGCAACAGGCGGCGATCGGCTTTCTCGCCGATCCGGCCAGTCATGGCGGCGAGGCAGTCGAGCGGATCGACACCCATATCTCCACCCTGTTCCTGGCAGGCGATCGCGTCTTCAAGCTGAAGAAAGCGGTGCGCCTGTCGTTCCTCGACTTTTCGACCCTGGTGGCGCGTCAAGCCGCCTGCGAGGCCGAGGTGACGATCAACCGCCGTACCGCGCCCGATCTCTATCTCGGGCTGATCGCGATCACCCGCGAGGCGGACGGAAGCCTTGCCTTCGACGGAGCCGGTCCGGTGGAGGAGTGGGTGGTGGCGATGCGCCGCTTCGACCAATCCACCCTGTTCGACCGCCTGTCCGACGCGGGCAGGCTTGATACCGATCTGATCGACGGCCTGACCGATGCGGTCGCCGCCTGTCACGCCGCCGCCCCGATCCGCTCGGACAAGGGAGGCCGGGACGGAATTGCCCGGGTGGTCGACAGCAACCGCGCCGCCTTGCTGGCCGCCTCTCCGGCGATCCTCGACCCGGCCGAGATCGAGGCGCTGGACAGCGCGACCCGGAATGCGCTGGAGCGGCTGTCGCCGTTGCTGGAGGCGCGGCGCGAAAGCGGACTGGTTCGCGCCTGTCACGGTGATCTTCATCTCGGCAATATCTGTCTGGTCGATGGCCGCCCCACCCTGTTCGACGCGATCGAGTTTTCCGAAGACTATTCCTGCATCGACCTGCTGTACGACCTCGCGTTCCTGCTGATGGACCTGGACCATCGCGGGCGGCGCGATCTGGCCTGTCGAGTGATGAACCGCACTCTCGACCGGACCGGGGATTATGACGGAATCGTCACCCTGCCCCTGTTCCTCTCCCTGCGAGCCGCCGTCCGCGCCCTGGTGCTGGGCACCGCCGCCGCCGCGAACGGGGATGACGCGGTGAGGGAGCGCCAGGGCGCCGAAGCGCGCCGCTACCTGACCGCCGCCCGCGCCTATCTGACCCCGCCGCCGCCGCGTCTGCTCGCGGTGGGGGGATTGTCCGGCAGCGGCAAGTCCCGGCTGGGCCGCGATCTCGCCCCGCTGCTCGGCGTGCCGGGCGCGGTGGTGGTGCGCAGCGATGCTATCCGCAAGCAATTGCAGGGCGTCGCCCCCGACCATCGGCTGGGGCCGGAGGGCTATGACGAGGCGGTGACCGAACGCACCTACCAGACGATGTACGAAACCTGCGCCCGCCTGCTGGCCGCCGGTCTGCCGGTAATCGCCGACGCGGTGTTCGCCCGGCCCGAGCAGCGCGCCGCGATCGAAGCGGTGGCCAGCGCCGCCGCCCTGCCCTTTGCCGGATTCTGGCTGGAGGTCGATCCCGACATCGCCGCCGCCCGGATTCTGGCCCGGCGCGCCGACGTCTCCGACGCAACGCCCGAGGTGCTGCGCCGCCAACTCGCCTATCCGACCGGGACGATCACCTGGACCCGGATCGACAGCGGCCAGGACAAGCCTGCCACCCTGGCCGCTGCCCGCGCCTCCCTCGGTTTGTAATACCACTCTTGCGGCGATGGCGAATTTGCATCGCTGCCGCTCCGGCGCATAATGCCCCCTCGACGATTATCGGGGAGGCTAAGATGTCCGCGTTCCGAAACATTCTGGTGCCCGTCGGCGATGCCGGGACCACAGCGGGAGTGCTCGACGCCGCGCTTGGCCTGGGGCAACGCTTTGGCAGCCATGTCACCGCGCTGCACGTCCGCACCGATCCGGCGCTGGCGGTGCCGCTGATCGGTGAAGGATTGTCGGCCGCGATGGTCGACGAGATGATCGCGCTGGCCGAAACCCAGGCGGCCAAGCGGGCCGAAACCGCCCGTCAGTCATTCGAAGAGGCTCGGGGGCGCTTTGAGACGCCGCTGGCGCAGACTCCGGTTCCCGGCCCGTCGGCGGAATGGATTGATCTGACCGGCCGTGAAGAGGACGAGGTGGTCCGGCGCGGCAGGCTGTCCGATCTGATCGTCTGCGGCCATCCCGCCGGTGACGAGGAAATCCCGGCGATGACGACGCTGAACGCGGCTCTGCTGACCGCTGGTCGCCCGCTGCTGCTGTGTCCGGCCCGGCCGCCGGTCCCGTTCGGGCGCAAGGTCGCGATCGCCTGGAACGGCAGCGCCGAAGCCAGCAGCGCCGTCGCCTGGGCGATGCCATTCCTGCGCGAGGCCGAGTCCGTCACCATCCTCACCGTCGCCGAGCACACCTATGGCGCGGTCGGGGCACCGGCGGGCGAACTGGCCGCCTATCTGGCCTGGAACGGGATCAATGCCACGACCCTGGTGTCACAGGCCCCGACCTCGCAGGCCGCTGCCGAATTGTTGCGCCAAGCCACCACCAGTGGCGCCGATCTGCTGGTGATGGGGGCCTATACCCATTCCCGCCTGCGCCAGTTGATCCTGGGCGGCGTAACGCGCCATGTGATCGACCGCGCCCCGATCCATTGCCTGATGTGCCATTAACCGAAACGAAAGGGCGGCCATCACGGCCGCCCCCATTCCCCACCGGTCAATGAATTCACCGGTTATATTGCCCCTCGGCAGAAGCGGGCGGATCTGCGCCTGTTGCCGGGATCATTCATGGGCAGAGCGGCCAATCGCCGAGGCCGTCAGCGTGGGGGTCATCGGCGCCTGCATACCGCCAGCTTTATACATCGCCATCAAACGGATTTTTTCGGCAGCCATCTTGTCGCCGAGCATATCCATATCGAGTCCGGCCTTGCGAGCCTGAGCGAACATTCCGTCGACGCGCTGCTCCTCTTCCTTGACGTGGTGGGCGATCTCTTCCGAAAGCACCTTGACCTTCGCGTCATAAAAGCTGTCGGACGGATTTCCCGCCTCGATCTCGGCGATCAGCACCTTGGCGGCATCATGCTCGACATATGCTTCCTTGAGCAAATCCTCCTCAACGGAACCTTCACAGGCCGGATAAAAAACATCTTCTTCAATTTTAGTGTGGAGCGTCAGCTCCATACATATCTGCAAAGCCAAGCCTTTTTTCTTGCTGTTGTCCTTGGATGATTCGAACTGTTCAAAGAGTGCCTCGACCTTGCGGTGATCGGCCTTGAGCAAGGAGACCGCATCTTTTAGGGATGACATGGACATGTCAAAACTCCTGATGATTAGAAGGACGACGCCAAATTGGTTCGATCGTTGCGCTAAAGAAAAAACCAGTTTGGACCGAACGAAAAAGCCCACTCAGGACTTTATCGACAGGTAACACCAAGCCATTCAGATCAAAAATGATCCGCTCATGACCTTAGTGATCGGTGATTTCATCTGCCTTATTAAGCCAAAGCGATGAGTTAAATAATTATAAGTTACAAAACTAAAAATACAGATTATTTTCAATAAAAATAAACTCAAAATTATAAAACAACTTACACATCGACCTGATGTTAAAAATCATCACACAAATCAAAATAAAATACAAATGTCGGAACATACCCATATAATTTAATTATGCGCGAATAACATCACAAAAATTAATGTAATTTCGACATCGTACACCTCATAAATTTATTCATATGAAATAAATGGGTAGATTCCGGGGCTCGTTTCGTCCGCGACAAAGGGTGAAGGTCAACGATCAGAGGACAGATGTTGCGGATCAAGCGCTGCTTTAACACAGCACTCCTCGATCACGATCCCCCCCGACCCAAGGTCCTCGCGAGTGGATTCTTGGAACCGCGCAGCAATGCCGCTCAATTAAGGAAATAAACATGCCTGCTTCGACTCATAAGAAAGCCGCAGATCATCACGACCAGGCGGCAAAGTCCCACCGGTCCGCCGCCGATCAACATGAAAAGGGCGATTCGGCCGCAACCGCTAAACATGCCGAGGAAGCACACGAGCACTCAACGGCAGCGCACAAGCTTTCGAGCGACGCGCATGAAAAGTCGAGTGCCGCCAAGGGCAAGTCCGGCGAGTCTCAGGGAAAGTCCAGCGAATCTCAGAGCAAGTCCGGCGAATCAAAGAGTAAGCCGTCTGAATCCAGCAGCAAGTCCAACGCCAAGTAAGCGGCAGATCGCTTCGGCTGGACGGCGATATCACCTCGACGAGACTTTAGGAGAAGAGCCATGAGCAAAGAAGGCATCGAAGGCGCGGCCCAAAAGGGTGTCGGCGCGGTCAAACAGGGCCTCGGGAAAATTGTCGGGAGCGACAAGCTCCAAGCCGAAGGGGCTGCCGACAAGCTCGCAGGGTCTGCCAAGGAAGCTGTTGGCAAGGCCAAGGATGCTGCCCACAAGGCAAGCAAGTAGGCCGTGTCCTGCCCGGGACTCCGGCCGCCGGTTTCCAACCGGCGGCCGCTGACATTTCCGACGCAATAGCGGTGCCGCGGAGACCCTGGGCAACGTCGAACCGGAGTCTATCGGCGTGACACGGTAAGCGACACGGCACACCCCAGTCGAAGCGATTGGAGTTTGAGTCCAAACGGGAAAGGATCTCTGATGGCCGTCCCCCCTCTGACCACACCATCGAATGCGCCCCACGCCCCGTGTCCGTCAACGATTGGCAAAGGTGGAGAAATTCACCAGCAGGGCACGGATCCGTATACTCAGTTGACGACGAACCAGGGTGTTCCGATCAGCGACAATCAGAATTCCCTAAAAGTCGACGCGCGGGGGCCGGTTCTGTTGCAGGACTTTATTCTGCGCGAGAAAATCACCCATTTCGATCACGAACGCATCCCAGAGCGCGTCGTTCACGCCCGCGGCTCTGGCGCCCATGGCTATTTCGAGTGCCTGGACTCTTTATCCGATTTGACGAGCGCGGATTTTCTTCAGCGCGCCGGTGACAGGATTCCGCTGTTTGCGCGTTTTTCGACGGTTGCTGGCAGTAAAGGCTCGGCCGACCTCGCGCGCGACGTCCGCGGTTTCGCCGTCAAGTTCTATACTCACGAGGGAAACTTCGACCTCGTCGGCAACAATATGCCGGTGTTCTTCATTCAGGACGCCATCAAGTTTCCCGATCTGATCCATGCGGCCAAACAAGACCCCGACCGTGAGTTTCCACAGGCCGCCACCGCCCACGACACATTCTGGGACTACATCTCGCTGACGCCCGAGAGCATGCACATGATCATGTGGATCATGTCGGACCGGGCGATCCCGCGCAGTTTACGGATGATGGAAGGGTTCGGAATCCACACGTTCAGGCTGGTTGACGCCGAGGGCCGAAGCACATTCGTCAAATGGCATTGGCGTCCGCAGCACGGGATGGCTTCGGTCGTCTGGGACGAGGCCGTAAAAATCAACGGTGCCGACCCGGACTTCCACCGCCGCGACCTTTGGGAAGCCATAGAGGGGGGCGATTTTCCCGAATGGGAGCTTTCGGTCCAAGCCTTCACTCAGGCTGAAGCCGATGGCTTTGACTTCGACGTCCTTGACCCCACCAAACTTGTGCCGGAAGAGTTGGTTCCGCTTCGGCGGGTGGGCCGCATGGTCCTCGATCGCAATCCCGATAACTTCTTCTCGGAAACGGAACAGGTCGCCTTTTGCGCAGCCAACGTCGTACCGGGAATAGACTTCACGAACGACCCCCTGCTCCAGGGACGTCTCTTCTCGTATCAGGATACGCAGCTCAAGCGGTTGGGCGGTCCCAATTCGCATCAGATCCCGATCAATCAGCCGAAATGCCCGTTCCAAAATCTGCAACGCGACGGACACATGCAGATGTCCGCGCCAAAAGGCCAGGTGAACTATGAGCCGTCGAGCCTTGACCCGGCGGCACCACACGAGACGTCCGGCCAGGGCTACCGCACCTTTCCCAACCCGGAGGTCGGCGACCAGTTGCGAGTACGTCCGGAGAGCTTCGCCGATCATTACACGCAGGCGCGGATGTTCTTTGAAAGCCAGACCGAACCGGAACAGAACCACATTGTGGCGGCTCTGGTGTTCGAACTGAGCAAGTGCATCCTGCCCCGAGTCCGGGACGCCGTGCTATCTCGCCTCGTCCATATCGACAGCGTCATGGCCGGGCGGGTTGCGAGCGGGCTCGGCATGAACGGACAGATCACGCCAGCCGTTGCCCCGGTTGAGGCAAAGAGCACCGCGCCGTCGCCGATGCTCAGCATGCTCGCCAAGGCCACCCCGACCCTGCACGGTCGCAAGGTCGGGTGTATGATCAGTGACGGTGCCGATGCCACGCTCGTCCTCGAACTAAAGGCCGCCTGTAAAAAGGCTGGGGCCAAGGTTGAATTCATCGCGTCGAAAATCGGCGGCGTGACGTTAAGCGACGGTCACGTCTTGGCCGCGGATCATCGCATCGATGGCGGATCTTCCATTTTGTTCGACGCGCTGATCCTCCTCCTCTCCGCGCAAGGCGGGGCCCACTTGGCGGAAGAGGTCGCGCCGGCAAACTGGCTGCGGGACGGCTATGCTCACCTGAAAGTGATCGCCTTCAGTTCCGGCACCGCTCCCCTGTTCGCCAAGGCTGGCCTCACCGGCCCCCATCTTGCCGACGATCCCGGCATGATCGATTTGTCGCACTCCAAGATGACGAGCTTCACGAAAGCCGCCTCGCACGGTCGCGTATGGCAGCGGGAACCCACAGTGCGAACAATGGGCTAGGGATAGGACTGTCGCCGTGTCGGAGGAGACGCACGACCAGCCCCGTAAGATGCGGGGAGCCACCGCCCACCCGCACCTCCGCACCGGCCGATCTCTATGGGCGGACAGCCCCGGTCTGAGCTTGCCATCAAAGCGGCTGTCTCAACCGCTTGACGTTGATGTGGTGGTGATCGGTGCGGGGATCAGCGGTGCCTTCATGGCCTACGATTTGTCGCATGATTTTCACGTCGCGGTATTGGAGTGCAACGCGCCGCTGCTGGGCAGCACGATCGCGTCGACCGCGATGTTGCAATGGGAATTGGATTCGCCCGCCTTGGCCCTTGCGGAACAGATCGGTCTCGCGGATGCCTCGCGCGTCTATCAACGCTCGCGACGGGTGGTGAATGACCTGATCGACATCGTTCGGCTTGAACGAATCGCGTGTCGGCTCACGCCGAAAGCCTCACTGTACCTGGCAGGTGATGCTTATGGCGCTCGCGCACTCAAGTCAGAAGCTAAATTGCGGACGAATATCGGCCTGGACAGCGTTTTTCTGCGGAAAGACGAATTGCGGGAGCGTTTTGCGATCGAGCGTTCCGGCGCCATCCTGTCTCAGGGATCGGCGAGCGCCGACCCGGCTCAACTGGCGGCGGGGTTGCTGCGTCGCGCCATCAAACGAGGAGCGCACCTGTTCGCACCAGAGGAAGTCACAGGAATTATGCAGGGCGGAGACCATGTGACCCTTGTCAACGGATCAGGCTTCGAGGTGCGCGCGCGGCATATCGTTTTTTGCTGCGGTTACGCTTTTCCGAAGGGGGTGCCGACCAATCGAGCCAAGATCATCTCGACCTGGGCGCTGGCCAGCAAACCGATCGGCGATATGCCGGAGTGGCTCTCCAAGCACCTCCTTTGGGAAGCCTCCGATCCGTACCTTTATGTTCGGACCACGACGGACGGGCGGATCATCATGGGCGGTGAGGACGAAGCATCAGCGGATCGCCAAAGCGATCCGATCATTCTGAAAGAAAAAGGTCGCACGTTAACCCGAAAATTAAAGGTATTGTTGCCAAATATCCATTTCGAGATCGACTATGCATGGGCCGGAGCGTTTGGGCATAGTACAACGAGCATGCCTTTGATTGGTGCCATTCCGGACATGCCCAATTGCCATGCGGTAATGGGATTGGGCGGCAACGGAATCACGTTCTCCGCGCTCGCAAGCCAGATTGTAGGGGCGACGGTTCGCGGTCGCAGGGACCCCGACGCAGATCTGTTCGCATTCACTTGAACCAGGTTTGTCGTCGGACCTGTATTTCGAGATCCCTCGCGCATGGAACATCGAGACGCCAACCAGAACGGCGCGACCGCGCATCAACGGATGACAATTTGGGGATGGAGAGTCGCCATCGCGGCCGCCCTTTCCTCGCGTGACGCCCCCCTACCGCCAAAGAAAACCCAAGCACGACATGGTCAAACGACCAGCTGACAATGATCTGGGATGAGTTGTCAGAAAAGAAGATCACCGCCGATGGAAGCCGCGCCAAGCCTCCCGATCGGGCAGATTAATCACAAATTGCATCTATTTTTAGGAATTATCCTGTGTTTAACCTATTGCCATTGGTAATGTTGCCCACCACACAATGGCACGCTATAAGGGAAACCCTAAACTTCGGACATTAGGGACCCAACGATGAAATACAGTGTCATTCTGGCCTTTGGGATGCTGTCACTCGCGGGCTGCGCCTCGGCCCCCTCTGGTGGAAGTTCGGCCACCAATGTCTCGTTCGACTATCCCGCTGCCGCTGTTCAGAAGGCTGCGGTCAATGCCCTCAGCGTGACGGGGTTCGATATCCAGAAATCCGATCCCACCTATGTCGAAGGATTCCGGCCGCGCAAAGTCGGGCTGTTTGTTGGGTCCGGCGGCGAGACGGTCGGGGTGTGGATCCTGCCGGTAAGCGCGAGCAAGACGACCGCCAAGGTCGAAACCGAAAAGTCTCTGGTCGGAATCGTCGGTCAGAAGAACTGGGATGACGAGGTCATCGACGCGATGCGCTCCAGCCTTTCGAGGCAGTAATGAGCGTTCGGCTCTCGGCGCTTGTCATCATTGGCGCATCGCTGCTCGCAGGATGCGCCTCATCGCAATCTCGAATGCAGCCGATGGGAGACTTGCCTCGTCAGTCCCGTGCGCCAAACTGCTCCGTTGAGGTGTTCCGGACTGCCCCGCCGTCCCGCCCGTTCATCAAGGTGGCCCGGCTCGATGTCCATCGGGAAGCGACCTACTTCCTACAGCCGTCCTTTGACGATTTGCTCCCTGATCTCAAGAAACAGGCATGTCTTGCCGGAGCCGATGCGATCATCGAGATCGTCGAAACAAAAGGCGGCTATCTCGAAACCAGTAGCAACCACCTGACGGCAACGGCCATCGTCTTTCAATAACCGTCCCCCCTCTTCGGAGACTTCTCTGGAGAGGGGGCACATCGGCGGGGACGAAGCCTGTTTCACCCTCGGCTTTTTTGGGGGAGGGAGGAGGCTTTGCCACATATCCACCAAACTCTCACCAGTCTCCCTGTGCCCCCGGAAGAGCAAAACCGGCTTTCAACCATTCAAAAAACGGTATATTTTCCCCCGTCACGGCAGCAATAAAGCCATGAAGGGCCAGATCTTCGCTTGAAAACAATCAATGAATACTATCGCAGAGATATCGACGGACTCCGAGCGATAGCCGTATTAAGCGTTGTCATCCACCACGCCTTTGACGGCCACGTCAGAGGTGGCTTCATTGGTGTCGATGTGTTTTTCGTTATATCTGGCTATTTGATTTCAAGCATTATCATTCGAGATATCCGGCAAGATCGATTTTCTTTCATTCGGTTCTACAGCAACCGTGTACGTCGAATTTTCCCCGCATTGTTTCTGGTTCTGGCTGCGACGCTCACCTACAGCTTCGTTGTGCTTCTGCCAAGTGAGCGGGAAGCTCTAGGCAAGCATATCGTTGGCGGGGCAGGATTCATCGCGAACATATTTTTTTGGCTGGAATCTGGTTATTTTGAGAAGAGCGCGACATTAAAACCACTTCTTCATCTCTGGTCTCTTGGCGTTGAAGAACAATTTTACCTTTTATGGCCTGCCGCCCTGGTGCTTGCCGCTCATTTTCGAATTAAATTATTATTTATTTTAATTTCCGTATTCACCTTGTCCTTCGTGGCAAACATTGTCTTATCAATCCGAGACCCTTCCGGGGATTACTTTCTTCCCATTTCTAGATTCTGGGAATTAATGGTTGGTGCCGCCGTTGCCTTTGGCGGAACCTGGTGCTCAGATTCCTCCAACACCTTGAAAGCGCGGCTTTCTTCTGTACCAGTCCGCGAAATCGGCTCCGCGCTAGGCCTGATCCTCATCATCGCCTGCGCTTATAAATTCAGGGGCAGGTTTCACTTTCCGGGGTGGTGGGCCTTGCTGCCCACCCTGGGCACGGCGATGGTTATCGCCGCCGGCCCCCACACCTTCGTCAACCGAAGATTGTTATCCCTGCCCCCGTTGGTGTTTATTGGACTGATCAGCTATCCACTGTATTTGTGGCACTGGCCGTTACTGTCGTACCAAAGGATCATCTTCTCTGCGCCCCAGACCTGGGTGCCCGTCGCTCTGGTCGTCGCCAGCCTGATCCTTGCCTGGGCGACCTACGCCTTTGTCGAGAAGCCGATTCGCTATGGCCTCATAAAACACAAAGGCATGACGGCAGCCGTTCTGGTTGGCCTTGTCGTTGGCATGGGAGGAGCGGGACTCGCCCTCTGGCTGAACAAGGGAGAGGGACCGGGCTCTAGCGCCGGATCGAATCTCAACATGCAGGCGATCAATCAGGCCTTCGGCGAAAAGGTCTTCAACACGACGCCCGGAATGAAGGTCACCCATTACAACGAGATGATTATTACGGAAATGGGCACAGGCTCCCAATCCGTCTTGTTCGCGGGTGACAGCTTGTTGCTGCACTACGCCCCGAGAATACAAAAGATTTTTGACGAGAAGCGCCTGTCGTCAAAAGTTTTCTTTGTCGCCGGGGCTAGCTGCCCCCCATTTCCTGGAATTATCAAGACGGGCTGGTTTGCCCATTGCAATGAAATGCACGATATCATCCGCAAAACCGTCAACGACAACAACATTGGAACCATCGTTCTTGGGGCCTCGTGGGCGGGATATCAGGGGTCTGGCCTTATGGTTTCCCGTGATGGCAAGGAAATCCCGGGGCACCTCCCTGAAGCCATCGAAGCTGAATACGCCAATATCGAAGATTTTGTTCGAGAGCTTCAGCGCCCAGGTCGCAAGGTCTACCTGATCCTGCCGTCACCAACGCACGGAAAATTCGACCCACAGAGCATCGTGTCTCGAACCATGACCGGCTACTCAATCGACCCAGAAAGCCAGGACGGGGTTTCAACCGAAACACTCAAGATCAACAGAAAGACAATCGCCACCCGCTTGCGCGAAATCGCAGCCAGAACAGGAGCGGAAACGCTCGACCCGTTCGACGATATCTGCGGAACCGGCCCTCGCTGCTCGGTCTTTTTTGCCGATGGGAAGCCCAAGTTCGCCGACACCATGCATCTTCGCGCCGACTTCGTGAAGGATCACATCACGGTATTCGACGCGGTGGTGAGCACGACACATCCTTGAGCAGCGCACGACGCGACAGCACATCAACCTTATGAGGTATCGAAGGGAGTATCCGAGGCGAGCCGGTCCTGCCGCGTCCACACGTTGCGGATCAGCCCAGCCCCAGCGCGTCGGAAACAGGAAAAAGCCGAAAACGTCTCACGGCGAGCTTAGAAGCCGCCAGTGAGACATTTTTGGACAAAGATCAACCCGCCCCGCTTTGGATGGTGCCCCGTGCCGGAGTCGAACCAGCACGACCGAAGGTCGCCGCATTTTGAGTGCGGTGCGTCTACCAATTCCGCCAACGGGGCTCCGAGGCGGGGCGGGACAGCATCTAACATAGGAAATGCGTTCCCGCCAGCGTAAATTCGCACCAACCGTATCGCCCACCTCTGGCAGGCGTGCAAATCCTGCGGCTTTCCTTGACTTGCGGCGGTTTCGCCGTAGACTCCGTCCCCCTGTCCGTACCTGACTGGTCGAAAGAGAATTTCCATGGTCGCCATCACCTTGCCCGACGGTTCGGTCCGTCGGTTCGATTCCCCGATTTCCGGCCTTGATCTGGCGCGGGACATCGGCACTGGACTCGCCAAGGCGGCCCTGGGCATCACTATCGACGGCACCCCGCGCGACCTGTCGACCGTGATCGAATCCGATGCGCAGGTTTCGATCCTCACCGCGAAGAGCGGGGCCGAGGCGCTTGACCTGCTGCGCCACGACGCCGCCCACATCATGGCCGAGGCGGTCAAGGAACTGTATCCCGAGACCCAGGTCACGATCGGCCCGTCGATCGAGAACGGTTTTTATTACGATTTTGCCCGCCCGACTCCGTTCACCCCCGACGATCTGACCAAGATCGAGGCGCGGATGGCCGAGATCGTCGATCGCAACGAAGCGATCACCCGCGAGGAATGGGACCGTGACGAGGCGGTCGCCTTCTTCCTCGGCATGGGCGAAAAGTACAAGGCCGAGCTGATCGCGGCGATTCCCGCCGGTCAGACCATCAGCCTGTACCGCCAGGGCAATTTCATCGATCTGTGCCGGGGGCCGCACCTGCCCTCGACCGGCAAGCTCGGCAAGGCGTTCAAGCTGATGAAGCTGGCCGGAGCCTATTGGCGCGGCGATTCGCGCAACGAGATGCTTCAGCGCATTTACGGCACCGCCTGGTTCGACAAGAAGGAGCTGGATTCCTACCTCCACATGCTGGAAGAGGCGGAGAAGCGCGATCACCGCCGCCTCGGCCGCGAGATGGACCTGTTCCACCAGCAGGAAGAGGCCGCCGGTTCGGTGTTCTGGCACAAGAAGGGCTGGGTGGCTGTGGCGGGCGGTCGAGTCCTATATGCGCCGTCGGCTCGAAGCCAACGATTACCAGGAGGTCAAGACTCCGCAGCTGGTCGATTTCTCGCTGTGGGAGGCCTCGGGCCACGCCGATAAATTCTCCGAAAGCATGTTCACCATCACCACCCAGGATGATCGTCATCTGGCGGTGAAGCCGATGAACTGCCCCTGCCACGTCCAGATTTTCCGTCAGGGGATCAAGAGCTACCGCGACCTGCCGCTGCGCATGGCCGAGTTCGGCTCGTGCCACCGCTACGAACCGTCGGGTGCGCTGCACGGGATCATGCGGGTCCGCGCCTTTACCCAGGACGACGCCCACATCTTCTGCACCGAAGACCAGATCACCTCGGAAACCGTCGCCTTCTGTCACCTCCTGAAGGAGGTCTATCAGGATTTCGGCTTCACCGACGTGCGGGTCAAGTTCTCGGACCGTCCGGCCAAACGGGCCGGGTCCGATGAAACCTGGGACAAGGCCGAGAGCGCCCTGCTGGAGGCAGCCCGCGCCGCCGGACTGGAAACCGTGCTCAATCCGGGTGAAGGCGCCTTCTATGGCCCCAAGCTGGAATTCGTCCTGCGCGACGCGATCGGGCGCGACTGGCAGTGCGGCACCCTTCAGGTCGATTTCGTATTGCCCGAGCGTCTCGACGCCGCCTATGTCGCCGAGGACGGCAGCAAGAAGCGTCCGGTGATGTTGCACCGGGCCATTCTCGGCTCGTTCGAGCGCTTCATCGGCATTCTGATCGAGAACTTCTCGGGGCGCTTCCCCTTGTGGCTGGCTCCGGTCCAGGTGGTGGTCACCACCATCGTGTCCGACGCCGATGATTATGCCCGCGAGGTCCAGGCCGCCTTGCGCGCCGCCGGGTTGCGCGCCGAACTCGATCTTCGTAACGAAAAAATCAATTATAAGGTTCGCGAACATTCGGTCGCCAAAGTGCCGGTTCTGCTGGTGGTCGGCAAGCGCGAGGCCGAAAATCGTGCCGTCGCCATTCGCCGTTTAGGCGGAAGCGACCAAGAAATTGTTGCGCTGGATCAGGCAGTGGCTACACTGGCGAAAGAATCCGCTCCGCCCGTCTGACCGGCGGGCGAACCAACAGAGGTAGGTCGGGCCGCTTTGCGTGCTCCGACCGTTTTGTATACTCAAATCGATGGAGAGTGTTCTATAGCTAGACCGCCCATGCAGACGCCGCCCAGATCCGACGGGCCTCGCGTCAATCGTGAAATCGATGTGCGTTCCATCCGTCTGGTGGGCGCCGACGGTGAGATGATCGGTGTCGTCACCCTGCGCGAAGGCTTGCTGATGGCCGAGGAAGCTGGGCTCGACCTCGTCGAGGTCTCTCCCAACGCCGATCCGCCCGTCTGTAAGATTCTCGACTTCGGAAAGTTTAAGTACGAAGCCCAGAAGAAGAAGAACGAAGCGCGCAAGAAGCAGAAAGTCATCGAAGTCAAGGAAATCAAACTTCGCCCCAACATTGACGAGAACGATTACGGCGTCAAGATGCGGAGCATGAAGAAGTTCCTTGAAGAAGGTGATAAGGTCAAGGTGACCATGCGCTTTCGTGGCCGTGAACTGGCCCACCAGGACATCGGCATGAAGCTGCTGGAACAGGTCCGCGACGATCTCGAAACCCTCGGCAAAGTCGAGCAGGTGCCCAAGATGGAAGGGCGCCAGATGGTAATGGTGATCGCTCCGCGCTGATCTGCCCTCTCCCGCGCGCTGGCCGATTCTTCGGCCGGTGCGCGGGCGACGACCCTGTTTCTTCCTGTTTTGCCGCGCTGACGGATGACATGTCAAATCCGCCCCTGTCTCTCGACATCGGGCGCTTTTTTTGTTTGCGCGAGTGCAGACAGATTAAAGATCGGGCATCTGCCGCACGGACGATGCGGTTAGCGCGCGCCCTTCAGCCCTGCTTCGGCCCCGGTGCGGGCGACAATCGCGGCAACCACCCCTTGGTTGGCCGCCAGCCAAGCATCGAATTCGGCAACGATTTCGGGCGCAACCCGCGACGACAGCCGATACGAGTCCGAAATGTGGGGAAGATCAGGATCGTAGCTCAGGCCGCCCTGGCCACCGGGCAGACTGGCCGCCATGTGATGTGCTACGGCGACATTGACGTAGGCTCCGTCGATTCGCCCGGCCAGAACCTGACGCAACAGCGGCTCGAAACCGGGATTTTCCTTCAGCTCGACCGAGCCGACCTCGACCCGGCTTTTCCAGGAAAACGGGGTAAATCCGGCAACAGTTCCCAGCGTTCGCACCGCCTCGGCCCCCTGCCCGACCCGATCGCTCCGGACCACGGTGCCATCGATATAGGCGAACACCGGAGCGGAATAAGACAGGGTCGCCCCTAGGCGAACCGCCGGCTGCCAATCCGGGCTGTCGGGGAATTTCAGATCAATGCCGCCATGGATCAATTCGGCCAGCAACCGCTTGACCGGCAGGGGCCGAAAGATCAGCCGGTGCCCGTTCGCCTGAGCAAAGGCATCCAGAATTTCCCGCGCGGCACCGACAAATTGCCCATCCCGCCAAGCATAAATCGGGCTGTAATCGATCGCCTCCACCCCAACGGTGAGATCGCGGGCAACAGCCTGGGGCGGAACAGCAATCGCCCACAGCCCCAACGCCAATCCCCACAGACCGATTCTGGCACGCATTCTTCGTCCGACCTTTGCATTCAACGAGACCGATTGAACCATGACACTCCCCCCGGTTCAATCGCAGTCACGGCTCCCAAGATGATTATGCCGCGAAGACGAAACCCGAGATCGACGTGGATCAGGATAGGCTTGGACATTGCCTGAAATGGAAGAGTCCACCTCTCAATGCCCCCCGCGCGCCAAAACTTGGTATGATCCAACCACTTCATTTCCAGGAGAAATCGGATCATGACCGGACGCGTCGATTCCCGCCTCGCCGAATTGGGGTTGGTCCTGCCCACCCCGGCCGCTTCCGTGGCGAATTACCTTCCTTACGTCATCAGCGGATCGCTGGTGTTCGTGTCGGGTCAATTGCCGCTGGTCGATGGCAAGGTCACCGTTACCGGCCGCCTTGGGGCCGATGTCAGCCTTGAGGATGGCCAAAAAGCGGCCCGTCAGTGCGCAATCAATTTGCTGGCCCAGGCCCGCGCCGCCGCCGGGGGCGATCTTGATCGGGTGATTCGTCTGGTCCGGTTGGGCGGCTTCGTTGCCAGCACGCCCGATTTTACCGACCAGCCCAAGATCGTTAATGGCGCGTCTGACCTGATGGTCGAGGTTCTGGGCGATGCCGGACGCCACTCCCGCGCCGCCGTCGGCGTTGCCTCATTGCCGTTGAATGCCGCCGTTGAAATCGAAGCGGTGTTCGAACTGGCCTGACCGGAATAGCCGGGCGCAGATCGACCGATGGTCAGGGCACGATGTCGAAATCGCTGCCCGCCTCGGTCAGTTCCAGCATCCGCATCACCCCACTTTGAGGCGAAAGCAGGCGGACACGACAGTCCTCGCCGCCCAGTTCCTCGCGAGCGATATGGAGCAGGCCCAGCCCAACCGAATCGATCCTAGACACCCGAGCTAGATCGAACGTCAGAGTTTTGCTCCGCCCCGCCGCCAAACGTAGTACCAATTGCTTGAATTCATGGCTGGCGGAAAAGTCGAGAACCCCGTCCAGATGGACGTTGAGACCGGATTCCCCTTCCTTAATCGTGATCTTCATTCATTTTCTCCATGCCGCCAGGGTCCGGATCGCGAGAAAACG
Organism: Magnetospirillum fulvum MGU-K5; assembly: GCF_000442515.1. GTDB lineage: Bacteria > Pseudomonadota > Alphaproteobacteria > Rhodospirillales > Magnetospirillaceae > Phaeospirillum > Phaeospirillum fulvum_B. The sequence goes on along the minus strand of NZ_AQPH01000009.1, from coordinate 30,147 downwards.
ATCAATTTTTCAAATTGATACCACATCGTTCCGACGCAACGACAGACACGTTAAGCGGCAATATCACCCGTCACAAATTGTCACAACCCGGCACGCCGTTCTTTCCCGCTTCCCTCGGCACGGAACTTGCCGTACCACTTCGGCACCATGATCCCGATCACCGACCGCATTGCCATCGCCGAGAGCGAAATCGAAGAAAGCTATCAGCGCGCCTCTGGCCCGGGTGGGCAGAACGTCAACACCCTGTCCTCGGCGGTGCGATTGCGCTTTGACGTCCGCAACTCGCCATCCCTGCCCGAAGCAGTCAAGGAACGGCTGGAACGATTGGGCGGGCGGCGGATCAATCGTGACGGCGTGCTGATGATCCTGGCCCAGTGCCACCGAACCCAGGAGGCGAACCGCCGCGATGCTCTTGATCGATTGGTGGCGCTGATCCGCGACGCGGTGCCGCCTCCGGTGCCCCGCCGCCCCACCCGGCCAACCCTGGGCTCGAAGACCCGGCGACTGAACGGCAAGTCTTTGCGCGGGGAAATCAAGGCGATGCGGCGTTCGCCCCTTAACGATTAGGGCCTATGTGGAAAGCACCTAGGCCGCACCTCCCCACCCTCGGCCTTTCTGTGGCGCCACCCCTGAACACTACATATCGGTGTAAAAACAACAAAAAACACAACATAACCTACAAACGGAAGAGGCAAGACAACAACACCCCGGCCTCGTCACCCCCCAGGCTTTCGTCGTAGAACAGCACCGCCGTCGGTTAGGCCTCTTGCGGAAGACCTCATCCCTGCCTACTTTAACCCTGTTATTTGTTCGCAAATTTCGCGAAGACTTTTCTTTAATCAAGAGAGATATATGATGCAATTTTATGCAGCCGAGCGAATCGGTCTGTTTGTTGACGGTTCGAATTTATATTCAGCCGCTCGTTCACTTGGTTTTGACATCGACTACAAAAAATTATTGCAGCTTTTTGCATCTGAAGGCCGCCTCATCCGCGCCTTTTACTATACGGCGCTGATGGAAGACCAGGAATACTCGCCGATCCGCCCCCTGGTGGACTGGCTCGACTATAACGGGTTCACCATGGTCACCAAGCCGACCAAGGAGTTTACCGACGCCACGGGTCGGCGGAAGATCAAAGGCAACATGGACATCGAACTGGCGATCGACGTGATGGAGATGGCTCCCCATCTCGATCATGTCGTGCTGTTCTCGGGCGATGGCGATTTCCGCCGTCTCGTCGAAGCGGTCCAGCGCAAGGGCGTCCGCGTCACCGTGGTCAGCACCATCCGATCCCAGCCGCCGATGGTCGCCGACGAACTGCGCCGACAGGCCGACATCTTCATTGAGTTGCAGGATCTCGAGCCTCAGATCGCCCGCGCCTCGTCCTATCGCGAAGACCGCCCCGCCATCGTCAGCAATGACTAGCAACGCCTACGCTCCGGGTCGCGATTGCCCGCTCTGTCCCCGTCTGTCGGCCTTCCTGGCCGACAGCCGCCAGGCTCACCCCGATTGGCACAATGCCCCGGTCCCCTCGTTTGGCGATCTGTCGGCGCGGATTCTGGTGGTCGGATTGGCCCCCGGTCTGAAGGGAGCCAATCGGACCGGCCGTCCCTTCACGGGGGATTATGCTGGCGACCTGCTCTACCCCACCCTGGCCGAATTCGGATTGGCGCAGGGATGCTATGGGGCGCGAGTCGATGACGGCTTTGTCCTGACCGGCTGTCGGATTACCAACGCCGCCCGCTGCGTCCCCCCCGCCAACAAGCCGTTACCGGCAGAGCTTGCCGCCTGTCGCCCTTTCCTCGTCGCCGAAATCGCGGCGATGCCCGCTTTGGCCGGGATTCTGGCGCTGGGGCGTCATGGGCACGATCAGAGCCTGTCCGCCCTGGGGCTGCGCCGCGCCGCCTACCCCTTTGCTCACGGGGCGCTGCACCGCCTGCCCAACGGGCTTGTCCTGGTCGATTCGTACCATTGCTCGCGCTACAACACCAATACCGGGCGGTTAACGCCTGAGATGTTCCGCGCGGCGGTGGGACGGCTGGTAGAGGCGGTCGGGGCGTAACGGCGGGCGCCGTCAGGATATTTCGACCGGCGCGGCAGGCTCAAGATCGCTCGCGAACAGAAAGCTGTTCTTGCCGCGCCGCTTGACCGCATACATCGCCTGATCGGCCCGGGCGATCAGCCCGGCTTCGTCCTCGGCATCGTCGGGATAGAGGGCAATGCCGACCGAGCCGCGCACCTCGGCAACGGAGCCATCAAGATCGTAGGGCAAGCTCAGTTGCTCGATCAGCTTCTGTGCGACCAGAGCCGGTTCCTCGCGCCCGCGAATGCCGTGCAGGATCACCACGAACTCGTCCCCGGCCAACCGGGCCAGGGTGTCGCTGCCGCGCATACAGTCCGACAGACGGTCCGAGGCACGCTGGAGCAACAGGTCGCCCGCGGCATGACCCAGCCGGTCATTGACCGCCTTGAACCCGTCGAGATCAAGGAACATCACCGCAAAGGATTTACCGTCGCGCCGGGCCTGCTGCACCGCCTGACTGAGGCGATCACGAAACAACGACCGATTGGGCAGCCCGGTCAGGGCGTCGTAATTGGCCTGACGCCAGACCCGTGCCTCGTCCTCCTTGCGGTGAGTGATGTCGGCAAACACCGCGACATAATGGCTGATCAGCCCGTTTCCTTCGCGGATAACGACGATCGACAGCCCGACCGCGAACACTTCGCCCGATTTGCGCCGGTTCCAGATATCGCCCGACCACGATCCTTTCGACAGCAACTCTCCCCACATCGCTTCGTAGAAGGCGGCATCGTGACGGCCGGAATTGAGCAAGGCCGGGCTGTTGCCCACCGCCTCGGTCCGCGAATATTCGGTAATCGCGCTAAAGGCCGGATTGACGAAAATGATCCGGTTGGCGGCATCGGTGATCATCACCGCTTCGTTCAGGGTGTCGAGCACCTTGGCCGCCAGCAGAATCTGCTGCTCGGCCGCCTTGCGCTCGGTGATGTCGTAAATCCAGGCCAGATTGACCGGCTCACGCTCGAAATCGGTCGACCGGATCGTCAGCAGGCTCCAGAACGGCTGACCGTCCTTGCGGCGGAACTCGACCTCGGCCCCGTCGATCTGTCCATGACGGCGCAGTTCAGCCAACACGGCGCGGCGCTGAGTCTCGTCGACGTAATTCTCGCGAGCCAGCGCGCCAAGGATTTCGGCGAAGCGGGCATTGGCAAAGACAATACGCCCGTCACGGCGGCGCGACACTGAGACGCCGATCGGGCTTTCCTCCAGAATGCGACGCAGCCGTTCCTCGCTGTCGCGCAGTTCGCTTTCGACGTTCATCCGCTCGGTAAAGTCGGCGCGCAGCCGCTCGACCATCGGATGGAACACACCAAAAGCCGAGACCAGCAACACCCCGATCGCCACCAGCAAGGCCGCGCCGTGCAGCACCATCAGCTCGCGCATCCGGTTCTCGCTGGCCTGACGGAAACGAAGGTTGAGGTCGTCCAGCGCCTCAAGCAGCGGCCCCGCCGCCGCCGCGGACAGAGCGGCCAGACCGGGATCGTCGGGAGCAAGCCCCGACGAGCGGGCCAACACCGTCCGTCCCAGCGCCAGATAGTGAGCCAAATCAGCATCGACCTGCCGGGCCGGGCCGTCGGCGATATCGCGTCCGGATAATAAAGGGAGCTGCCGCGCCGCCTCGGTCAGGGCCAGCTTGCGGCTTTCCAGGCGGTCGAGACTATCGGCCAGCAAAGCCTGAGCGGTCGGACGCTCGGCCTCGGACGTCACCGCCAGACGATTGGCGGCAAAGGCAATCCGTTCGATCAGCATCCGCTGATTGCCCGACAGGCTGACCTGGGCCAGCCCGTCCTCGGCACTGGCGATGCTGCGGGTCAGCCCGACGAACGACAGAACAGAGAGAACGCCCAGCACCGCGAGGACCGCGATATACCGGATCGTCAAATCCCTGGTGAACCGTTCGCCCAGCTCCGCCATGGCTATCCCGCTTTACCGTCCCCCCTCGGAACAGTCTTCCAACCTTTGATAGCACAAATGACGGAGCCAGAGCGACTCGTTCCCCTTGCGGCGGGGATCAGACCCCGCCCAGATACGCCAACGCCTGACGCAGACGGTCGGCCGAAGCCGCCCATTCGGCGCGACGCTCGCGCTGTTCCGCCACCACCTCCTCGGGAGCACGGGCAATGAAGTCGGCATTGCCGAGCTTCTTATCGACCTTGGCGATCTCGCCGTCGAGCCGCCCCAGTTCCTTGGACAGACGGGCACGTTCCTTGGCGATGTCGATGATGTCGCCCAGCGGCATCACCAGGGTCGCCTCGTCAACCACCATCTGAGCCGAGCCGGTGCGGTGCTGGTCCAACGCCTCGGCCGCGACCGCGTCCAGCGAGCGGCAGCGGGCCAGACGACGGATCAGGTCGCCATGAGTGGACAGCCAGCCGACGCGGGCCGGGGCCAGTCCGCCAACCAGCAGATCGACCTGAGCCGAAGGCGGCACGTTCATTTCGGAACGGACGGTGCGGACGGTCGAAACCACCCGAACCACCCAATCCATCTCGGCCGTGGCGGCGACATCCTCCAGCCCGGCCAGGGCGGGCCACGCTTGCAGCATCAGTTCACCGTCGCGGGTGGCGATCTGCTGCCACAATTCCTCGGTGATGAACGGCATCAGCGGATGAAGGATGTGCAGAATCTGGTCGAGCACCCAGGCGGCGGTGGCGCGGGTTTCGGCGCGGGCGGCCTCGTCAGCGCCGGACAGGATCGGCTTGGCGAATTCCAGATACCAGTCGCAGAAGGTGCCCCAGACGAAATGATAGGCCCCCAGAGCGGCGGCGTCGAACCGGTAGGTTTCGAGCGCGGCACCGACCTTGTCGGCCGCCTCGGCGGTCTTCGACACGATCCAGCGATTGACGGTTTCGCGCACCGACTTCGGATCAAAGCCCGCCACCGGATAACATTCGTTCATCTGGCAGAAGCGGGCGGCGTTCCACAGCTTGGTCGCGAAATTGCGATAGCCCTCGACCCGGCTTTCCGACAGCTTGACGTCGCGCCCCTGCGCCGCCAGCGCGGCCAAGGTGAAGCGCAGCGCGTCGCAGCCGAACTTTTCGATCAAGACCAGGGGATCAATGATGTTGCCCTTGGACTTGCTCATCTTCTGGCCCTTTTCGTCGCGGACCAGAGCATGGATGTAGATGTCGCGGAACGGCACATCACCCATGAAATGCAGGCCCATCATCATCATCCGGGCGACCCAAAAGAAGATGATGTCAAAGCCGGTCACCAGTACATCGCCGGGATAATAGCGGGCCAGCTCCGGGGTCTGGTCGGGCCAGCCCAGGGTCGAGAACGGCCACAGCGCCGACGAGAACCAGGTGTCGAGCACGTCGGTATCGCGGACCAGCTCGACGGCATGGCCGTAATGCGCAGTCGCGGCGGCCAGGGCTTCGGCCTCACTCTCTTCGACAAAGAAAGTTCCGTCCGGGCCGTACCACGCCGGGACCTGATGGCCCCACCAGATCTGACGCGAGATGCACCAGGGCTGGATGTTGCGCATCCACTCGAAATAGGTGTTTTCCCAATGTTTGGGGACAAAGCGGGTCTTGCCGCTCTCGACCGCCTCAATCGCGGGCTTGGCCAGGGTGGCGGCATCGACGAACCACTGATCGGTCAGCCACGGTTCGATCACGACGCCGGAGCGATCGCCATAGGGCACCATGTGGGTGTGCGGCTCGATCCGGTCGAGCAGCCCCAGTTCCTCCATCTCGGCGACCACCTTCTTGCGGGCGTCATAGCGGTCGAGCCCGCGATAGGCTTCCGGCACATCCTCATTGGTGCGGGCATCACGGTCGAAGATGTTGATCTGGGGCAGATTGTGGCGGACGCCGACCTGGAAGTCGTTGAAATCGTGGGCAGGCGTGATCTTGACCGCGCCGGTGCCCTTGGTCGGGTCGGAATATTCGTCGGCGACGATCGGAATCAGGCGGCCGACGATCGGCAGCCGCACCATCTTACCGACCAGGGCGGTATAACGCTCGTCCTCGGGATGGACCGCGACCGCCGAATCGCCCAGCATCGTTTCCGGCCGGGTGGTGGCGACGGTGATGAAGGTGTCCTCCATCCCCTCGACCGGGTACTTGAAGTGCCACATATGGCTCTTGATCTCGCGCTGCTCGACCTCAAGGTCCGAGATCGCGGTGTGCAGCTTGGGATCCCAATTGACCAGCCGCTTGGCGCGATAGATCAGCCCCTGACGATGCAGGGTGACGAACACCTTGCGCACCGCCTTTGACAGCCCCTCGTCCATCGTGAAGCGTTCGCGCGCCCAATCGGGCGACGCGCCCAGACGACGCAACTGGGTGGTAATGGTGCCGCCGGATTCCGCTTTCCATTCCCAGACGCGGCGGATGAATTCATCGCGGCCCAGATCGTGACGCGAGATGTTCTCGGCTTCCAGCCGCCGCTCGACCACCATCTGGGTGGCGATACCGGCATGATCGGTGCCGGGCTGCCACAACGCGTCGCGGTTGGTCATGCGGCGATGACGGATCAGCGCGTCCTGAAGCGTGAAGGTCAGCGCATGCCCCATATGCAGGCTGCCGGTGACGTTCGGCGGCGGCATCATGATGGTGTAAGGCGTCCGGGTCGATTCGACATCGGCGGCGAAGGCTCCCGCCTCCTCCCAGCGCTGATAATGTTTCGGCTCGACTTCGGCGGGACGGTAGGTCTTGTCCAGCATGGCAACAGACTCGGCTTCTAATGGAGTGGAAAAGGAAAACGGGCGGCCCGTGTGAGAGGACCGCCCGATAGGACATCACGGAAAAAAGCTAGAAATCTTCGGAACGATTGACCATCCGTTCGATCTCTTTCTTGACGATCCGCTCGATCATATAAGGCAGGTTCTGGTCCAACCATTCCTTCAGGATCGGGCGCAGCAATTCACGCACCAGATCCTCGACGGTCAGGGCGCTGTTGCCCAGGCCGAACGCCTTCTGCCGCACGATTTCGCGGGCAAGGTCGGACAGCAGGGTCGCGCCGCGCTCGACGTTGGGCGGCGACATCAGCGATTCGTCGTATTCGGGCTCGCGGAAGCTGCGGAACGGCGGCGGTGGTGGAGGCGGCGGCGGGGGCTCGACCGGAGGGACGAAGACAACCGGTTCGGGTTCGGGCTCGGGTTCCGGCTCCGGTTCGGGTTCCGGCTCGAAATCGTCGATCTCGAACGCCGGTTCGGGCTCCGGCTCCTCTTCAAGCACCATGTCCTCGGTCAGTTCGAGAACATCGTCGTCATCGTCGGGTTCCGGCTCGGGCTGGGGCGCCGGGGTATCGAACAGCGAATCGATATCGTCCTGGGCAAAGCTCGGCTTCGGCTCGGGAACCGGCTCAGGTTCGGGCTCGGGTTCCGGCGGAGGGGGCGGTGGCGGAGGGGGCGGCGGAGGTGGAGGCGGCGGAGGTGGAGGCGGCGGCGGCGGGGCCTTGGCCTTTTCCTCAACCTCGTCCTCGGACAATATCCTGCGAATGGAGGCAAGGATATCCTCCATCGACGGTTCTTGTTGGGCCTTATCTTCGCTCATGTCACGGCTATTCTATCTGCCTATGCCCGTAATAGGGCCCTGCTTCGATCATGCCGCACCGCCGGGAACAAATCACCAAAATCCTGCGTCCGATCAGGATGATCGACTTATACCCGGAGCGTCTCCCGAATCCTATTCGGCTCCTTTGCCGGAACCGATACCGGTGCCGATCCATTTTTCCCGCACTGACTCATAGTGCGAAACCGGATCGAACGCCTGAACGGGCAGATTAAGACCCTGCGCCGTCATTTCGCCAACCGCCGATTTCACCTGATACGCTGCCAGCAATTGATCGTGAACGGCGCGGACCTGGGCGACGCGGGCATCAAACGCTTCCTGCTCGGCATTCAGCACGTCGAGCACGGTACGCGATCCGACCTTCGATTCCTCACGCACCCCGGCCAGGGCCAGATCGGACGCCTTGATCTGGGCATTGTACGAGATGACCTGGGCCTGAGCCGATTGCAGGCTTTCCCACGCCTTGGTCGCGGTTTCGATCGCGTCGCGGCGGGCCTGGTCGGCCTCGATCCGGCGCTGCCCTGCGGTTTCCTTGGCGGCGCGCAGACGGGCATAGGTCCCACCGCCTTCGTACAGCGGCACCGACAGGTTCAGCAGAACCTCTTTGTTGGTGATCGCCGAGTCGAACCCACCAACCCCGGTTCCCGCCGTATCGAGATAGCGCGACACGTTGGCATTGAGCGAGACGCTGGGCAGCAATTCGCCGAACACCAGATCGATGCCGTACTTGGCCGCGTCGAAGGTCCGGTCGGCGGCAACGACATTGGGATTGTTGGCGAGCGCGCCGGCGGTCGCCTCGGTCAATCCGGACGGCAACGGCGCGGGCAAATCGGGCTGGATCACCGAATCCGGCAACGCGCCGACATTGTTCAGGTAATTGGCCCGCGAGCTTTTCAGAGTCCCCTCGGCGCCGATGCGGTCAGCAACCGCCTTGGCCAGACGGGCCTCGGCCTGACTGACGTCGGTGCGGGTGATTTCGCCGACGCGGAAGCGTTCCTGGGTCGCCTCAAGCTGGCGCTTCAGCACCTGCTCGTTATTGATCGACAGGTTCAGCACCTGCTCGTCGCGGACGACGTTCAGATAGGCGCTGGTGGCGTTCAACAGCACCGCCTGTTCGGTCGCGATCAGGCGCGCCCGCTCGGCCTGAACGTTCGCCTCGGCCTGATCGGTGGCGGCAACGGTGCGGCCGCCGGTATAGACCGGCTGCGTAACGGTCAACGAGGCGGATTTCGGGGTGCGGTTGGTCTCGTACTTATCCGGCCGGGTGTTGGCGGTATAAAGCCCCTTGCCCGCCGAGCCGGTCACCGTCACCGTCGGACGCCAGCCCGACAAAGCCTGCGGCACCCCTTCGTCGGTGGCGCGCAGCTTGGCCCGATAGGCCGCCAGATTCGGGTTGGACTCGTAGGTGGCCGCCAGAACATCGTTCAGCGAAGCCGCCTCCACCGCCCCGCCCCCCGACATCGCCATCAAGGCGACCCCAGCCACCCCGGCCAGCAGACCGTATGCCTTCTTCATCTCGACACCTTCTCTTCGGGGGACTGTCCGTCCGGTTCCGCCGCACCAAACCACAACCGGGGAAGATTAGCGGGACACGGCATAAGATCAAGGTCAAATCCCGCCTAGAAGGTGAAGACGGGCTTTGGCTCCAGTCCGGGAAGAAACGGCGTGGCGGCATCGAACGGCGTGGTGCGCCCAAAAACCTCGCCGGTCCGCGTCACCCGCGTTCCCACGCCACCGCCCTTCCCAGTCGACACCACCGCGACCAGACGGCCGCCATCGGCCAATTGGGCAATGATGCCATCGGGAATCTCGGCCACCGCGCCCAGGATAAGAATGACGTCATAAGGAGCCTGGGCCGGATAGCCGACCGCCAGATCGCCGGTAACCACCGCGACATTGTCGACTTCACGCTCGGCAAGGGTCGCGGCGGCGGCGGCGGCAAGCTCGCCGTCGCTTTCCAGCGACACCACCGTACTGGCCAGCTTCGACAAAACCGCGCTGGCCCACCCGGTCGCATCGCCGATCGCCAGAACGACATCGCCGTCCCCGATCGCGGCGGCCTGAAGCATCCGGGCCATCACCAGCGGCTCGATCATCACCCGCCCCCGCCCCAGCGGCAAATCCTCGTCGGTATAGGCATAGCCGCGCATCCGGCGGGGCAGAAACAATTCGCGCGGCGTGGTCGACAATGCCCGAATGGCGCGGGCATCCACGACATGATTGGTGCGAATTTGGCTCTCGACCATGTTGAAGCGGGCGGCGGCAAAATCCATCTCGACACGGCTCCTAAGACTAGTCTGCGCCCAGTGGCGACGGCTCCCTTATAGGGCCGACGCAAAATGAAAACAATGCCGCCACAAAGCCGCTTGACCGAGGGTAAATCTCCGTTTATAAGCACCCACCTCACGTCGGCCCCACGGCCGGTCGGACCGGTGGCCGGGTGGCAGAGTGGCTATGCAGCGGACTGCAAATCCGCGTACGTCGGTTCAATTCCGGCCTCGGCCTCCACCGTTCCTCGGACGGGTATGACGTGAAGTGAGTTTTTTCGGTTCCCCACCACCGCAGGGGAATCGGTGATCCGGAGTAGCTCAGCGGTAGAGCAGCCGGCTGTTAACCGGCTGGTCGGGGGTTCGAATCCCTCCTCCGGAGCCAATTTAAAAGGCCAAGCCCTTCAAAGGCTTGGCCTTTTTCTTTGCCCGCTCGAACGCCCTGACCGCCTGGGTTTTCGAACATCTCTAAAATTTCGTTGCATTCCGGGGCTCGTCGGGCGCTTAATAAAACCTTAGGCATAGAATTATGCCTGCCTAAGGGAGATATAGAACATGTCCGTCACCTCGATTTCGAGCGGTTCCGCCCCTCCCCCGTCGGCCCCACCCCAGCAGGCCAAGCCCGCGGCGCGTGACAGCGACGGCGACAATGATAACGAGGCCAAAGAATCCTCGGCGGCAAAAGCCAAGGAAGCCAGCCCACCGCCTCCGGAAACGTCCAATCGCGGCCGAACCGTCGATATCAACGCCTGATATCGGCGCGGCTTCGTGCGGCATTGAAGCCGGTCGTCGTCCTGACGATCGGCTTTTTTGGTCGCTGACCTGACCACCGACATATTGCGAACAATTCTCAATATCATTATCATCTCTCTCCATCAGGCCGAAGCCCCCCTCGGCCGCTCGCATTGGAGAGAGGGATTCATGAACGTCACCGTGATTTACGGCTCCGAGTCTGGCACCACCAAGGCGATCGCGAAGCGAATCGCCGCCGGTTTACAGGCGAAGCTCGTCAACATCACCGCGGCAAACCCGGCCGATTTCGAGCAATGCGATCTGCTGGTTCTCGGTTCGCCCACCTATGGGATCGGTGACCTTCAGACCGATTGGGAAGACCGGATCGCCTCTTTGCACAATGCGAACCTGAGCGGAAAGCAGGTGGCGATTTTCGGAACCGGCGATCAGGCGACCTATTCAGACAGCTTCGTCGACGCGATCGGGATTCTCCATGACATCGTCGTCGAGAAGGGGGCGGTGATCGTCGGTCACACCTCGACCGACGGGTATGACTACACCGCGTCGCTGGCCGAGCGCGACGGACGCTTTGTCGGGCTGGCGCTGGACGAAGACGGCCAGTCCTCCAAGACCGAAAAGCGGATCGCGGCGTGGCTGGCCCAGTTGGCCGAGACGCAATCCTTGCCTCAAGCGGCGCTTTCCGCTTAGACAAAAGACGTTCTTGGTCTCCAGGGGGATGGCGACCGCCCCCTCTGGAGACCTGTCATGGCCTGGATTGCGTTGTTTTTCGCCGGTCTGTTCGAAGTCGGCTGGGCGGTCGGCCTGAAATATACCGAGGGCTTCACCCGCCTGATCCCATCGCTTGCCACCTTGGCGGCAATGACGGTCAGTCTTGGCCTGCTGGCTTTGGCGCTCAAAACCCTGCCGCTCGGCACCGCCTATGCGATCTGGACCGGAATCGGTACGGTCGGCACCGCCATGCTGGGCATCATGCTGTTCGGCGAACCGGCCGATGCACTGCGGCTGGTCTGCATCTCCCTGATCGTCGCGGGGATCATCGGGCTAAAGCTGGTATCCCCGCACTGAGGTCTAATACCGGCCACCCCTCGATTTGATCCGTTGGTCGGTATCCGGCCGCCATTGCGGCGGCGGCCAAGCGAGCGGAGGCGAGCGCCCGGCGAGGGACAATACAACCGGCCAAGTCATTGGCCGGTTGGTGTGAGACTACGCCTGGGGCAAGGTCAAGGTCACCCGCAAGCCGCCTTCGGGACGATTGGCCAGGGTAATGTCGCCGCCATGGGCGCGGATCGCCGCCCGCGCCACCGCCAGCCCCAACCCGGTTCCGCCGGTATCGCGCGAGCGCGAGCTTTCCAGCCGGAAGAAGGGGGCGAACACCCGTTCGCGCGAGTCCTCGGGAATACCGGGGCCGTCATCATCGATAGTGAGACGGATTTCGCCACCCCCGGAGGCAAGCCCGACCCCGGCCCGGCCGCCATATTTGACTGCATTATCAAGCAGATTGGCGATGGCGCGTTTCAGCGCCACCGGCCGCGCCGCGATCACCAGACTGTCCGGCCCGGTGTAGGAGCAGGCGATATCCATATCCTCCATGTCTTCCAGCATTCCCTGGACCATCGCGGCGAGGTCGAGCCGTTGACGCGGCTCGCTGGCGGCATCGTCGCGGGCAAACGCCAGGGTCGAGGCGATCATCTGTTCCATCTCGGCCAGATCAGCCAGCATCTTGGCCCGCTGCTCGTCATCCTCGATGAACTCGGCACGCAGCCGCAGCCGGGTGATCGGCGTCTTCAGATCGTGACTGATCGCCGCCAGCATCTGGGTGCGGTCCTGAACGAAGCGAACGATACGATCTTGCATCACATTGAAGGCATGGGCAGCGCGGCGCACCTCGCGCGGGCCGGTCACCGCCATCGGCGGGGCACCGACATCAACCCCCAACCGCTCGGCAGCGGCGGCAAAGACGGCAAAGGGCAGCGTCGCCTTACGCACCGCGATCAGCGCCGCCAGGGTCACCAGCACCAGCCCCAGCAGCAGCGGTGCGACAAAGCGCGGCCGCCACAACGAGATACCGGGATCGAGCGGGGCCAGCACGTTCAGCCACGACCCATCATCCAGCCGGACCGAAATCCGCAGCGCCGGGCCGATCATGCGATGGGGTCGCTCCAGATTGGGCGGCCGCTGCGGCTCGGAACCGGGGGGGGCGAAGGTCGGCCCCTCGCCCGGAGGGGGGGGCGGTTCGGCATCCGGCGGGGGCCGGTCATCCTCGCGGCCACGCCCGAAGCGACCGAATATCCCGGTGTCGGGACCACCGACCGGGCCGGGACGAGACGAGACACGAATCTCGCGTCCCTCCAATCCGGTTTTCAGCGTGTCACGGACAAAGGCGGCAAGGCCAAAGGATTCGTCGTTTTCGACCACGGGGCGGGTGCCCCAGCCGACGCGGAAGCGGGGAGTGTCGAGGCGGCGCAGCGTGACGTGCCGCCGATCCGGTTCGGTCTGTTCGGCAATCGCGACCAGACCGCCGACCCGTTCGGCGGCATTGCGCCCGCCGATCGCTTCCAACGCCTCCTGACGCTGGCTTTCGAACAGCAGCACCGCCGACCCGACCGAGAGAATCAGCGCCAGCACCAGCACCAAAGCGGTGCGTCCCAGAACGGTATCGGGCCAGCGGAACAAGCGCCGGGCCGGCTTGGTCATGCCCGCTCAACCTGGGCGGTGAACAGATAGCCGCCGCCGCGCACGGTCTTGATTAATTGCGGGTCCTTGGCATCGTCGCCGAGACGACGGCGCAAGCGACTGACCTGAATATCGATGCTGCGATCGAACGGCGCGGCGGTACGGCCACGGGCAAAATCAAGCAATTGATCGCGCGACAGCACTCGGCGCGGATGTTCGACAAACACCTGCAACAGCCCGAATTCGCCCGCCGACAGCCCGATCATCACGCCGTCGGGGGAGAGAAGATCGCGGGTAGAAAGGTCGAGCACCCAACCGTCGAAGCGCAACTTGGCCCGAGGCAGCGCAACCTCGACCTCTTCACCGCCGCCCTGGACCCGACGCAGCACCGCCTTGATCCGGGCCAGCAATTCGCGCGGGTTGAACGGCTTGGCGACGTAATCGTCGGCCCCCATCTCCAACCCGACGATGCGGTCAGTGTCTTCGCCCATCGCCGTCAGCATCACGATTGGAACCGTCGAACGCGCCTCGCGCAGCCGCCGGGTCAGGGCCAGACCGTCCTCTCCCGGCAGCATCAGGTCGAGTACGACCAGATCGATCCGCCGCTCATCGAGCAGGCGCATCATTTCGGTCCCATCGCGGGCGGTGGTGACACGTAACCCATGCCGGGCAAGAAAGCGCGCCAGCAGGTCACGGATTTCGCGGTCGTCATCGACCACCAGAATGTGAGGTCCGGGTTCCATACCGTTTTATACCGTGCCGCGCCCAGCGAAGTCGGTTGGTTTTGGGTAACCGATGGTAACAGCTACTCCGTCTCGGGGAATTTGGCCCAGTCGGGACGATGGGCGGTCAAGGTCGCCTCGCCGCAGCGCAAGCCCTGCCCGCCCGAGGCCTGGAACGCTTCGAGCCGGATCAGGGCCAGCCCCTGATCGCCCGCGCTGGAGCGCATCTCGCCCGCCTCGGCCTCGCCGTGATGGATGATCGTTCCCGGTGCCGGGGTTGGGCCGGAAATGGTGACCGGCATCAGCCGTTTGCGGATCAGGCCGCGATAGCGGGTCCGTGCCGTCAATTCCTGGCCCATGTAGCAGCCTTTTTCGAAATCGACCCCGGCCAGTTCCTCGTAACCGTTTTCGAGCAACAGAGCCTTTTCCGGCTCCATGTCGCGGGCGCCGTCGGGCAGGCCAAGCGCGATCCGGGTCCGATCCCAATCGGCCAACTCACCCGGCGCGAACCCGGCAGCGATCAGGGCCGCCTCGCCCCCCTCGGGCAGCACCAGCCGGAATCCGGCGGAGGCCAGACGGGGATCGACCAGAGCGATCCCGCCTGCGAACGGCGCAGCGGACCCGGCCGCGGCAGGCAACCCCAGCCGGGTGGCAACCTTGTCGCCCCAGGCGGCGTAAACCGACAGGGTCGGATCAAGTTCGATCGTCACCTTGGCGCGCAGCCGGTGCATTGTCAGCTTGCGGACCAGAGCCTCGGCCCGATCCGCCTCGGTATCGATCAGAAAAGATCCGTCCGCCGCCTCGGCCAGGAACAGATCGAACAGAAATTTGCCCTGGGGCGTCAGCATCGCCGCGAACTGAGCGAGGCCGGGCGACAGGCGGGTCACGTCGTTGGAGATCAGCCCCTGAAGATAGGTGCGACGATCGTCGCCGCCGACCGCGATGATGGCACGTCGTTCCAGACGCACAAACCGCTGTTCCGTCATAATGATCCCCTTCGTCCCATTCGCTTCAAAGGGTGGGACAAAGCGCCCGGGATGACAAGCCCGTTCGCCAGCCTTATAAGGAACGAACGATGCATATCACCCTGGTCGACGATTCCATCCCCTTCGACGGACTGAGCGCCGCAACCCGGCCGCTGGGCGGAGCGGAAAAAGCGTTCGCTGCCATGGCCGCCGCGCTGGCGCGACGCGGCCACAGCGTGCGGGCGTTCAACACGACCCCCTATGGTGCCGATATCGAAGGGGTGCGGTGGGACCCGCTGAAGGCGCGCAAGCCGCCCCGCACTGATGTTCTGATCGCCTTTCGTCAACCGGCCTTGCTTGACTTCATCCGGCTGGCCGACCGCCGCGTGCTGTGGATCACCGGGCCGGGACGGATGCTGGACCGCGCCCCCGCCCGCGCCGCCCTCGACAATTTCTCTCCGCTGCTGCTGCTGACCGCCGAGGCTCAGGCGGGCCAATTCGACCGGCGCGGCCTGACCGCCGGATTGCTGCCCCCGGCGGTGGCCGAATCCTACATTGCCGCTACGCCCAACCCGGCCGACCCGCCCTATGCGATTGTCACCGCCCATCCCGCCCATGGGCTCGAGACCATCCTGGATATGTGGCAAAACCGGATTCATCCCGCAGCCCCCCAGGCCGAACTGGTGCTGTGTTCGACGATCCTGGCCCGCGCCGCGGCGGGCGACGAGGCCGAAGGCGCGCTGCGCCCGGTGATCGACCGTGCCCTGGCCACCCGTGCCCAAGGGGTGCGGATCGTCCGGCCCCAGCCCGATCCGGGCATGGCGGCGTTGTTCGCCGGGGCCAGCGTTCACCTTCATCCCGGCCATGCCGATGACATGGGCTGCTTCACCCTGATGGAAAGCCAGGCCTGCGGCTGTCCGGCGGTGGTGCACCCACTGGGGGCGGCGCTCGAACGGGTCGCCAACGGCGTTTCGGCCTATGTCGTCCCCGACGATGAATCCTTTGCCAATCTGGCCCTGATGCTGCTGACCGACCGCACGCTTCAGGGGGTGTTGAGCCGCGAGGCGAAGGGGCTTTACCGCAACCGCTCGTGGGACGACGCCGCCCGCGTGCTGGAAGGGTGGATTGCGTGACCCGGTTGCTCCAGATGATGGCCGGCGCCCGCCACGGCGGGGCCGAAGCGTTTTTTGAACGGCTGGCCCCGGCGCTGGCCCGGGCCGGGATCGTCCAGCACCTGCTGATCCGCAAGGATGCCGAGCGAGCGGCCCGGCTGCGCGCCGCCGGGCTGGAGGTCACCGAACTGGGTTTCGGCGGAGTGCTCGACCTGTTCACCCGCCGCCGCGCCGCCGCCGCCGCGCGCGACTTTGGCCCCGACATCGCCCTGGCCTGGATGAACCGCGCCGCCCGCTTTCTCCCCACCGGCAACATCGTCCGGGTCGGACGGCTGGGCGGCTATTACGACCTGAAATATTACCGCACCTGCGACCATCTCGCCGCCAACACCCCCGATCTATGCTCGTGGATCGCCGAGCAGGGCTGGCCCGCCGAACGGGTCCATTACCTGCCCAATTTCGCCGCCGATCCCGGCCCGGCCGCCGCCCCCCTGCCGCGAGAGGCGTTCGACACCCCCGCCGACGCAACGCTGATCGTCGCGCTGGGACGGCTGCATCCCAACAAGGGGTTCGACGTGCTGCTCCGCGCTCTGGCCCAGGTCGAAGGCACCTGGCTGTGGCTGGCGGGAGAAGGACCGTTGCGGGCCGAACTGGAAGCGCTGGCCACGACGCTGGGGATCGCCGATCGGGTCCGTTTCCTGGGTTGGCGCGATGACGGGGCAAGGCTTTTGGCCTCGGCCGATCTGTTCGTCTGCCCATCGCGGCACGAACCGCTCGGTAATGTCGTGCTGGAGGCCTGGGCCGCCGCCCGCCCGGTGATCGCCGCCGCCTCGCAGGGGCCGAGCCAGTTGATCCACAGCGGCGAGGATGGCCTGCTGGTTCCGGTTGACGACGATGCGGCGCTGGCCGCCGCGATCGCTCATTTGCGCGCCGATCCGGCCCAGGCCGCCGCCCTGGCCCAGGCCGGACGCGCCGCCTTCGATGCCGACTTCACCGAGAACGCGGTGGTGGCGCGCTATGTCGAGTTCTTTGCCCGGGTGAAACGCTGATGTGCGGCATTGCCGGACTGATGACGGCGGATGGAACCGCTCCGGCGGCGGAAATCCTCGACCGGCTGGCCGCCGCGCTGGCCCATCGCGGCCCCGACGGACGCGGCCGCCATGTCCAGGGCTCGGTCGGGCTGATCCAGAACCGGCTGTCGATCATCGATCTCGCCGGGGGCCGCCAGCCGATCTATGACGAGGCGGGCAACGCAATCGTCGCCAATGGCGAAATCTATAATTACCTCGAACTGAAGGCGGCGATGCCGGGGCAGCGCTTTGCCACCGGCTCGGACAGCGAGCCGCCGCTGCATCTCTACCGCCAGCAGGGGCTGGCGTTCGTCGCTGCGTTGCGGGGGATGTACGCGCTGGCGATCCACGATGTCGCCGCCGACCGGCTGATCCTCGCGCGCGATCCGTTCGGGATCAAGCCGCTCTATTTCGCCGAAGGGACGTGGGGGCTGGCCTTCGCCTCCGAACCGGCCGCCCTGATTGCCGCCGGTCTGGTCGAAGCCCAGGTCGAGCCGGTGGCGCGGGCCGAACTGCTTCAGATGCAGTTCACCAGCGGAACCGACACGATCTTTGGGGGCATTCGCCGCGTCGCCCCCGGCGAGACCATCGTGGTCGAACGCGGCCGGATCGTCGCCACCCGCCACCGCCCCGCCCTCCCCCCTGGTCCGCCGGTTCCGGGCAAGCCCGAAGCGCTGCTTGAGACGCTTGATGCCCTGCTGACCGAGACGGTCGACCTGCACCAACGCTCCGACGTCCCTTATGGAATGTTCCTGTCGGGGGGGATCGATTCCTCGGCGGTGCTGGCGCTGATGGCCCGGCTCAATCCGCGCGGCATCCTGGCCTTTACCGCCGGGTTCCCCGGCACCGGCGCCCATGACGAGCGCGCCCACGCCCGCGCCCTGGCCCAAAGCGTCGGGGCCAGACATGTCGAAATCGAGTTCACCGAGGCCGATTTCTGGACCCTGCTGCCCCAGATCGCCGCCTGCATGGATGATCCCGCCGCCGATTACGCCTGTCTGCCGACCTTCAAGCTGGCCCGCGAGGCCGCCAAGGAGGTCAAGGTGATCCTGTCCGGCGAAGGCGGCGACGAATTGTTCGCAGGCTATGGCCGCCACCGCCACGCCGCCCGGCCGTGGCCGCTGGCCCGCGCGATGCGCCGCTCCGGCAGCTTCGACGGTCTGGACGTCTTGCGGGACGGCGTCGCCGAGGGCTGGCGCGACCGCTTCGCCGCGATCGTCCGGGCCGAATCCGGCCAGAATCGCAGCCGCCTCCAGGCGGCGCAGGCGGCCGATTGCGCCGACTGGCTGCCCCACGATCTGCTGTCCAAGGCCGACCGCTGCCTGATGGCCCACGGCATCGAGGGACGGGTGCCGTTCCTCGACCCGGTTCTGGCCGAGTTCGCCTTCCGCCTGCCCGACCGGATCAAGGTGCGGGGGGGATGGGCAAGTGGCTGTTGCGCCACTGGCTCGACCGCGCGCTGCCCCTGGCCCGTCCGTTCGACAAGAAACGTGGCTTTACCGTTCCGGTCGCCGAATGGATCGCCCGACGTCCCGAGATCGGGCCGCTGCTGGCGCGTCAGCCCGGTATCGCCGAAATCTGCCGCCCCGGCGCGGTCGAGGCGCTGTTCGCCCGCTGCGACAAGAGCAACGGATTCGCTTGCTGGACCCTGCTGTTCTACGCTTTGTGGCATCGCCGTCACATCCTGGGCCGTCCCGCCGATGGCGACGTGGCCGCGCTGCTGGGCGATGGGGTATGATGCCATTTCGTTTCCCCCCTGCCTCCGAGGCCGCCGATGACCGTTCCCTTCGACCTGATCCTGCGCCACGGCACCGTCGTCACTCCGGGCGGAATCGTCCGCACCGACATCGGCATCCGTGACGGCCGCATCGCCGCGATCGGGGACCTGTTTGCCGCCAGCGCGATCGAGGATGTCAATCTGACCGGGCTGACCGTGCTGCCCGGCGTGATCGACAGTCAGGTCCATTTCCGCGAGCCGGGGGCGGAGCATAAGGAAGATCTGGAGAGCGGCACCGCCGCCGCCGCGCTGGGCGGTGTCGTCGGCGTGTTCGAGATGCCCAACACCCGCCCCTCGACCACCACGGCCGAGGCGATTGCCGACAAGCTGGCCCGCGCCAAGGGGCGGGCCTGGGTCGATCACGCTTTCTATCTGGGAGCGGCGGCGGACAATGTCGCCCATCTGGCCGAATGGGAGCGCCTGCCCGGCTGTGCCGGGATCAAGGTGTTCATGGGATCGAGCACCGGCAGCCTGCTGGTCGAGGACGACGCCACCCTGCAAGCCGTGCTGGAAGCCGGAACCCGCCGCGTCGCGGTCCATTGCGAGGACGAAGCCCGGTTGCGTCAGCGCCGTCCGCTCGCCGAGGCCGAGGGCCATCCCCGCGCCCATCCGCACTGGCGCGATGCCGAAACCGCGCTGATCGCGACCAAGCGGCTGGTCGGTCTGGCCGAGCGGCTCGGGCGGCGAATCCACGTCCTCCACGTCACCTCGGCCGAGGAGATGGAGTATCTCGGCCATCACAAGGATTGGGCGACGGTCGAGACGACGCCGCAGCACCTGACCCTGGCCGCGCCGGACTGCTATGAACGCCTCGGCACCCTGGCCCAGATGAATCCGCCGATCCGCGACGCCCACCACCGCGACGCGCTGTGGGCGGCAATCGCGGGCGGCATCGTCGATGTGCTGGGCTCGGACCACGCGCCGCATACCCTGGCGGAAAAGGACCAGCCCTACCCCGCCAGCCCGTCGGGAATGACCGGGGTGCAGACCCTGGTGCCGATCATGCTGAACCACGTCGCCGAGGGGCGGCTGGGGCTGGAACGGCTGGTCGATCTGACCAGCGCCGGACCGGCCCGGATTTTCGGCATCGCGGGCAAGGGGCGGATCGCGATCGGCTATGACGCCGACTTCACCGTGGTCGATCTGAAGGCAGAGCGGACCATCACCAACGACTGGATCGCCAGCCGCTGCGGCTGGACTCCGTTCGATGGCAAGCGGGTCACCGGCTGGCCGGTCGCCACCATCCTGCGCGGCCGCACCGTGATGCGCGAAGGCCAGTTGCTGGGCCAGCCCGCAGGCGAGCCGATCCGCTTTCACGAAGCCCCACCGCCCCGCGCATAAAGCTCTTTAGCGCAAGACCTCCGCTGCGCGGCCGGGCAACCGCCCGGACCCGTTCGGAGGCGCATGCCTCCGAACCTCCTCTTTCTTTTTATTTCAATTGATTAAAAATATAGAGGGTTCGGGAGGCACAGCCTCCCGATTGGGGATCGGGGGCGAAAGCCCCTGAAATACGTCCGATCCTGAGCTTATCCGCACCGCTCTTAAACGGGGATCAGCGGAGCAGGCTGCTCCACTCCTCGGCATGGCGATCCAGTTCACCGTCACTGAACGGCACCACCGGCTGCGCACCCCACACCGGGCGCGGCCAGGCCGGATCGGTCTTGAACCGGGCGATGACATGGACGTGAAGCTGCGGGACGACATTGCCGAGCGCGGCAACGTTGATCCGGTCGGGGGACAGCCGGGCGCGAACGACATCGGACAGACGGGCGATTTCTTCGATCAGCACCGCGCGGTCGGCTGCCTCTAGCTCGCCGATTTCGGAGATTCCAGCCCGTCGTGGCACCAGAATCAACCAGGGATAAGACCGCTCGTTCATCAAAAGAACGCAACTCAAAGGCCATTCGGCAACCGGAACCGTATCGACAAACAATTTCGGGTGGAGTTCAAACATTTCGTCCTGTCTCCTCATTGCGCAACAAGGCGCATTCGCGGTATCAGGGTAGGCAATCGTTTCGAGGTCCGGTCTGATGCGTCCTACCCGCTCCAATCTGTTCGGTCGAGTGTTTTCCACCGTGGCGGTGACGCTTCTTTCCGCGGCGATCTTTATCGCCTTTGCCGAATATACGGCGGGCCTCGTTCTTAAGCAGTTACGCGACAAACGCCCCCTGTTCATTATGGCGGGCACCGACGACAACATCAAAAAGCTGTTCGACACCGACAATCCCCGCCGATACCGAGAGATCATGGCGGAAGGATGGCGGCAAACCGACACGATCTACAGTCCGTTCGTCGAATACCGGATGACGCCCTATCGCGGGCACTATTTCACGATAACCGAGGACGGCTTCCGCCCGAATGGCGACCCGGCTCCCGATCTTCAGGCGGCGGGGCCCAAGGTGTTCGTCTTTGGCGGTTCGACCACGCTTGGCATCGGCGTCGGCAACGACGAAACCATCCCGGCTTATATCGAGCAGGCGTTGAAAGCCGCCGGGCGGGCCGATGTTCAGGTGTTCAATTTCGGCGCCGCCTCGTATTACTCGACCCAGGAGCGGATCGCCCTGGAAAAACTGCTGACCGCCGGGATTAAGCCTGACGTCGCCGTGTTCGTCGATGGGGTCAACGATTTCTATTACTGCACCGTTCCCGACGTCAGCGCCTGGAACGAGCGACTGATCGAATTGACCAACGCCCGCTCGCGGCTGCCGATCCTGCGGGACCTGTCGCACCGATCGAATCTGGTCCACCTTGCCCGGCATTTCGGCGGGGACAAATCGGTCGTGCTGCGCGAATGGGGCAGCTTCTGCAACGGCGAGGCCGACGTCGCCAAGGTCGCCCACCGCCTCGACACCAACCGCCGCATCATCGACGCCACCGCCGAACGGATGGGATTCAAAGCCCTGTTCGTCCAGCAGCCGGTTCCGACCTATTCCTATGACAACCGCAAGCGTCCGTTCCCGGTCCAGGAAGAGATGTTGGGCTATCACATGAACTCGGCCCGGGGCTATCCGCTGATGGCGCAACAGCGGGCGCAGGGACAATTGTGGGAACGCGGTCTGCTCTGGCTGGCCGAACTCGAACCGGCCGAGGGCAACGCCTATATCGACACCATCCATTATTCACCCCGGTTCAACAAAGCGATCGGAGACAAAATCGCCCAGGCCATCCTGGACGAGGGGCATCTTCCGCCTCTTGTCACTCCGTCGCCCTGAGCACGTCCATCACGACGGGACGGACTAGTCTTCCGTACACCCGGTTCCGGCGCATCGGTGCCCTGCGTTTCCATATGTTGCGTGCTGTTTCGGCCACGCTCAGTATGTTTTCCACAGGGAATGCAGGTCCGCCCCGGGACTGACGTCTGTCCTCCCCGTCATCGTCAAAAGCGGGAAAAAGCCATGGCTTCGTCGAAGTCCAGTGACACCGTGAACGAAGGCGTAACCGCCGGTTCATCCTCGCGTTGGGATGAGTTGCGCGAAGAGCTTTCCACCCTTCCCGACGGCGGCATCAATATCGGAACCGCCTGTAGTGATCGTCATGTCGCCGCCGGTCATGGCGACCGGATCGCCGTTCGCTGCCTGGGACCGCGTATGGAACAGCGCGATATCCGCTATGACGAACTGGCCGATGCCTCCAGCCGTCTTGCCGCCGTTCTGATCGGTCTGGGAATAGAGCCGGGCGATACCGTCGCGGTGCTGCTGCGCCGGGTGCCGGAACTGTTCGTCGCCGCGTTGGGCACGCTGAAGGCGGGCGGAGTCTATTGTCCGCTGTTCGCGACGTTCGGACCGGGGCCGATCCGGTCCCGCCTCGCTTTGGCCCAGGCCAAGGTGTTGATCGTCGCCGACGATCTCTATGCCCGCAAGGTCGCTGCCAGCCGGGCCGCCCTGCCCGAGCTCCAGCACGTCCTGCTGATCGGCGAGGATGGGGCGGTGACGAAGCCCGGACCGGATTGCCTGGACTTCGCGACCCAGCTTGCGGCGGCCCGTCCCGCCGCCCCGGTCGCGACCCGGCCGACCGATCCCGCTTTGCTGCATTTCACCAGCGGCACCTCGGGGACGCCCAAGGGAGTGGTGCAATCCCACCGCGCCATGCTGGCCCATCTGGTCACCGGGCGCGAATTGTTCGGCCTGACCCCCGACGACATTTTCTGGTGCACCGCCGATCCCGGCTGGATTACCAACACCGCCTATGGAGTGATCGCGCCGCTGGCCTGTGGCGCCACCGTGCTGGCCGACGAGGCCGACATCAATCCACGGCGCTGGTACGGCATCCTGGCCGACGAGAAGGTTACCGCCTGGTATACCACGCCCACCGCGATCCGGGCGATGATGCGCTATGGCGCGGCGCTGGCACGGTCTTATCGCAGCAACTGGCTGCGCGTCGCCGCCAGCGTCGGTGAGCCGCTCAACACCGAAGCGGTGCTGTGGGGACAAAAGGCGCTGGGCGTTCCCTTCCTTGATACGTGGTGGCAGACCGAGATCGGATCGGTGGCGATCGCCAATTGCCCGACCGAGACCCAGCGCCCCGGCAGCATGGGCCGGGTTCTCCCCGGCATTCACGCCGCCGTGGTCCAGCGCGAGGGCAACCGGCTTGATGTGATTGAGACCCCGGATACCGTCGGCGAACTGGCAATCCGGCCGGGCTGGCCCTCGATGCTGTCGGGCTATGTCGGTAATGGGATTCTGCTGGGGGCCGGACTGGTTGATGGCTGGTATTTGACCGGCGATCTGGTCCGGCGGGATTCCGACGGCTTTTACTGGTTCGTCGGTCGCGCCGACGACATGATCAAATGCGGCGGGCTTCAGATCGGCCCGTTCGAGGTCGAAGGGCTGTTGATGAATCACCCCGCCCTCGCCGAAGTCGGCGTGGTGGGAAAGCCCGATCTGCTGCTGCGCGAAGTGCCGGTGGCGTTCGCCTCGCTCAACCCGGGCTTCCAGGCCGGGGACGCCCTGCGCGCCGAGGTTCTGGCCTTTGCCCGTCAGGAATTAGGGGCGGCGATGGCCCCCCGCGAACTGCATTTCATTCCCGAACTGCCCAAAACCATTGCGGGCAAGATCATGCGCCGGGTCTTGAAGGCCAAGGCCGTCGAGGAGCCGGAAGACGCGGACCCGCTGCCGCTGTCCAGTCCGGGCGCCGACCTCTGACAGAGGGGGGACGCCGTTCCCTCGTCCCGATTGATCCGATCCGGCAGTTTCGTCGCCTGAGACCATCGGATCGGACAAGAGAATAAACCTGAGCGGGGCCGATAACACTGTCGGCCCCGCAGCCTTTACGGTCTTGGGCAAAAGCTGGAGCCGGTTCCATTTGAATCGCATAAGGCCTAGCTTACCTTAGAGACGACACCGCCTGGCTTTCAGTCTCAGTTTGCATTCGGAGTCCCTCGTGCCGTTCTCGCGCCCCCCCCTTTCTTCCGGCTTGCGCCGGATCCTGGCGTCCCGCCAAGGATGGCTGGTCGGGGCGTGGCTGGTTTGCGTCAGCCTGATCGGATTGTGGTTCTACCAATCGAGCGAAACCGACCGCCGCAACACGCTGAAAGCCGCCGAAACCGACCTTACCGCCCAGGTCGAACTGGCCAGCATCGAAATAAATGGAAAGATTGAAAGCAGCGATCTTGCCCTGCGCACTATCGTCGCCCTGGTGGGGGCCAATCCGAACTGGCGCACCATCCCGCGCGACCCGGTGCTGTGGCGGATTTTGCACGACATCTCGGTCTCGATGGTGGCCAAGCCGCGTCTGGTTCTGATCGACGATAGAGGGCGGGTGCGCCTGCACAGCCATACCGCCGATCCCGGCTCGGTCAGCGTAACCGATCGCGATTACTTCCAGCATCACCGCGACGACCCCTCCGAAGAGGCGTTTCTGGGGCAACCCGTTTTCGGCAAGGTCGCCAACGCCCCGGTGATTCCGTTTACCCGCCGCATCACCGAACCGGATGGCAGCTTTGGCGGTGTGATTCTGACCAGCCTTGACCCCGCTGTTTATTCAACCTTTTTCCGCTCGCTCGACCTCGATAACCAGATCGTCTTCACTCTCCTGCACGAGGACGGAACCGTCCTGGTCCGCCACCCCGAGCGAGACGGTGCAGTCGGCAGCAAGGTCGATCTCGCCACCGTGTATCCGTCCCTTGCGAACGGAGAGGTCGCCGGGTCCACGATCATGGTCTCGCCCTTGGACGGGATCGAGCGGCTATCGAGCTTTCGCCGTCTCGAACGCCTTGACCTGACCATCGCCGCCTCCCTGCCGGTCGAGGCCGCGTTAAAGCCATGGCGGGAGCAGAACCGGCGGATCGAAGTGGTGATCGCCGCCTGCATTTTCCTGATTACCGCCGCCGGTCTGGTGCTGCTGCGCCACATGCGCGCCGAGGCCGAGGCATGGACCCGGATCGCCGCCAGCGAGGCCGCGCTGAATCGTGCCCAGGCGGTGGCGCGGGTGGGCAGTTGGCAAGCCCATTTGCCCAGCCTGTCACTGACCTGCTCGGCGGAAGCGGCCCGCCTGTTCGCCCTGCCAATCTGCACACGGGTCCGCAGCGAGGACGTGCTGGAGCGGATTCATCCCGAGGATCGCGACCGGGTGATCGAGGCGGTGCGGCAAACCGGACTGGGCCACCCGCTCGACATCGAACATCGTTTGTTGATCGATGGCAAAGTGACCTGGATCAGGCTGCGGGCGGAAATTTCGTCGCAATCGGTCGATGGAAGCGGCGAGATTCTGGGGACGGTTCAAGACATCACCGAACGCCGTCAGGCCGACGAATCGCTGCGCCTCCAGGCCGAGGAACTGGCCCGCTCGAACACCGAACTGGAACAGTTCGCCTATGTCGCCAGTCACGATCTGCGCGAACCGCTTAGGATGATCGCCAGCTTCGTCGATCTGCTCGGTCGCCGCTATGGCGACCGGCTGGATCAGGACGGGCTGGACTTCATCGCCTTTGCCCGCGAAGGCGCGGCCCGAATGGACCGGCTGGTGCTCGATCTGCTTGATTATTCGCGGATCGGCCGCATCTGCAAACCGATGCAGCCGGTCGATCTGGGGGTTTTGTGCGACCGGGTTGCCCGCGCCCTGACATTGAAGGTCACGGAAAGCGGGGCCGACATCGTTCTGCCCGCTCCGCCCTGGCCCAGCGTCACCGGCGATCCCGACGAACTGGTTCGGCTGATGCAAAACCTGATCGACAATGCGATCAAATACCGCGAACCGACCCGGCCGATCCGGGTGACGATCTCGACCGAGCGGCGCGGCAGCGAAGTAATCGTCGCCATCGCCGATAACGGCATCGGCATTGATCTGCAATATTCCGACCGCATCTTCGGCATCTTCCAGCGCCTGCATACCCGCGAGAGCTATGAGGGCACCGGGATCGGTCTGGCCATCTGCAAGAAGATCGTCGAGCGACATGGCGGCCGGATCTGGCTCGAATCGAAACCGGGCGAGGGAAGCACCTTCTTCTTTTCCCTGCCGGCGACGGACCCGGCCTGACCCCGCCCGCGATGTCGTCCCCTCCTCCGGCCCTGCCCCCCGATCAGCCCGACTGTGACGTTGCCATCGTGGGCGGCGGCACCGCCGCCTTGTGCGCGGCGCTGGCCGCCCGCCGCAAGGGGGCAAGCGTGATGCTGCTCGATCAGGCCCCGCCCGACCAGCGCGGCGGCAACACCCGCCATTCGCGCAATCTGCGCATCATGCATGGCGCTCCCTCGCCGCTGTTTCCCGGTAGTTACGACGAAGCCGATTTCGCGGCTGACCTGACCAAGGCCGCCGAGGGAGCCGAAAACGAGGCGCTGGCGCAGGTCCTGATCCGCCAGTCGGCGACGATTCCCGGCTGGCTGGCGGCCGAGGGCGTGGTGTTTCAGACCATCGCCTGCGGCGGCCTGCCCTGGTCGCGCAAGACCGCCTTTTTCCTGGGCGGCGGCAAGGCGATGATCAACACCCTCTATGCCACCGCAACCCGGTTGGGAATTGCGATCCATCATCACAGCCACGTGACCGGCCTGACCCCCGACGGTCTCGTCACGATGTGCGACGAGGCAGACAAGGCGCGGACGATCCGGGCCAAGGCGGTGGTGGTCGCCAGTGGCGGCTATCAGGCCAACCCGGTCTGGCTGGCCGAGCAATGGGGAGACGACGCGGCGGCGTTGGTGGTGCGCGGCACCCCGTTTGCGGCAGGCGAGCCGCTGCGCGCTTTGTTCGATCTGGGGGCGGCCCGTGTCGGCACGCCGGGGGCCTGCCACCTTGTCGCCGTCGATGGGCGGCTGACCGAGGCCGATGGCGGCATCGTCACCCGCGTTGACGGGCTGGCGCAAGGCATCGCGATCGACCGCGACGGACGCCGGTTCGAAGACGAAACCGCGATCACCGGCCCGACCCGCTATGCGCAATGGGGGCGACGGGTCGCCGCCCTGCCCGGTGCGATCGCTCATGCGGTGTGGGATGAGGACGGAATCGAGCGGACCCCGCCCGCCATCCTGGAGCCAATCCGCGCCGACAGCCTGGAGGCGTTGGCCGAGTTGCTGGACATGCCGCTCGCCACTCTGGCCGTAACGGCAGCGGACTCGGGACGGGTCAGCCGCGCCCCGTTCTTCACCGTTCCGATCCGTCCCGGTATCACCTTTACCTGTTACGGCGTCAAAATCGACGACCACGCCCGCGTGCTGACCGATGACGGCCAGCCACTCGGCTGTCTCTATGCGGCGGGGATGATCATGGCTCCCAACGTGATCGGAACCGGCTATCTTGCCGGGGCGGCGCTGACCATCGGCGCGGTGTTCGGACGGATCGCGGGCGAGGAGGCGGCGGACCATGCGCTTGGATGACCCGCACGAGGAAGCGCGGCGGGTGCTGCGGCTGTGCAACGTCTGCAATTACTGCAACGGCTATTGCGAGATGTTCCGCGCCGCCGAGCGTCACCGCACCTTCAGCGATGGAGAGTTGGCCACCCTCGCCCACCTTTGCCATAACTGCCGCAATTGTTGGCAGGCCTGCCAATACGCCCCGCCGCATCCCTATGCCGTCAATGTTCCCCTGGTCCTGGCCGAATTGCGCTTGCTGTCCCAGGCCGAACTGGCGTGGCCGCGTCCGCTGCCGCATCTGGGCCTGCTGACGCTGGGGGTGACGCTACTGCCGGTGCTGCTGGTCCTGCTGCTGGTGCCGGGCGAAGTGCTGTTTGCCGCCCATACCGGACCGGGGGCGTTTTACCGGGTGGTGCCATGGGGGGTGATGAGCCTTGCCGCCGCCATCCCGCTCGGTTGGTCGGTGCTGGCGCTGGCGGTGGGAGTGGCGCGGTTCTGGCGGGCCGGAGGCGGCGGCAGCGGGGCCGAGATGCGCGCGGCGGCCCCCGAGGCGATCCGCGACGCCGTGACCTTGCGCAATCTCGACGGCGGCGGCGCCGGATGCGACGAGGGCTATGGCAGCCTGTCGTTCCAGCGCAAACGCTTCCATCATCTGGTGTTCGCCGGGTTCCTGCTCTGTCTGGCTTCAACCTCGGTGGCAACGATTTATCACCACCTGCTCGGGCTGGAAGCGCCCTATCCCTATCTCAGCCTCCCCGTGATTCTGGGCAGCCTGGGCGGGCTGGGGATGATCGCGGGCTCGCTCGGCCTGCTGGGCTTAAAGCGTGGGGCCAACCCCGCCACCAGTGCCCCGGCGGCCCAGGAGTCCGGGAGGTTGCTGCTGATCCAGCTTGTCGCGATGGCGGTCAGTGGATTGGTGTTGCTGGCCTTGCGGGATGGCCCGGCAATGGGCATTCTCCTCGCCCTTCATCTGGGGACGGTGCTCGGCTTTTTCGTCGCCCTGCCCCACGGCAAGTTCGCCCATGCCCCCTACCGCGCCGCCGCCTTGCTGCGGGCCGCTCTGGAGCGACGCAAAGATGAGCGTTGAGGTTCTGATTCTCGGCGGCACCACCGAAGGCTATGCCCTCGCCACCGCCTTGGCCGACCATCCCCGGTTCGCGCCGATTTCCTCGCTGGCCGGGCGCACCGCCAGCCCGCGTCACCCCGCCGGAGAAGTCCGCATCGGCGGCTTTGGCGGTCCCGAGGGGTTGGAGGCGTGGCTGTGCGCCCGCCCGACCGTCGCGGCGGTGATCGATGCCACC
This sequence comes from Magnetospirillum fulvum MGU-K5, assembly GCF_000442515.1. Classification (GTDB taxonomy): domain Bacteria; phylum Pseudomonadota; class Alphaproteobacteria; order Rhodospirillales; family Magnetospirillaceae; genus Phaeospirillum; species Phaeospirillum fulvum_B. The sequence continues at coordinate 1,128 of NZ_AQPH01000009.1, read as the reverse complement.
CATCCCTTCGCCTCGCGGATGGGGTGGAACGCCGCCACTGCCTGCGCCGCCCGGGGGCTGCCGCTCTTGCGGCTGGAACGTCCGGCATGGCAACCGGAACCGGGCGATCTGTGGGACGAGGTCGAGGATTGGGAGCAGGCCGCCGCCCTGGTCGCCGCCCGCTCGCGGCGGGTGCTGCTGGCGCTGGGCCGCCAGGAGCTGGAGCCGTTCGCCGGACTGGACGATGTCTGGTTCCTGATCCGCTCGGTTGACCGCCCCGACCCGATGCCGCCCTTCGCCCAGGCCGAGATCGTGCTGGCACGCGGGCCGTTCGGGCTGGACGACGAACGGACGCTGCTGTCATCGCACCGGATCGACACCATCGTCTGCAAGAACAGCGGCGGCACCGCCACCGAATCCAAGCTGGCCGCCGCCCGCGATCTGGGGGTGCGGGTGGTGATGCGCCGCCGTCCCCGCCGCCCAGACTGCTCCAACGTCGCCACCGTGGCCGAGGCGGTAGCGTGGCTGGAAACGATCAGCCCGCCCCGCGCGTGACCGGGGGCGGTCCGCCCTGTCATACCAAACTGCTCTCTTTATGCAGTTTGGTTAGGCCCGAAGGGCTGCGCGCCTCGTGGCGCGGAGCCAAGCGGCCCGGAGGGGCCGCGCCCGGCGAATGAGGGCCTGCGCGGATCGGGTAGGTTCTCTGGTTAAACAATCCCGTCGAATCGGATCGTAACGATCACGATGCGGGGATTGTGTGCGAGAAATTCCGTGGGGTCAAGCGAAGCGCGAGGTTATCGCACTCCAGACGCAAATCATCGAGCGTTTGGACAAGGGCGAGACTGTTCGGCAAGTGTGGCTATCCCTTAAGTCTGAGGGAAAGGTCACCGTCGCTCTCCAGAATTTCTATATCCATGTTGGACGGCTTCGCCAGAAGCCGTCCAAAAGGTCCGGCTGGGTGACTGCCCGCGAGCACGTCCCGGCCCGACTTTCTCCCCCCCGATCCACATCGCTGATCGCTCCGGCCCCACCGGCGGAGGCAGCCGTCACCCGAGCTGACGGCGACCCCCATTTCCCGACCTTTACTCTTAATAATCGTCCAGACCTCGACGGGGACTGGTGACGGGAGCGCGCACCCATGCAAGTTGA